>JBDSBP010000088.1:0-100371 GCA_039921525.1 Chitinophagaceae bacterium | reverse complement strand
AGGCCAAACAACAAAAGCCCTGGATTATTATAAAATTGCTCTTACCAAAGAGATCGCCACCAAAAAAGAAGAAAAACACGTTTGGGATCAGATTCGGAAAATAAGCGAGTAATGGTTAATGGTTAATGGTTAATTCTACTTTGACAAGTCAAACAGGATTTTTGTTATCGGTTGAAGGTATTAGGCATATTCATATTTACGATACCGGAGCGGTAATCTACTCTATAGAACTACTTGCGAATAGATAATTTTTCAATTACGAACAAGTGACCATTCAGTTTCGAACAGTCTTTAAGGCTGCGAAAGATATTTGTTACACAGAGGTGCACGGAGGTTCACGGAGATACACGGAGGCCCTCTGTGTCACTTTGTGAAATATATTTGTTACACTGAGATGCAACAGAATCATCAGAACACTTCATAACTTGTCAAAGTAGAATTAATTGTTGGTGGTTTTAATATCAGGCTTATGAAAATACGTCATTCATTCTCTTACTATAGATCTTAAATAGAAGAAAAGTCTATGTATTTAGAATTAACAATTAACAATTAACCATTAATCATTATTTATTAACCATTTTAATGAGTAATTACAAAATCCCCGCAAGTACACACATTGGGCATGTGCATCTGAAAGTATCTGATGTTGAGAAGGCTGCTGAATTTTATTGTGATCTTTTGGGATTTGAAATAACAGGACGATATGGAGACTCTGCCCTATTTATTTCTGCTGGAGGTTATCATCACCATATAGGCTTAAACACCTGGCACAGTAAAAATGCACCGCCGGCACCGGTGAATTCCTGCGGGCTTTATCATACAGCTATTGTATATCCAACCAGGAGAGATCTGGCTATTATATTAAAACGATTAATTGACGCTGAATACCCGCTAACAGGCGCCTCGGATCATGGTGTGTCTGAAGCCATTTACCTGGATGATCCCGATAAAAACGGAGTGGAATTATACTGGGATCGTCCAAAAGAAGAATGGAAATTTGATGAAGCATTTAATATTCGACTTACTGTTGATCCCCTGGATATTAAAGAGTTGCTGGCAGAAATAGAAAAGCCTTTCTAAGTGATGTACACTTCTTTTAAAACCCATTATCTTTTACGTAATCATGCCAAATAAAAACCTGTGGGTTAATTAGAGTAATATATTAATATGGAAAAATGGCCCGAACGATTGAAGACCAAACCACCAGCCGTGGAAAAGATTCCAAAGGAACTTACCATTCATGGCGATACACGAATCGATAACTATTACTGGTTAAGGGAAAAAGAAAATCCTAAAACACTCGAGTACCTGAAAGCCGAGAATGACTACCTGGACGCTGTTATGGCTGGGACAAAACAATTGCAGGAACAGCTATTTCTTGAAATGAAGGGGCGAATTAAGGAAAAAGATGAATCCGTTCCGGTATTCAAAAACGGTTACAATTATTACACGCGATCAGAAGAAGGCAAACAATATTACAAATACTGTCGCAAAAAGCAACTCCCGGATGCCCCTGAAGAAATTTTGCTGGATGTAGATGAAATGGGGGAAAAGCATGCCTATCTCTCTGTGAATGGATTTAATATCAGTCTCGATAACCGGTTGCTTGCTTTTGGAATGGATACTACGGGCCGTCGTCAATACACCATCCATATTAAAAACCTCGAAACCGGCGAATTATTCACTGATAAAATATTCCCGACCCTGGGCAGTTCTGTTTGGGCCAATGACAATAAAACCCTTTTTTACGCGGAAACAAACCCGGTGACTTTGTTATCGGAAAAAATAAAAAAGCACAGGCTGGGCGACGATAGTAACAATGATTTGTTGGTATATGAAGAAATGGATAAATCCAATTATATCGGTGTAAGCAAAACAAGATCCAGGAAATATATCCTGATAACTTCATCAGCTACTTTATCAACCGAGATCAGGATAATAGATGCAGACAATCCGGATACCCCCTACCGCATTTTTCAGCCACGGGTAAAAGATATGTTGTATGAAGTTGAACATTCGGGACACTCATTTATAGTGTTGACTAACTGGCATGCCAAAAACTTCCGGCTGATGGAAACCGCATTGGATAACACTTCCCGCGAAAACTGGAAAGAAAAAATAGCGCACCGGTCCGATGTATTATTGCAGGATGCCGAGCCATTCAATAATCACCTTGTAATCACCGAACGCAGCCAGGGCCTCTTGCATATTCGTATCAATAACGCACAAAATGATAATGAACATTACCTTGAATTTAATGAACCAGCTTATACCGCGTTAATGGGTGCCAATCTCGAATTTAATACAACAAATCTTCGGTTTCATTATACTTCATTAACCACTCCGGCTTCTACCTATGACTATAATATGGATACCAGGGAAAAAGTATTATTGAAGCAACAGGAAGTGGTTGGCGGATATGATATAAAAGAATACATAACAGAAAGACTGTTTGCTACCGCCATTGACGAAACCAGGATCCCCATTTCAATTGTTTATAAAGCGGGATTTCAAAAGCATGGCACTGCGCCGCTATTACTTTATGGATATGGCTCGTATGGAATGAGTATGGACGCATCATTTTCCTCTGCAAGGCTAAGCCTGTTAAACAGGGGATTTGCCTTCGCCATTGCCCATGTACGCGGCGGACAGGAGATGGGCCGTGCATGGTACGAAGATGGTAAGTTAATGAAAAAGAAAAATAGCTTTACCGACTTTATAGATTGTGCAGAATACCTGCTACTTGAACAATATACTTCCAGGGAACACTTGTACGCCATGGGTGGTAGCGCAGGTGGCCTGTTAATGGGGGCAGTGGCAACTATAAGGCCTGATCTCTGGCATGGCATTATTGCGGCGGTGCCTTTTGTAGACGTTATAACCACTATGCTCGATGAAAGCATCCCGTTAACTACTAATGAATTTGATGAGTGGGGGAATCCCAAAAATAAAGAAGCATACGATTACATGAAAACCTATTCTCCGTATGATAATATCAGGCAGAATTACCCGAATATGCTTGTGACTACAGGTTTGAATGATAGCCAGGTCCAATATTTTGAACCGGCCAAATGGGTGGCGGCCATGCGTGCTCATAAATCAGATAGTAACGTTCTACTTTTTCATATCAATATGGAGGCTGGTCATGGTGGCGCCTCCGGCAGGTTTGATTATTTAAAAGAAGTAGCCAGGGAATATGCGTTCCTTTTAGAATTGGAAGGCCTGGCATCATTCAGACATTAAAAAATACTAAATACCAAACCTTCCGCTTTTCATTCCTGAATTACGTACATTTGCAGCTTCAAAAATCAACCCTGCAGGCATCTACGTCTTGCCGGGTTATAAAATTCAGGGTTGTATGATTTCAGTGAATAATGTTACACTATCATTCGGAAAACGGGTGTTGTTCGATGAAGTGAATCTCGCTTTCAACAAGGGTAATTGTTACGGCGTCATTGGCGCAAACGGGGCCGGCAAATCTACCTTTCTCAAAATACTTTCCGGTGAAATAGAACCTAACAAAGGTTCTGTGGATATTACCCCCGGCGAACGCATGGCGGTTTTAAGCCAAAACCACTTTGAGTTTGATGAATATTCTGTATTACATACCGTAATGATGGGCCACAAAAAAATGTGGGAGATAAGTAAAGAACGGGATACTATTTACGCGCTAGCCGATTTTACAGAAGAAGACGGCATGCGCGCCGGTGAGCTGGAAGCGGAATTTGGCGAAATGGGTGGATATACCGCAGAAAGTGATGCGGCGACGCTCCTCAGCGAATTAGGTGTAGCGGAGGAATTACACCAAACCCCGCTCAAAGAACTGCATGGCCCCATGAAAATTCGGGTATTGCTGGCGCAGGCTTTATTTGGAAACCCGGATATCCTGATCCTGGATGAGCCTACCAATGACCTTGATGTGGAAACAATCAACTGGCTGGAAGGATTTTTAGGCGACTTCGAAAACGTTGTGATCGTTGTTTCGCATGATCGTCACTTCCTTGATTCTGTTTGCACTCATGTGGCTGATGTGGATCGTCATAAAATCAAGATATATTCCGGTAACTATACATTCTGGTATGAAAGCAGTCAGCTGGCCTCCCGGCAGATGACTGACAAAAATAAAAAGACGGAAGACAAACGAAAAGACCTGCTCGACTTTATTGCACGCTTTAGCGCTAATGCCTCCAAATCAAAGCAGGCAACAGCGCGTAAAAAAGCATTAGAGAAACTCGTTATAGAAGATATACAGCCTTCCAACCGCAAATACCCCGGCATCATCTTTAAACAGGAACGTGAAGTCGGTAACCAGGTATTGAATATAGAAAAGCTACAGAAATCCATCGATGGCAGGGTATTGTTTAAAGATGTAAATTTTTCTATTAACAAGGGTGATAAGATCGCCTTCTTCTCGCGTGACCATTTTGCGTTAACCACTTTTTTTGAGATCATCAACGGTGAATTAAAAGCCGACGGTGGAAAATTTGAATGGGGCACCACTATTACGAAAGCATACCTGCCCAATGATAACACGCAATTTTTCCAGGATCCGGGCATTAACCTGATGGATTGGTTACGCCAATACGTGCCGCCAACTGTTACGGATGTTGATGAGCCATTCCTGCGGGGATTCCTGGGTAAAATGTTATTCAGTGGCGACGAAACCTTTAAAAAAGTAGGCGTTTTAAGCGGCGGTGAAAAAGTGCGATGTATGATCAGCAGGATGATGTTACAAAATCCCAACCTCGTTATCCTCGACGAACCAACGAATCACCTGGATTTGGAAAGTATACAGGCTTTTAATGAAAGTATGGTGAATTTCAAAGGAGTAGTGCTGCTAACCTCTCATGACCATACTTTTATGCAAACCGTTGCCAACCGCGTTATTGAACTAACTCCCAAAGGAATTATCGACCGCCTCATGACCTTCGATGAATACCTCGCCGACGACCGCGTTAGGCAGATGCGGGAAGACATGTATTCGTGATAAGGTTAAAAGTAAGTAAATCTTAGAGGTGCGTGTTCTATCTTCCCTTCCTTAAAAAAGGAGGGGAAGATAGAAATATCACTAAGAGATATTTCTATCACAATTCATATACTGTCTGCGATCTACCACAATTACACTTGATTATCCACTCCTCCCAAACCAACAATTCTCAAACATCAAACTCTCAAACTATCCAACTAACTTTAAACTTTGAAATTCAAACTTTAAACTATAAAACCCGCCTTAATATATTTTTTACTAAGTATATCCTTTTATTCATGGGCACAGGCTCCAGTGAAAGATAAAGATGCCTCTAACTTCCGGAAGAAACTGATATCAGCAAAAACAACAAATATAGAACTGGACACCCTTAGTATTATTCCTAACACGTTCTCAATAACAGGAATTCCCGAATCAGGTTATACCATCGATTTTGTAAATGCCCGCCTCACCTGGAAACACGTTTTGCCATTTGATAGCATCAGTGTCAGCTACCGTGTTTTCCCTATGAAACTAAACGCAGTTACCAGGCGTTTGAACTTCGATAGTATTAGCAATAACTTTCTCCTTAATCCAACAATATATGCTGGCCAGGATCAAAAAGATGATCGTTTTTTTAACTTCGGAAACATAAATTATAACGGAAGTTTCGGACGGGGTATCTCTTTTGGCAACAGCCAGGATGTAGTAGTCACGTCAAATCTTAACCTGCAGATGAACGGGTTCCTGGCAGATAGCATTGAAATGTCGGCAGCAATTACCGACAACAATATTCCCATACAGCCTGATGGAACCACTCAACAACTCAATGAATTCGACCGCATCTTTCTCCAGTTTAAAAAACGAAACTGGAAGTTAAGCCTGGGTGATATCGATTTGCGCCAGGATAAAAATTATTTTCTGAATTTTTATAAAAGGTTGCAGGGTGCTGCTTTCGAAACCAATACACTTATCGCAACGGGAATAAATAATGCGGCACTTGTCAGCGGGTCTATTGCCAAAGGAAAATTTACCCGCAATATATTCCAGGGACAGGAAGGCAACCAGGGCCCATATCGCTTAACCGGTGCTAATAACGAGTTGTTTTTTGTAGTATTGGCAAACACAGAAAGAGTTTTTATTGACGGGCAACCCATGCAGCGGGGAGAGGACCAGGATTATGTGATCAACTATAACACGGCTGAAATCAGCTTCACCCCCAAACGAATGATCACCAAAGATAGCCGCATCCAGGTTGAGTTTGAATATGCTGACAGAAATTATCTAAATACCAATATTTATTTTTCGGATGAAATGAATTTCAATGAACGTCTAAAAGTTCGGTTTAGCATATTTAATAATGGTGATGCGCGCAATTCACCCATTAACCAAACGTTGGATCCGGCACAAAAGCTGTTTCTAAATAAACTGGGAGATAGTGTAAATAACGCATTCTACCCGGTTGCCTCCCGGGATACTTTTTCCATAGGTAAAATTCTCTATAAAAAAATAGATACCAGTTACAATGGAATTGTAATAAGAGATACCATTTTCGTTTATTCCACTAACCCGGACAGTGCTTTGTTTAATGTTTCTTTTTTTGAAGTAGGCCAGAATAATGGAGATTACATGCCTGATTTAAGTGCAGTAAATGGCAAAGTGTATAAATGGATAGCGCCATTGAATGGTGTTAAGCAGGGAAGGTTTACCGCAACAACGTTCCTGGTGGCTCCCAGAAAGCAACAGGTAGCCAGTTTTGGAATAGATTATGCTATCAGCAAAAACACATCTGTAAGCACTGAATTTGGGTACAGTAATTATAATGTAAATACCTTTTCTCAGTCAGATAAAAACAATGACAAAGGCAATGCTTTAAAAATTCAATTGAAAAATATACGTCGTATTGGCGCTGCAACAAAGACTAAACAATTAGTAACAGAAGGCGGGTACGAATATGTAGATGCAAAATTTAAACCTCTTGAAAGATTGCGAAACGTTGAATTTACACGTGATTGGGGTTTGCCATATATAGTTCAGCCCGCGAATGAAACTATATACAATGCTTCTGTTCAATTATCTGACGCGGAAAAAAATGCATTAAAATACCAGTTTGTAAGTTACCAGCGGGGTAGCGAATTTATAGGATTTCGCAATAGCATTAACCAACTGCAGCAGGTAAAAGGATGGCGTTTTAATAACCAGTTTAATTTAACGAACCTTAATAGTAAAACTGAGAAAGGTTATTTTTTGCGGCCTACCATCGACGTTTCGCGCGAATTGAGCTGGTTAAAGAATTACGTAATTGGTTCTTCATTTATAGTAGAACACAATGAAGTTCATAATAAATCAACGGATAGCGTTACACTGGCAAGCTTTGATTTTCAAACATTTCAGGTCTACTTAAAATCTTCCGAAAGAAAATTAAACAAGTGGGGCATTACCTGGTTTACAAGAACTAATAAATACCCGCTGGCTAAAGATCTTGTAAAGGCAGACCGGAGCCAGAATATCAACCTCTCCTCTGAATTACTTAAGAATGAACACCATCAGTTTCGTATGAACGTTACCTACCGCGAATTAGATATAGTGCAAAAAGCGATCAGTTCACAAAGCGCCGATCAGAGTTTGCTAGGTCGGGCGGAATACCAGGTGAATGAATGGAAAGGACTATTAGCCGGAAATATTTTATATGAAGTTGGAGCAGGGCAGGAACAGAAAAAAGATTTTACATTTTTGGAAGTGCCCGCAGGACAGGGTCATTATACATGGATTGATTACGATAACAATGGTATCCAAAGCCTGAACGAATTTGAAGTGGCGCAGTTCCAGGACCAGGCAAAATATATCCGCATATATACTCCCAGTAATGAATTTATAAAGGCTAACTACAATACGTTTAATTACAGCCTCAGCCTGAATCCCAGAACTATTATAGATATTTACAAGGCCACCGGGATTAAAAAGTTGCTGACTAAAATAAATTACCAGTCCTCGTTACAGTTATTCAAAAAAGAAATTGCGAAAGGGATCATCCAGTTAAATCCCTTTAGCAATACACTAAACGATACCGCACTTGTTTCTCTAAACTCCATTCTTATAAATTCTTTCTCATTCAACCGGTTTAGCACTCGCTGGGGCATTGATCTTAATAACTCGCGAAACAGGGGAAAGGCTTTACTTACATATGGTTATGAAAGCCGCAGGTTTGATGAATGGTCCATGAGGGGAAGATTAAATTTCATGAAATCTTTATCGGCAGACCTGGATCTTAGGAAGGGCATAAGCTCGTTGTCGACGTCTAACGTAAAATTTGATAACCGCAATTACTACCTGAACATTTACTCCCTGGAACCACGGCTGAGTTATACAAAAGGCGGCAACTTCAGGCTGGTAACAGGGTACAAATTTACCGATAAAAAAAATGAAGTGAATGATCTCGAAGTGTATCAATCACACGCAATCAACTCAGAGATCAAGTACAATATTTTACAAAGCAGTTCAATTCTCGCAAAATTCACCTACAGTACAATTGATTTCAGAAGCCGGAAGAATCAAACGGTTAACAGCAACAGCACGGTCGGCTACATTATGTTAGACGGTTTATTACCTGGAAAAAATTATCTATGGAACATCGACATAACCAAGCGATTGTCAAACAACCTTGAAATGACGATCCAGTACGAAGGAAGAAAACCCGGAGATACAAAGATGATACATGTAGGAAGGGCCTCGCTTAGAGCGCTTTTATAATGGTTAATGGTTAATGGTTAATGGTTAATGGTTAATGGTTAATGGTTAATGGTTAATGGTTAATGGTTAATGGTTAATGGTTAATTAATTATTGAGCGCTGGAAGGTACCCATTAATAATTACCCATTAATAATTATCATTAAAAAAGAGGCTGCTCAAAATGTTACTTTTGAGACAACCTCTTTTAGTGATTATAGAAAGCCCGGTTAATCTAAAGGATATGAATAATTGAATGTCTTGATTAAATTAGCTAAACAAGCCACCCTTTTTAAGTTCTTTAACACCTTCACCAATTTTGAATCCGTTGTGATAGATTTCAATTTTATAATTGCCTTTCTGGAAATCACTGTTTTGTTTCCATGGGAATTGAACAACTTTGCGTTTTCCAGCTTCGATATCAACAGATACTTTGGAAGTAAAAACCTTGTCACCTTCTTCACGGGTAGTGAAGGTACCGGATCCTAAAGCAGGCACTGATACTGCTTTTCCATCAGGAGAAGTTATACAAACAAACACATCTGTTTGACCTGACTGGGCAATGCGGTTATCAACATCGAAAGAAATCACCAGTTTATCTACTCTTTTAGCGGTAGCGGTAACTTTTTCTTTTCCGTTCTTTCTTTCGTTAACAGGAGTAATAGCGATATTGGAAGCATTCAGCGTAGAAGCGACATCCACTTTCTTTTCTAACTCCTGCTTTGCAGTGGACGTTGTCTGAAGGTCAGTACTAAGTTGCTCTTTTTCGTGCGTTAATGTAACTTTTTCAGTGCTAAGAGTTTGATTCTCCTGGGTAAGTTTTGCAACTTCTTCTTCCAGGTTATTCAATTTGACATTTAATTCAGTAATTAAAGTCTGAGCTCTTGCCAGTTCAGCCGCTGTTGCATTTTTCTTGTTAAGAATGCTGCGGATCTCAACTTTCATTTTTGATATTTCACTGGTACGGGAGGCTAATTTGCCCTGTAGTTCATTGTTATTTCCACTTATCGAATCCAGGCGAACCAATGTTGCATCAAAATTTTTCTGCAGATCGCTCTTTTCATCCGATACTTTGGCTATTTGTTGTTGGTTGGTTTGAATTACCTCCTGTTGTTTGTTAGTATTGTATAGAAGGTAACCCCAGGTGCCTAATAGGCCTATCACCAGCAAACCTATAATCAGGCCACGATAATCTTTTTTCGGTGGATCGTTTGGTGATGTTGCTGAAGGATAATTAGTAGTACTCATTGTTGTTTGATTTTATAAAAATTAATAAAGTGAATAAGAATTACATTTTCACTGAGGATATTTAAGGCATTTTCCAAAACCATGCCAATTTCCCTGTCAATTCCACAGTGGAAATTCTAACAGTGAAGCAAAAATCAAAATAGGGAAGACGGGTTCGTTCGTTTAAACGGGTATTAATAGCAAAAAATGCCTGTTAGCTTAACATACAGCAAAATTACACATATCTATTTTGAATTTAATTAATATTGCATGGATTTGTTAATACTATGTCATTAGAAACAATTATAAGCAGTTGGGAGAAAAAGATTTACAAACAAGTGTATTGGATTGATGGCGACGAAGAGTACTTTATAAACAAGATAATCAATTACGCCGAGCACAATATTTTACCGGAAGGGGAAGCTAGCTTTAATTTAACAGTATTTTATGGACGGGATGCCAATTGGCCTGACGTTGTGAACGCCTGTTGCCGGTATCCCATGTTTGCGGATAAACAAGTAGTATTACTGAAGGAAGCGCAGCTTATGAAAGATATAGATAAGCTTGTAAATTATATATCACAACCACTGGCATCTACCATTTTTGTGATCGCATTTAAGGAAAAAAAGGTTGATGGTAGAACAGCTTTAGGCAGACTCCTAAAAGAAAAAAAAGGTATAGAGGTTCTTACCACTAAGAAGTTACCGGATTATCAACTTTCCGAATGGGCAAGTAATTTAGTGAAAGCAAAAGGTTATGGAATTACTACTAAAGCGTTGGCTTTAGTAGTAGAACACATAGGCAACGACTTGAATCGCATAGAAAATGAAATTGAAAAGCTTTTGATAAACCTTGGTGAACGAAAAAATATTACCGACGACGATATTGAAAAATATGTAGGTATCAGTAAGGAATACAATGTTTTTGAATTACAGAACGCCTTCGCAAAAAAAGATCTTTCCAAAGCGATACTTATCATTCAATATTTTGAATCGAATCCCAAAGCCTATCCCATTCATTATGTACTTGTATTTCTTTATGGCTATTTTAGTAAATGCTTTATCGCTTTCAGTTTTATAGGCAGGAATGATTCCATAGAAAGTAATAATGGAGTGTTTCAACAACATATTAATAGTGCAAAACAATATGGATATGAGGGTATTGAGAGAGCGCTCCTATTGTTACATGAATATAATCTCAAAAGTGTTGGAATTAACGATACCGGTACAGGTGGGGGTTCCCTGATGAAAGAACTCGCGTTCAAGATTATAAGCTGAGGTTATCGACCGTCAGAGAACGCTTAAAGCATCGACCTTGTCTTTTGCTAGTTGTTCTTTCAAGGCTTCAAGGTCATTAAACTTTTGTTCGTCCCGTAAATGTTTCTTGAGGTGAACCCGCATGGTTTTACCATAAATATCTTCATCAAAATCAAACAAGTTTACTTCTATTGCCCGCCTGGTACCATCTACGGTAGGCCGTACACCAATATTCATCATGCCTTTATATCTGGTTGCATCATTATCGGAGTCTTTAATAATCGCCCATACTGCATAAACGCCATTACATGGCACCAGCTTCTCTTCACTGTTGATCTGTAGATTAGCCGTGGGATACCCCAAAGTTCTTCCAAGTTTATTACCTTCTACAACCGTTCCTTCAAAAAAATAGGCATATCCTAATAATTCATTGGCTTCCTGGAGGTTACCCGACAACAGATTTTCCCGGATGCGTGTAGAGCTAATGGCTGATTCATGCAACAGGTGCTGTGGTATTTCAATTAAATGAAATGCCTGTTTTGACGCATATGTTTCCAGCAAATGAAAATCACCCGTTCGTCCGTGCCCAAAGCGGTGGTCATAACCAATGATCAGTGTATGGGGATGGCAAAGCGCTATCAAAAAATTCTCTACATACTCCTCGGCACTTTGGTTGGCAAAAGATTGCGTGAAGGGAACGATTACCAGGTGGTCTATCCCACAGGCTTCCAGCAAATCACGTTTTTCCTGGGGCGTATTGATAAGGTATAAAGGAGAAGAAGCAGCTCTTACAACTTGCCGGGGATGCGGATAAAAGGTTATAATAACAGTTTCGCCATTTACCTTGCGTGCCTCTTCCCTGAGCTGATCAATGATCTGATGGTGACCCAGGTGTACGCCATCAAATGTGCCGATAGTAAGCACAGCGTTACGAAAGGATGCTAATCTTGTTATGTCTGTATGAACGTTCATCATCACGTATAAAAGGCATTACTGTAATCACTTAGCTGTTATCCCCAGCAATACCTGGTCTTTTAAAATTTGTTAAAGTGCTGCAAAAGTAGTTTAAAAACTCATTATCATTTATCAACGCTCCTTAGTATTTTTGTGGCTCAATGGAAGGGTTCCTGCGGTAGTAATTGTTTGCGTTATCAACTGTTTTAGTATCCTCCTGCACACCTGACATTATACATTTACTTATTTCACTAACGCTTAAATTCACAATTATAAATGTCTCTCTATTCTCAACGTGGTGTTTCTGCTCAAAAAGAGGATGTACATAAGGCCACAGAAAAATTAGATAAAGGGTTATTTCCTTATGCATTTTGTAAAATATATGCTGATTACCTTGTTGGCGACACAGATTGGGTGAACCTTATGCATGCCGATGGTGCCGGAACTAAAAGTATCCTTGCTTATTTATACTGGAAGCAAACCGGTGATATCAGTGTATGGAGAGGCATAGCACAAGACGCTATCGCCATGAACCTCGATGATTTGTTATGCGTTGGTATCTATGACAACCTGCTTTTTTCTTCCACTATAGACAGGAATAAAAGATTGATCCCGGCCGAAATACTGGAAGTAATCATTAACGGTTCACAGGATTTTTTTAACCAGTTGAAAACCTTTGGTATTAACATCCAATACCTTGGCGGCGAAACAGCCGATGTAGGAGATGTGGTAAGAACAATTGCCGTAAATGGTACCATGACGGCCAGGTGGCCAAAAAACAAATTAATTACCAATGAAAAAATAGAGGTGGGAAATGTAATTTTAGGAATTTCAAGTTCCGGTAAATCCACCTATGAATCCGTTTATAACAGCGGCATCGGCAGCAATGGATTAACAAGTGCCCGCCATGATGTGCTGGATAAAAGTTATGCCGCCGCCTTCCGCGAATCGTATGATAATTCTTTAAAGGAAGAAGTAGTATACATAGGGGCACATAAACTTACCGATACCATTAATATAGACGGATATCCGCCAGCCACTATCGGCAATCTGCTATTAAGTGCAACAAGAACCTATGCTCCCTTTATGAAAGTATTGCTGGAAGAACATTTTGACCAGGTAACCGGGCTAATCCATTGCAGTGGTGGCGGACAAACCAAGTGTATGAAATACCTGCCGGGCAATTTCCGTATCATTAAAGATAATTTATTTGAACCGCCGGTTATATTCAGGATCATTCAACAAGCTTCCGGATCAGACAACCGGGAAATGTACCAGGTTTTTAACATGGGCCACCGGTTGGAGATTTTTACCGAGGTAGATGCTGCCGAAGAAATTATCGCTTTGTCAAAGTCCTTTAATATGGATGCGCAAATAATAGGCAGGGTAGAGGCATATCATAAAAAAGAATTGGTGTTGAAACAGGGAGGGGAGGAAATCGTCTATTAGCAGAATACACAGAATTAGCGGAATTTTAGGATTGTAGAATGGAGGTTCTTGTAATTATAGTTAATATTGGTTACATGATTTTGTTTTATTTAAATTCTGCTAATTCTGCTAATTCTGTGAATTCTGCTTAAGACAATCCCCGGATTAAATTCGGGTAATCCTGCCCGTTATTCCGCTTCAAGTTTAAATGTAATCGGTTGTATTTTAAACGAAGTTACCGTATGACCATTCTGTATCGCCGGTAACCACTGGCCACTTTCGGCTATCATTCTTATGGCTTCTTTATTTAGTGATTCATCAGTGCTGTAGTTAGCGTTACTGCGCATCCCGGACGCATCTATTTTTTTCCCCTGTATAGTTTCAATATCGCTTATACTACCATCTCTTCCCACGATAAATCTCACCAATACAGTGCCCTGGCTCTCTTTCTCTTGCGCTTCTTGTGGATATTTAAAGTTTTTATTCAGGTACTGCATCCAGCCTTTTGCACCATTTGGGTAGGATGATTCAATTTCCACTTTGGTAAAAATCTCGTTGTTAGTTGGTGCTGGTAATACTTGCTTGTTTTCCTTTGTAGGGGACGTCATCGTCTGCGGAGCCTTTAAAAGATGTTCATCATCCTTGTTTTTCACTGAGCAGGCGCAAAATATCAACAGCACAACAGGCACTGCCATTGCCTTTCTAATATAACTATACCGGGTATTATTGTTTTGTAAAATCATGGTAATTCTTCGTTTAATTTGGTTATAAAAAAATTGATTGGAAATTAAAATTTGCTTCGATGAGACAGCCTGCAGCACCAGCAATTCCGCGTAGCGGTGTTTATCTGCGTTTGAAGCAGCATGTTCATCGGCAAGAAATTCATGAATAGCCCGCAGCTCTTTATTCATCAGGTAAAAAAACGGGTTAATCCACAAAAGGGAGCAGGCAAGTTGCATGAATGAAATATCATAACTATGTTTTTGCCTGATGTGAAATAACTCATGCCTGAATATTTGTTGTCCTTCTTCCGTTTCTATAGAGATATTATTATTCCAGAATATGGTGTTGAAAAAGGAAAATGGGGTGCCGGGTTCAGCCGTATCATAAAACTGGATGTTATCGAATTCTTTAGCTTTATGTTTTGATGATAGCAACCTTATATATACCAGGGATTTTATTACCGGGTAAATTGTAAACAGCAGGCCGGCTATATATACAGAAATAATTATGTTCTGCTTACTAATAATTGAATTAAGAAAGCCTTGTTGCCCGGTAACAACAATTTCGTTTTCCCAGCCACCAAAAGCAATACCATGAAGCGTATTAGCAATCGTTCTATCATTACCTGTTGACAACAAGGGTAATTTAATTAATGGCAGAACGATGGATAAGGTTATACTTATAAGAATATAAAACCTATTGTACTGGTGCATCTGTTTATTTCGAAGAAAGAAAAAATAATATCCATAAAATAAAGCGGAGCATGTTACCATTTTTAGCAGATAGATAAGCAGTATCATTTGCCACGATTTTTAGATGATTTAATTTGTGTGAGCAATTCATCCAGTTCCTGCTGGCTTAATTTGTTTCCTGCCACGAAATGCGATACTAACTTGGCGGGCGAACCCTCAAAATATCCTTTTACCAGTTGATGAATGCTGTTTTGTCCATATTCTTCCTTACTTATTTTTGCGCGATAGATGTTGTTCCTTCCCTGCACATCGTACTCAACAAACCCTTTTTCTACCAATATTTTTAACAAAGTGGCAATGGTATTGGAGTGAAGCTTTGGCTCGGGACACAATTCCAGGATGTCTTTTAGATACCCTTGTCCCAGTTTCCAAAGCACCTGCATGATCTGCTCTTCTGCTTTTGTAAGTGTTTTTATCATAACTAAATATTTAGTTATGTAAACGTATAACTAAATATCTAGTTATGCAAATATTTTTTTTAATAAATTTTTATGAAAAGATCGATTGCAATGTTTGATGAATTAACTACCAGACTTAAACAAAACATAAGTGTTTTAATGTATTAGTGTAATAATTACCCTTATTATCAAATTCTCTTAGGTGTTTTATTGCTAAAAGCTATGAACTTCAGATTTTAGGAAGTAATTTTGTATTATATTCCGGCGATACTTCCAGATTAACACATTGTTTGCAAAGCAGGGAAACAAATGTGTTTTTTAAACGTTATTCTATTACCAAATTCAGAAAGGCATGAGGCAACTTAAAATTGCTACGCAGATTACCAACCGCGATTCACAAGCGGTTGAAAAGTATCTACAAGAAATTTCGAAGATTTCAATGATCACTCCAGAAGAGGAAACCGTTTTAGCACAGCGCATCAAAATGGGCGACCAGAGAGCACTCGACAAATTGGTTCAGGCCAATTTACGTTTCGTGGTTTCTGTGGCAAAACAGTACCAACACCAGGGGTTATCATTAAGTGATCTTATTAACGAGGGCAACCTCGGATTGATCAAGGCTGCACAACGCTTTGATGAAACTAAAGGATTTAAATTTATTTCTTACGCAGTATGGTGGATTCGCCAATCCATTTTACAGGCTTTGGCAGAGCAGGGACGTTTAGTCCGCCTGCCTCAAAATAAAATTGGCACCTACAACAAAGCTAATAAAGCCTATATGGCTTTTGAGCAGGAACATGAAAGAGAACCTTCTACGGAAGAGTTAGCCGAGATCCTGGAAATGAGTGAAACCGAAATTAACAATATTTTCCAAAGTAATACCCGTCACAGCTCATTAGATGCCCCGGTACACGAAGCAGAAGATGTTGCCATGGGAGATTTACTGGAAGGTGGGGATGAAACAGATGAAGACGTGATGCAGGATTCATTGAGAAATGAAATCCGCCGGGTGTTAAAATCACTCTCTCCAAGAGAAGCAGAAATTGTAAATGCTTATTTCGGACTGGATGGTGAGAATGGTGTTACAATCGAACAGATAGGCCAGAAATATGACCTTACGAAAGAACGCATTCGCCAGATCAAGGAGAGAGCTATCAAACGATTACAGAAAGCCCGTTATTCCAATGCATTAAAAGCATATTTAGGATAATTATATTCTTTGACCAGACGTAGCCGGTGAATTTTTCACCGGCTTTTTTTTACAGGGATTTTTAGGATGGGAGGGAGTTGTAGAACGCTGATTAAACTAATTAATTTAGGTATCGATAGCCGGTGATTTTCACCGGTATTTTTATGCAACATAACGAAGAAGACATTTGTTATTAATTAGTGTTATGTGAACTTAAAAATGACGCCTTGGCTATCAGCGGTCAGCTATCAGCTATCAGGAGGAAATTATTTGTCGCATTGTTTTACCGATAGCTGATAGCTGATATGATTTGCAGGCTAATTTCGTAGCTCTTTTATAGTAATCTTCTTAATTAATGGAGTCGTTAAAGCCAATATGGCACATTATTTAAAGTGTATGATTTTTGTTCCATAAAAATTAGTCCGGTTTTACCGGTAAATTTAAATAGATGAAAAAACTAATCGCATTTTTTTTTGGTGTTTCCCTTTTAACAGCTTGCGAAAAAACGATTACTTTTAATCTGGACGAATCTGCTCCTAAACTGGTGGTCGATGCCAGTATAGAAACCGGCCAGCCACCTGTGGTGTTGCTATCCAGCAGCCTGAATTATTTTAGTGAGATATCACCGCAGATATTATTGGGCTCATTTGTTCATGATGCTGTTATAACGATTTCGAATGGTTCCAAAAGCCAGGTTTTAAAAGAGTATTCCTTTAAAACGCCCTTTAATAAAGATATATATTTTTATTCCATTGATTCGGCGAATCTTTCCAATAGTTTTAATGGCGAATTTAATAAGACGTATTCCATGCAAATAAAATTAGCTGATAAAATGTATACTTCTTTTACCAATATTCCGCCATCAGGTAAAACACTGGATTCGTTATGGTGGAAAAATTCACCCAAAAATCCGGATACTAACAAGGTTATTGTGATGGGCAGAGTAACCGATCCGCCGGGCTATGGAAACTACATGAGATTTTATACACAAACCGGCAACGGTGCTTTTTTACCCGGCCTAAATTCAGTTTTTGATGACCAGGTCATTGACGGCGTAACCTACGATGTTGAAGTGGAACACGGAATAGATAGAAACACTAAATTGGATCCTGAAAACTATTCATTTTTTAATAAGGGAGATACCGTTACCGTAAAATTTTGCAATATCGATAAAACCTTATTTGATTTCTGGCGAACCATGGAATACAGTTATTCAAGTATCGGGAATCCCTTCTCTACCCCTACCAAAGTGTTGGGAAATATAGAAGGAGGAGCTCTCGGTTATTTCGGCGGTTATGCGGTGCAGTACAGATCATTAATCATCCCGAAATAGGTGTGAGGTATGAGGTGTCAGGTATGAGGTGTGAGCTATGAGGTATGAGTAGGATAACTGACAGTTAGCTTATTTCATTCACCATTTACCATTAACAATTAACCATTAACAATTAATCATTAACATAAATCATGAAGGAAAATTCGACGGAGCAAGTGCATTGTCTTATCATTGGTTCAGGACCTGCTGGTTATACGGCAGCTATTTATGCCTCAAGGGCTAATATCAAACCAGTACTGTACCAGGGTATTCAACCCGGAGGCCAGTTAACTATCACCACAGAGGTAGAGAATTACCCGGGTTATGCCAATGGCGTTCAGGGACCCGAAATGATGGTGGATTTTGAAAAACAGGCAGCTCGTATGGGAAGCGATATCAGGTTTGGACTGGCAACTAAAGTTGATTTTTCTGCGCCACCATTTAAAGTATGGGTAGACGACGAAAAATTAATCATCGCAGACTCAGTGATAATAGCTACTGGCGCCTCTGCCAAATGGCTTGGCCTGGAAAGCGAACAACGCCTGAATGGGTATGGAGTAAGCGCCTGCGCAGTTTGTGACGGGTTCTTTTTTCGAGGCAAGGAAGTAGCTATCGTAGGGGCAGGTGATACAGCTGCCGAAGAAGCGCTCTACCTCAGTAAATTATGTAGCACGGTTCATATGATCATTCGTAAAGATGAAATGAAGGCATCCAAAGTAATGCAGGAACGTGTTAAAAAAACGGCCAATATAAAAATATATTACAATACAGAAACGGAGGAGATATTAGGTGATAACAAGGTTAACACGGTTCGTGTGCGGAACAATAAAACAGGTGAAAAACTGGAAATACCGGTTAATGGTTTTTTTGTAGCCATAGGCCATCAACCTAATTCAGATATATTTAAAGACTGGCTTGATATGGATAAAGAAGGGTACATTAAAACTGTTCCCGGAACGTCTAAAACCAATGTGGAAGGGGTTTTTGCAAGCGGCGATGTACAGGATAAAATCTACCGCCAGGCAGTAACCGCAGCTGGAAGCGGTTGTATGGCTGCACTGGATGCCGAAAGGTATTTATCAGAAAAAGGAATTGTTTAAAATTTTAAAAACTGTCATTTCACATCTTGCTCTTATTTTAAAATTTTATCTATGTTAAGTGTACAACTATTCGATCTTAATTTTCATGCTTTCCATGGATTATACGCGGAGGAAGCCAAAGTGGGAAGCAATTTCCAGGTTAATCTTACGGTTAACTACGATGAGGAGAGGCTGGCCATGAATGACATTAACAGTTTAATAAACTACGAAGTTCTCTATGATATTGTGAAGAAGCGAATGGCCATTCCCAGCAATTTGCTGGAAGAAGTTGCCGATACAATTATTCTAAAAATCCGGCATAAATATTCAATGGTAAAGGATATAACTATTTCTATTTTTAAGCTGCAGGCACCGATAGAAAATTTCCAGGGTAAGGTGGGTATAACGTTGAAGAAGCAATTTGAATGAGAAGCAGAATTCACAAAATGAGAGAATTTACAGAATTTGCGCGGTATTTTAAAAACCTGTTGATAATTCATAGATGACCATTCTGAAAATCCGGAGAATTCTGCTTCAGACATTTTCTTAGTCTGTGAACTCTCTCTTCCTGTTAATTCTGCTTTTAAATAATCTTTTTCTTCCATCTTCCACTTCGAATATACCACCACGACAGACCAAACATACTCAACCAGTAAACCCATTCGGACATCCACCCGATCACAATAGACATCTGCATTACCTCCAGCACGAAATACACGTAGATAATATACAAAACAACGGTAAAAGTTTCAATTACCAGGCTCACTTTTGAATTACCCGTTCCAATTACAGCGTTCATCCATACGCTGGAAAATGACATGATTACCAGGGCAGATGACACCACCCGCACTACCGGTATGGCATCTGTTATGAAATCATCGCTTTGCGCGAAAACAGATAAAAAAACCCCTGGAAATAAGTTGAGCAAGCAGAAAAAAACAATTCCAAAAGCAGTGCTTACATAGGCTATCTTTTTTATGAGCCAGGGAACTTTATCCTTCATATCCTGGCCGATGATATTACTCACCATGGTGGCGGTGGTAGCGCCAAAGGCCCAGGTAAATACTCCAAAAAAACCAAAAATATTTCGCATAGTTGTAGAGATGGCCAGCGCTCTTGAACCATGATGTTCTACCAGTATATAAAAAAAATTCCATGTTATAATGCTGATTGCATATTGAAAAATAAGAGGCGCCGATTGTTTAAGGATCTGTGTTACTATTATCCTGTCTACCTTAAACTGGCCAAATAAATTAAATCGTTTGCCAATGCCCTTATAATGAATTACCACGAATACCACTATCATACCCGTGAATTCAGCAATGATCGAAGCATAAGCAGCGCCGTTAAAACCTATTTCCGGCAATCCCAACTTCCCATAAATAAATCCGTAGTCAAAAAAAATGTTAGTAATGGCTTCAGCCAGCGAACCCGCAATCAAAAATCGACTTTGATTTGTGCCTACAAGCAATGCATTACGCATCTGGTAGATATATAAAAAGGGAAGGCCCCATATGCGGATTCGAAGAAAGTCAATGCATTTGGCCTGAAGGATTTCTGATTTCAAGGAAATATGTAAAAAGAAAGAACCGGCAAAATAAATAAAAAGAATTCCGATAGCCGCAATAGCCAGTGAAATAAGAACACCCTGGGAAAATAATTTTCCAATCTCCTCCACCTTATTTTCTCCGGCCCTCCTGGCAATCAGTGCTTGTAAGCCGTTGTTGAGTCCTATGCCAATGGCGGAAAATATCAGGTACGCTACGCCTGTGATACCCGCAGCAGCCAATGATTCTTCTCCAAGTCCGCCCAGGAAAATGTTATTGGTAACAAAATTTATTTGAGGAACAAATATGGCAAAGCTGATCGGAAATGCAATTTTCAGGATTTGCCTGTTGGAAATTGTTACCTGCAGATCATTCGTTATGATGCCATTTGCCATAAGCTAAAATACAATTGTTACTTATTAATTGTTAATTATTAATGTACTATGTTTCGACCATCCTCATACCTCAAACCTCATACCTCATACCTCAAATTATTATAGTAATATTGCACCCAGCAAATGATATGAGTACACCCGTTTTTGATATTATCCATGATGAACTTGCATCGGTTGATCGGTTAGATTGCCGCTTGCTCATTGAAGTGAACCCGCATTATTTTTATTATACCGTGCTTAAAAGTGATAATAGGGTGATGGCCCTGAAGTATTACCAGCTAACATATAACAATAACCAGGAAATGGTTAATTCACTGGAAGAGACTCTAAATGATGATCCCTTGCTCAAGGAAAAAATGAAAGAATGCTTGGTTGTATTTAACTGGCCGGAAAATTGTCTAGTACCCCGTAAATATTTCGATAAGGATCTGAATAAGGAAATGCTGGGACTATTGCATGGTAATGTGAATAAGGGCATGATGATGAGCGAGAAGATTAATGGCGGAGAAATATACACCATTTATAGAATTCCTCCGGTGTTAGATGACTTTTTTCAACGACGTTTTCCCGGTTGCAATTATCGACATTATTACACTTTGTTGTTGGAATGCTCGTTAAAAGAGGAACTATCTGCAATTGATTATGTGAGCATCATATTCAACACTAAAGAAATAACCGCTTCGGTTTTCATCAACAAGCAATTACAGGTCATTCAAAATCTGCCCTACCAAACTTCGGAAGATATCGCATGGCAGCTGTTGAACATCTACCAGCAGTTTGATCTGAAGCAGGAGGAAACACCTCTGCAGGTAGGAGGTATGATTGATAAGAATTCTGCCATGTATGAAGAGTTGCTAAAATATTTTCAATCGGTGCATACAGATACTTTACCAACGGGTATTAGCGTACCTTCATCCTTTGAATCTTTCCCGGAACATTTTTTTTCACCCATTTTGAAACTGGCCTTATGCGTATCATAAGCGGTGAGTATGGCGGAAGGAAAATAAATCCGCCGGCTAAAATGCCCTACACGCGTCCTACAACCGATATTGCCAAAGAAGGCCTTTTTAATATCCTTCAGAATAATCTTGCATTTGAAGAATTAAAAACACTCGATTTATTTGGCGGAACGGGCAGCATAAGTTACGAACTGGCATCACGCGGCGTTAAGGATCTTACGGTTGTTGAAATGGATACGGCCATGTATGAATTTATAAAAAAAACGTTCACTACACTGGGTGCAGAAAATTTTGAAATTGTGCGAATGGATGTTTTTAAGTTTATACAGCAATGTATGGATACGTTTGATTTTATATTTGCAGGACCGCCCTATGCTTTGGAAACGATTGACAAGCTTCCTGAAATAATAGTGGAAAAAAAATTACTGAAAGCAAATGGCTGGTTTGTGCTGGAACATACTCCGAGAAACGATTATAGCAAGTTTCCCTTATTTAAAACCCAACGAAAATACGGCACCACCATTTTTTCCATTTTCATTAATAATAAAGAACCATGATCCCCGTGTTTATAACGGGCACCGGTACCGACATTGGTAAAACGATCGTTTCCATAATCATAAGTAATGCCCTGCAGGCCGATTACTGGAAACCGGTACAGGTTGGAGACATCGGCGGCACAGATAAAGAACAGGTACGTCAATTTATAGGTGCCAATAATAAATGCCTCCCGGAAGTTTACCATCTTTCCATACCTGCATCTCCGCATATCGCTGCCAGGCATGAACAAACAGAAATTGACCTTAACCGTATCAATGAATATTTTCAGGAAGTAAAAAAAAATTATAGCGACAGTGACTACGTGGTGATCGAAGGAGCCGGCGGTTTATTAGTGCCTTTGAATGAACGTGAATTTGTAATTGACCTCATCCTTACATTGAAAGCTAAAGTTATCCTCGTAAGCAGGAATTACCTCGGTAGTATTAACCATTCATTATTAACTGCCGAGGTTTGCAGGCAGCGGGGAGTGGATGTTCTTGGATGGGTGTTTAATGATGAATACATGCACTATGAAGAAGAAATTGCAGATTGGAGCGGTTATCCCATAATTGCCCGTATTCCTAAACTGGAAAATATAAGCCGGGAAATTTTATCCATACAGGCATCATTAATCAGGGAAAATCTATTAAGAATTTTAGAACAGGTACCATGATTAAAAAGGAACTCCGCAAAATCTACCAGCATAAACGAAGACAGCTTTCAACACAGGAACTTATTCGTCTTGATAAATTATTGCTGATCCAGTTTCAGCAACAGCCGTTGGGTGATGTTCAGTCTGTTTTAAGTTTCTGGCCCATCGAAGAAAAATGGGAGGTGAATACGCACATGATGGTTGACTACCTGTCATTCTTAATTCCAGGTTTGCAACTAGCCTTTCCCGTTATAGATGTAAAAGAACAGACGTTTAAAACTCTCCTCGTTGACGATGATACAGAGTACCGGAAGAATGCCTATGGCATTGCTGAACCTGTATCAGATGAAGAAATTGCCGCTGAGGATATCGATCTTGTATTTGTTCCTCTGCTGACTTTTGATAAACAGGGTTTCCGGGTGGGCTATGGGAAAGGCTTTTATGACAGGTTCCTGAAAACATGCAGGGAAGATGTTTTAAAAGTCGGCTTCTCCTACTTTGAACCGGAAGAGGTTATCGACGACATCAATGAATTTGACGTACCTTTAAATATATGCATCACACCGAATAATATCTATGAATTTTAATTTTCCATTGCTGGGTCCGATCCGTATTATTTTGTTCCCCTTCTCTTTTATATATTTCGCGGTTATCTGGTGCAGGAACCGATTGTACGATAAAAACATTTTGACATCATCTTCTTTTAACTTGCCGGTAATATGTGTAGGAAATCTTTCCACCGGCGGCACGGGCAAATCGCCGATGGTGTTATACCTTGTAAAATCGCTGAAAGACGAAATAAAAGTTGCCACGTTAAGCAGGGGGTATAAACGAAAAACGAAGGGATACGCTATGGCCGATGAAAAAAGCACGGCCCTCGAAATCGGCGACGAACCCATGTTGTTTCATATCAAGTTTCCGGACGTAGCCATTACAGTAGGAGAAGAAAGAGTGGAAGCCATTCCACAGCTATTACATGACCGACCCGATACGGGCGTTATTATACTGGATGATGCATTTCAGCACCGGGCCGTAAAAGCCGGTTATAATATTTTGTTGGTCGATTGCAATAATCTTTTTACCCGCGACTGGTATTTGCCAACCGGCGATCTGCGTGATGAGAAAAAAAGTTATAAACGCGCTGACCTGGTCATTATAACAAAATGTGCTCCTGATATGCAATACGAGGAAAAGGAACTCATTGCTAAAGAAATAGATGCTCTACCACACCAGCATCTTTTCTTTTCCACCATTCGCTACGGTACGCCTTATCATATTTTTACGCATGAACCCTTTAAATTGTCAGACAGGGTAGAGGTGTTACTGGTAACTGGAATTGCAGACCCGGGACCGCTAAAAAAATACCTGCAGGATAAAACAGCCACCTATCACCAGTTAAATTTCAGCGATCACCAGATTTTCACCATCGACGATCTGAAAGATATCACAACGAAATTCGAGAACATTGAGGCAACCACCAAGATTATCCTTACCACTGAAAAAGACGCCGTACGACTCACTAAATTTTCTAATTCACTGGCAGGCCTACCCTTATACGTTATACCTATTGAACATGAGTTTCTTTTTAACGAAGAGTTGCAGTTCAATGAATTCGTGAAGGCTTTTATACATAACTTTAATTATTCCTAACAAACTAATATCCATGGCAAGGAAAGAAACCACAAAGAAAAGAGGAAATGCTACTTCTGAAAACAAAGACAGTTATGAAGGTGTTTTAGATATCACGCGTTCAGGCATGGGGTACGTGATCGTTGCAAACCTGGCTTCAGATATCCTGATCCGTCCTAATCATTTTAACACCGCATTACACGGAGATAAAGTACGGGTGAAGGTAACCAGTGAATCGGGCAAAAGCGGCCGTAAACAGGGAGAGATAACGGACGTAATCACAAGAAAACAATCTGAGTTCATGGGCCGCATTGAGGTCAGCGACAATTTTGCTTTTTTTATTGCAGAAACGGAGAAGGCTGTGCCTGATATTTATATTCCCCTGGAAAAATTAAACGGTGCTTCAGACAAGGATAAAGTTGTGGTAAAAATAACTGAGTGGGATAAGCGAAAGAAGCCACAGGGTGAAGTAGTGCAGGTGATGAAAGCAGGAGACATGAATGATATGGCCATGAACGAACTACTCATGGGTAGCGGTTTCCCGCTAAAGTTTGTAGATGATGTACTGCAAGAATCCGAAAAGCTGGTGGATATTTTGCCGGAGGATGAAATTCTCAAAAGGAGAGATTTCAGGGGGATACTTTGTCTGACCATTGACCCGGCTGATGCCAAGGACTTTGATGATGCAGTTTCTTTCCGTTTGCTTCAAAATGGGAATTATGAAATAGGCGTGCATATTGCCGACGTTAGCTATTATGTAAAACCCGATACGGCCCTCGATACATCCGCTTACGAAAGAGCCACCTCGGTTTATTTGCCTGACCGTGTAAATCCCATGCTGCCTGAACGCATCTCCAATGAACTATGTTCCCTTCGACCTCATGAGGATAAATTTACCTTTTCCGCTGTGTTTGAAATATCTCCACGAGGAGCAATAAAAAACAACTGGTTAGGAAGAACGGTGATACATTCCAATCATCGCTTTACCTACGAAGAAGTGCAGGAGATCATTGAAAAACAAGATGGATTACATAAAGAAGAAATTTTAATTTTAAACAAGCTGGCACAAAGTTTCCGCAAAAAAAGATTCGAAAAAGGCGCTATCAATTTCTCTTCTTCTGAAGTTAAATTCAAGCTGGATGCACAAGGCAAACCGATTGGTATAATGGTAAAAGAAAGTAAGGAAGCACACCAGCTTATAGAAGAATTTATGCTACTCGCCAACAGGATTGTAGCAGAAAACGTTGCCAAAGTTAAAGTCAATAAAAAGCCTGTACCCATGCCTTACCGGGTTCATGATACGCCTGATACAGAAAAGTTAATGCCTTTCGTGGAGTTCGCTAAAAAGTATGGTCATAAATTCGACACCTCAACACCGCAGGGTATTGCGGCATCTTTTAACCTCATGCTCGATGAAGTAAAGGGCAAACCCGAACAGCATGTGCTGGAGCAACTAGGAATAAGAACTATGGCCAAAGCCGTTTACACAGCGCAAAACATCGGGCATTATGGGTTGGGATTTGAACATTACACGCATTTTACTTCTCCTATCCGCCGTTATCCTGATATCTTGGTCCATCGCGTACTACTGCAAGTGCTTGATAAAGCTGTAAAACCTGATGAAAAAATGGATATAAAATGCAAACATTGCAGCGACCGTGAACGGGCGGCGATGGAAACGGAAAGGGCGGCTAATAAATATAAACAGGTAGAATATATGCAGAACTACCTGGGAGAGGAATTCGAAGGAGTGATCAGTGGCGTTTCTTCTTTCGGCTTCTGGGTAGAAACAGTTGAACATAAATGTGAGGGCCTGGTAAGCATTCACAGTTTATATAACTACGACGATTTCCAACATATTGAATCCGATTATTGTTTGGTAGGAAAACGCAGCGGGCGAACGTTCAGGATGGGAGATAAAATACGCATCAAGGTTATTTCCGCCAACCTCGCCAAAAGGCAATTAGATTATGAATGGGTATTGGCCAGTTCATTGGCAGATGGTAAGCGCGAGGAAAGGCGGGAATCGAAACCGCAGCAGGGTAAGAAGAAGAGGAGGTAGTTTAGCTATGAGGTATGAGCTATGAGCTATGAGCTATGTGCATAGGATATAAACATTCTGACAGCGCTATTAATAAATAAATCATATAGATTTCATGCATCTTATAAATCTGGGTATCCCTGTAGCTCATACCTCATCCCTCATCCCTACTTCTTACTCACTTCAATCTTCCACTCCGGCCCGCTTTGAATAGAATGTTCTGCTGCAAAATTTCCCTGGTTGATCGAAACAGATAAATTCATTAAACTATTCACATAAGCCAGGTATTGTTGATCCGGCACATCGGCAAAGGTTTTTACAAAAGGCAAGATGGCATTAAATTTCTTGATCTCATTTTTATAAATAACCACATGTAAGCTATCACCATAATGCATGTTTATTTTTTTTAATAAACTATCAGGTATGTTTGTCCAAACATTTCCATACCGAACATCTAACACAGGAATAATGCCCTTGATCGAACCCTTTTCAAGCACGGGTGCCTGGTAGATAATCCTCACAAGCGCACTGTTTGATAAAGGCCCAACTTGTTGAAACAACATCTTACCCGAAGCCAGTCTTGCACCTGTGTAAGCAAAAACATCCCTGCCATGAAAGGTATTAGAATTACCCGAACCTTTTAGCCTGTTTATTTTTTCATCTATAATCCTTACTTCTTCTACTCCTAATGAAGCCGCTATCAGCGAAACAGTTCCATTGTCGGGCGTGACAAAATACTGACCGTTTTTAGTTTTCAGAACAATAGATTTCCGGTTGCTGCCTACGCCGGGATCAACCACAGATACAAAAACGGTTCCTTTGGGCCAATAGGCAGCAGTTTGCTCCAGCCGATAAGCGGCCGCCCAAATATTATAAGGAGGTATCTCATGCGTAAGATCAAAAATTTTAAGTTGCGGTGAAACGCCCATGGCAACGCCTTTCATAGCTGCAACGGCTCCGTCCTGCAGGCCAAAGTCTGTTTGAAACACTAATATTCCTGGTTGTGCATGCAACAGGCAGGATAACCATATCGAGTATATAAAAATGCTAATTTTTTTCATACTTAAAATTTGTAAAAAAAATTATCTCAACAAAACTTCCAGGTTAAAATTCGAACTTTGGGCGCTAATTCCTAATTATGAACTTATATTGGTAAATTAGCAGATCAATAAACAGTATGCATTCGTTCGAGGAACTATCGGCCCTTTTTAAAGCAAAATTCAATCTAAAACATTTCCCTGACAATCCGTCTACCTTATATGATCCGGGAGATTATTTTCTAACCCTGGGGGGTAAGCGAATACGTCCCGTAATGTGTTTGATGGGCAATGAATTGTTTGATGAAATTAATCCTGATTCATACCATGTAGCTACTGCCATAGAGCTATTCCACAATTTTACACTCATTCACGATGACATCATGGACAAGGCCCCTTTGCGCAGGGGAATGCAAACTATTCATGCAAAATACAGCGAACCAGCCGCTATTTTATCCGGTGATGTAATGCTGATCGTAGCATATGATTACCTGAACAAAATAAAAACGGATCATCTGCATAAAATTATCCATTTGTTTAACCGTACAGCAAGAGAAGTATGCGAGGGGCAGCAGCTGGATATGGATTTTGAAAGCAGGGAACGTGTAAACATGGAAGATTATATCAGGATGATCGAATTAAAAACCTCCGTATTACTTGCAGGCAGCCTGCAGTTAGGCGCTATCCTGGGTGGGGCAGGACAAGGCAACCAATTGCACCTGTATGAATTCGGCCGCAACCTGGGTATCAGTTTTCAAATACAGGATGATTACCTGGACGCCTTCGGCGATCCCGAGAAGTTTGGAAAACAGGTGGGTGGTGATATTTTAGCGAACAAAAAAACGTTCCTGATGATCAAGGCCCTGGAAGTAGCTAATGATAAGCAGTTACAGGAACTTCAGCATCTAATGACTATTAATGAGCCCGGCAAAGTAACAGCTACCCTTCAAATTTTTAAAGATTGCCATGTAGACGAATGGGCTATAGAACTCAAAGAAAAATATATCAATACAGCCATGCAACACCTGGAAGACACGGCTGTAGTCTCCTACCGAAAAGAACCAATGAAACAACTGGTAAATTACCTGGTGAAAAGGGAAAATTAGTTAAAGTACAAAGTACAAAGTTCAACGTATAAAGTTGGTATCCGGAATAGTTTAAAGTTTAAAATTCGAACCTTAACTTTAACTTTAAACCTGCTATAACCTGGAGGTATTTTAACCTTTAACCTTTGAACTTTAAACTCATTTCCTGCCATGAACTCACTTTTCCGGAAGAAATCTGTCGATAAAATCTTAGCGGACGCAGAAGCTGGAATGCTGGATGGCCATGGACAGTTAAACAAAGTGTTGGGTGTTAAGGATCTTACCTTTATGGGTATAGCAGCAGTTATCGGTGCCGGCGTATTCAGCAGTATTGGGAAAGCCTGTTATGACGGAGGTCCCGCTGTTGTTTTTCTATACATTTTTACGGCTGTAGCTTGTGGTTTTGCAGCTTTGTGTTATGCAGAATTTGCCTCAACGGTGCCCGTGGCCGGTAGTGCCTATACTTATTCCTATGTTGCTTTTGGAGAAATATTCGCCTGGATTATTGGCTGGGACCTTCTAATGGAATATGCAATCGGCAATATTGCGGTAGCCATTTCCTGGAGTGATTATTTTACCGGGCTTCTTGATAAAGCCGGTCTGCATATTCCCGCGTGGCTGACCATGGATTATTCAACAGCACATTCGGGTTTTGGGGAAACTGCTATTTTGCTATCTTCCGGCCAATTGCTCGCAGATATCGACCCTTCAATATTAAACAGGCACGAGGCGTGGTTAAATGCACCCACGCTGATGGGTCTTCATCTTATCATGGACCTGCCTGCATTATTGATCGTAGTATTGATTACCGCTATTGTTTATGTGGGCATAAATGAATCGCGCAGGGCGAGCAATTTGATGGTGATCATTAAATTAATAGTAATTTTTTTAGTGATCGTTTTGGGTGGTTACTATGCAGATCCTGCCAACTGGACACCTTTTAATCCAAACGGTTTCTCCGGCGTCATGAAAGGAGTATCAGCCGTGTTCTTTGCCTATATAGGTTTTGATGCGATCTCTACAACGGCGGAAGAATGTAAAAACCCTCAAAAAGATCTTCCCCGTGGAATGATCTATTCCCTGATTATCTGTACGGTTCTATATGTTTTGCTGGCATTGGTACTTACCGGCATGGTTCATTACACAAAACTGAATGTAGGAGATCCACTGGCACTGATTTTTGAATCCAGGGGCATGACATGGATTTCAGGGATCGTAGCTGTAAGCGCCATCATTGCAACGGCCAGCGTTATGTTAGTTTTCCAACTGGGCCAACCGAGGATTTGGATGAGCATGAGCAGGGACGGACTTCTACCAAAGATCTTTTCCAGGCTTCACCCTATTTACAAAACGCCTTCTTTTTCAACCATACTTACCGGTGTTCTGGTAGCAGTACCCGCATTGTTCCTGAACCTCAACGTGGTATTGGCGCTAACCAGCATAGGAACTTTGTTTGCCTTTGTGTTGGTTTGTGGGGGTATACTGGTATTGCAAAAACAAAAAAACAGGCCTGCTTCTAAATTTCGGGTTCCCTTTGTTAATGGTAAATTTATAGTGCCGCTCATGTTTATCCTTGCGGTATTCGTCACTGCTTATTATATCCCTACTTATTTCAGTTCGCTCTTTTCCCGGGAGGGAGTTCCGATGATTATTTTCTGGGTAGTGGCATTGACCATTGCCATTTTATCTTTTGTACATGAATTTTCACTTCTTCCCGTACTGGGTCTTATAAGTTGCTTTTACCTTATGGCTCAGGAAAGCCATACCAACTGGCTGCGTTTCGGCATCTGGTTGGTGGTGGGGCTTTTTATTTATTTTCTATATGGCAGAAAGAATAGCCACCTGAGGGAATAGGCTATCAGCTATCGGCTATCAGCTATCGGCTTAATTTAAATAATTCAAGAACAGGGGTGTTTCCAGAATCTTTGTAATCGAATATTTGCGCGTTATAAGCCGATAGCTGATAGCTGATAGCTGAAAGCTGATAGGCATTCATTAACTTTGCCTCATGAAATTCGAAATCGGTGACAAGGTGGTGGTTAAGCATTCTAACGAGGAAGGAACAGTAATAGATATCATTAACGATACCATGGTGATGGTTGAAATACGCAATGTAAAATTTCCTGCCTACATTGATCAACTGGATTTTCCTTACTTTAAAAGATTTTCAGAGCAAAAACTTTTCCCTGAAAAGAAAAAACCCAGGGTTTACATTGACCAGGTTCCCCGCGAAAAAGTGACGACCGTAAGTTCACGAACAAATGGTGTATGGCTGATGTTTTTACCAAAATTTACCACGGATGATTTTGGAGATGAAATAGTAGAACTGCTGAAAGTGCACCTTATAAATGGAACAGTTCACGGCTTTCATTTCAATTACAAACTGGATCTGTTGGGAGATCCGGAATTTGAATTGAAGAACCAGGTATTCAATAACCAGGATTTTTACCTGCACGATATTTTATTTGAAAAGGTGAATGACAGTCCTTCTTTCAACATAGAATTTTCATTAATTACGCCCGACAAGAAAAAAGAAGACTATTTTGAAACATCGTTAAAGCTCCGGCCAAAACAGGTTTTCACCCGGATAGAAGAAATAAAAGCCCAAAATGTACCTTCCTTTTCATTCAAGCTTTTTGATACATATCCGGAGAAACTGGTGGAAGAAAAAATGGACCTTGGCAAATTGGCATCCAGTGGCTTCAAAATATATGAAGCGTCTAAAGCGCGTCATCATTTGGAGCCTGCAAAGTTTGCCGTTGACCTTCACATGGAGAAAATAACCAATGATTGGAAGAGCCTCAGCAACTACGAAATATTAAGTATGCAGATAGCTGAGTTTGAAAAATATTACGACCTTGCAGTAGCACACCGGCAACTATCCCTCATCGTTATACATGGCCTGGGAACCGGTAAGCTAAGAGATGAGATCCATGAATTGTTGCGCCACAAAAAAGAAGTGAAGTCGTTTATTAACCAGTTTCATTCTTCGTATGGGTATGGAGCTACGGAGATATACTTTCAGTATTAGCTATCGGCTATCAGCTATCGGCGTCAGCTATCAGCTTTGAAACCCGCTAATTAATTGAAATTAATTTTGGATGGTAAAAAAAAACTGTTGTTATTTTTAAAACATGAATAAAGCTGAAGGCTGATAGCTGACAGCTGATAGCCCAAAAACTACAAACCGAACTATCGTTCTCTTCACGGAGAAAGGAAAGTCCGGACAGCATAGAGCGATGTACCGGTGAACAGCCGGGCTGATGCTAATAGATGGAAACACCTGTTATCATTGGATAGAAAGTGCCACAGAAAATTACCGCCCAAACATTTTGGGTAAGGGTGAAAATGTAGGGTAAGAGCCTACGGCCCGTTGATGGTAACATCCCGGGAGGGTAAACCTTGCATGCTGAAATGCCATGTATATCCCGGTTTGTACAAGGTGCTGAGAAGTATTTTGTACAGGTGAGCTGCTCGTTCATATCAACTGCCAGGCAGTTATACCGGGAAGGGTAGGCAGAAAGAGGTGCTGAGCAATCAGCATCCCAGATAAATGATAGTTTAGAAACAGAATCCGGCTTACGAGTTTGTAGTTTTTTAATTAGCAGTCAGCTTTCGGCTATCAGCTGTCAGCTTTGGCCTTAATATTTCAGTCATTTATTATTTAAAACACATCATCCTACAATAGCCTACTCTTAAACGCAGAAAACTGATGGCTCATAGCTGATAGCCGATATCTATTTGACAACATTCCCAACATACCCTCCCACCTCCATCATCCATGCAATGCCTAGATGAACAATCAATCCACCTATAATAGTTCTCGTTCTGTATACCACGATGCCCAGGATCATCCCGCCAAAGAAAGATGAAATACACTCCGCCAATGGTTTGCCAAAATGAATGCTGCAATAAAAAACAGCCATCGGTAAAATCGCTTCCTGGCCGGCATAACGAACAAATGCTAACACCAGGAAACCCCGGAAAAATAGTTCAATAGTTATAAAATCTATGCCGTACGAAAGCTCGAAGAGAAGATGAAACAACCTGGGATAACGCGTGTTAGCGCCTACAAAAGCAACCTGCTTCATTTTTGGATAAGTATGCAGGAAATCATTCTGCGTTGATGCCCACGATATTAGTGGAATCATAATCAATAACATCAGCAGGTAAGGCCTCCAGTTAAAATTTTTTAACGTCACACCAAAGAACGGCTTTTCACATTGCCCGATCCACCACACCAGCAAAAGAGATAATAAAACCAGTACCAGTCTTGAGGGAAGGTTTGATATGATGCCATAATATTTCCCCCAGGTTTCGCCAGTATTGTTTATAATTAAATCCGTCAGCCCGCCAAAAGAAACTTTCAAAGCAAAAATTGCCGGGGCAATAAGAACCAGGAACATCAATGGTTTCAACTCTGTCAATCGTCTTCCCTTTAAGAGGAGCCATGCCAGGTAAGGCACAAAAAAAGCGCTAAAATACACAAGATAGAATCCGGCAAAACGTATAAACCGGTTGGACATGCCTAAAAGGATCTTTGGTTCAATTCCAAAGTAATAATTAAGAAAGATAAGCAACGCGGCATACCCGCTGCAGAACAGCAACAGTCCAACATGTATACTCTTTAAAAAGTCACGGAAGTAAGAAAGGAAAATAGACATCGGCTAACAGGTATTAGTTGCCGGTGAAAGATAACTTCATTTTACCCAGGAGATCAGTATCGAGCATTTTAACAGCCAGGCGTATCATGTTCATAAAAGCCAGGTCGTGTGAGATGCCGTGACCGATGATAACGGGCTTGGATACACCCAGTACAGGAGTTCCACCATAATTCTCATGATTAAATCGACCGAAGAATTCATGATCAATATTATTACGGAGGGCAATCTCGTATAATGATTCCGCCATTTTCAAAATGATATTGCCTGTATAACCATCACAAACCATCACATCGGCTTTATCCATTAAAATGTCACGGCCTTCAATATTCCCAATAAAATTGATTTGTTTATTTTCTTTAAGCAGGGGATAGGTAGCCTGCATCAAAATATTTCCTTTACCTTCTTCTTCACCGATATTAACCAGGCCAACTTTTGGATTATCAATGCCTAAAATATACTGTGCATAAAGGGAACCAAGCAGGGCGAACTGGTTTAAATGCTCCGGTTTACAGTCCGCATTTAATCCTACATCCAATAATAATCCCGAGCTGCCATTTTCTTTAGGAGCGATGGACGAAATAGTCGGGCGCAAGACGCCTTTGATGGCTTTTATGGTGAATAAGGCTCCGACCATCATTGCGCCTGTATTGCCAGCGCTAATGAATGCATCTATTCTTCCTTGTGCAAGGTATTTAAATCCCAGTGCTATGGAAGAAGTAGGTTTCTCCTTTAAGGCCCTGGTAGGTTGTTCATGCATTTCTATAACCTGGTCTGCATGCACCAGTTCTAAAGAGTCGGTAGCTATTTGATATTCATCCAGCAGAACGCTAATAACGGTCGTATCACCAAATAAGTAAAATGAAACGGGAATATGTTTTTCAGACAAAAATAAGGAAAGCCCTTTGATGGCTTCAACCGGGGCAAAATCACCGCCCATCATGTCTAAACCTATATTCATATTAGTTCCCTCCGGAAGATCCAGTTCTAAACAATAAAAAATTCCAAATTCACAGGTCTCTGGCTAAAGATACCTATGGATTCTGGAATTCTGTTAAAGGATTAAAATTATTTCTTGATGGGAGAAACTTCAGCTACAATTTTTCCTCTGTAATACAATTTGCCTTCGCTCACATGTGCACGGTGACGAACATGTAATTCACCAGTAACGCTATCTGTGCTCAACGTAGCACTTGTAGCCTTATAATGTGTTCTTCTTTTGGCACTGCGTTGTTGCGAATGTCTTCGTTTTGGATTAGGCATAACTCAACAATTTAACAATTAATAAAAATGTGCTGATTTTTTTCAGCTATCTAAGTCTTTGAATTTTTCGAGTCCTTTCCAGATGGGGTTTCCCGCCTTTTGATTATCACCATTCATTCTTTTTAGCATTTCCAACACTTCCATGTTGCAGTTAGGTCCACCGATATCTTCGGTCTTACACATCTTCTGCATTGGGATACTCAGGTTGATGAAATCATATATCAATTCTTCCAGGTGAAGATGGCTCTCACCCCTTGAAATATAATAAACATCCGGATCTTCTTCCTGGTTATTCATCAGGTCAGGATCTTCCACCAGTTTCACAACAATATTAAACTCATCCCAAAGTTCTATCGGTAAATTGTTTCCGCAACGGTCGCATACTACTTCGATGCTTCCGCCTACTTCGAACTTCAGCAACATAAAACCGGTCTTTTTATTTAGAAAAAGCTTTACGTTTGCCTTGCAATGGTTAAATTCCTGTTGTTGGTACGCTTCAAAGAACTTATCGGTAATCTGGTATTCATACTCATGAATACCGGGCTTCAATCCCACAAATGGTATTTCGAATTCCCTTTTGCTGTTCATGAGTCTCCTTTTAAAGAGTTTGCAAAGGTAATAGAAAAATATTAAATGATGGTATTGATATTTTGAGAAACGGCTATCTGCTATCGGCTATCAGCTATCGGCTATCGGCTATCGGCTATCGGCTGTGTGGAATGGCCATATTCAGGGTTTTTCAAATTAGTCCCCTCAAAATTTACATAATCTTAACTTTTAATGTTTCACGGCTTGACTTATTACCTGAGTCTAATTCGAGAAGGTTTATTAAAATTTTACATGCTGTTTACAAATTCTTTTTATCTTTCAAATAGAATACCAATAAAATTATTTGGTAGTTGAGTAAAAAAAATACCTTTTCAAGCTTATCAACAAAAGCTGATAGCTGATAGCCGACAGCTGATAGCTAAATATAACCCTTAAATATAAAAGATTGCATATGGCATTATCTCCTCAATCAACAAGTAATATAACCACTACCCATGACAGTAACAAAAATTACCGCATACCCCTTATCCTGGTAACCAGCTTATTTTTTCTTTGGGGTACTGCCTATGGCTTATTGGATGTACTAAATAAACATTTCCAGGAGATATTAAATGTTACCAAATCAAGATCTACCCTTTTACAGGCTTCTTATTTTGGCGCGTATTTCTTAATTGCCTTACCGGCAGGTTTGTTCATGAATAAATATGGTTATAAAAAAGGCATTATTATGGGATTGTTGTTATATGCATTTGGTGCTTTCCTGTTTTATCCTGCAGCACAGCAAGCCAGTTTCAATTTCTTTTTGCTGGCATTATTTATTCTTGCTTCAGGCTTAACCTGTCTTGAAACGGCAGCCAATCCCTATGTTACCGTATTGGGCAAACCCGAGACTTCGGAATTAAGGTTAAACCTGGCTCAATGCTTTAATGGAGTGGGTTCATTTATTGGTCCCATCATTGCTGCCAATTTATTTTTTGGTAGTAATAATAGTGATAACAGCCTTGATTCTGTCAAGATGGTTTATATAATAATTGGTGTGGTAGTATTATTGATAGCCGGCTTGTTTTTCCGCACATCGTTGCCGGAAATAAAAGAAAGTGAAATAGTTTCCGCCGAGGTATTAGACAGAAAACCATTATTCAGTCACAGTAATTTTACCAATTCGGTCATCGCTCAATTTTTCTACGTAGCAGCACAGGTAGGCGTTGCAGCCTTATTTATTAACTATTGCACAGAGGTAGGTAAGGGGATTGATAATAGTAAAGCGGCTTATTTACTTTCAATTAGCCTGGCATTATTTACTATAGGGCGTTTTGCCGGTACCGCCCTCATGAGTGTGATGGCGCCGAATAAGCTGCTTACCATATATGCCCTGATTAATATTCTTTTGTGTGCCATTGTAATTTCCGGTAATGCCTCGCTTTCAATATATTCGCTGATGGCAATTTTCTTTTTCGAATCTATCATGTTCCCTACTATTTTTGCACTGGGAGTAAAAGACCTGGGTCATCATACCAAGAAAGCTTCCTCATTTATCATTATGTCTATTGTTGGTGGAGCAATCGTACCATATGTTATGGGAACGCTGGCAGATCATCAGTCAACGGCTTTTTCATTTATCGTTCCATTGTTATGCTTCGTGGTGGTGGCCTGGTTTGGATGGAAGGGATACAAGGTTAAGATATCGTAAAGGCTGTCAGTCTTCAGCTATCAGCTATCGGCAATAAAAAAGATATGAAATACGCTTCAATGGAATTAAAATTTTTTAAATGAAAAGATATTGCCTGGCGCTGGATTTAAAAGATGAGGAGGAATTGATTGCGGAATATGAACGGTTACACACCCAGGTAAAGCCTGAAATAATTTCAAGTATCGTGAATGCAGGTATCACAGTGATGGATATTTACCGCACGGGTAACCGACTATTTATGATCATGGAGGCGGATGATGATTTTAGTTTTGAAAAGAAGGATTCAATGGATGCGGCAAATGCTGCGGTGCAGGCATGGGAAAAACAGGTGTGGAAATACCAGCAGGCTTTACCCAATGCTAAACCCGGTGAGAAATGGATAGTAATGGATAAAATTTTTGAATTATAAATCAACAGGAATGTTTAGTATAGAAGGAAAAAATGTAGTGATAACCGGCGGTGGTAGTGGCATTGGCCGTGCAATGGCCATCTTGTTTGCTAAAGAGGCCGCCAGAGTTCATATTATCGATCTTAATGCCGACAGTTCGAAAGAAGTTCTGGATCTGATAGACCGGGAAGACGGCAAAGCCTTTGGGTACCCTTGTGATGTTAGCAACCAGCAACAGGTATTACAAGTATTTAAAGAGATTGCACATGTGGATATCCTCATTAATAATGCAGGCATTGCACATATAGGCAAGGCAGACAATACTTCCGAAGCAGACTTTGAACGCATTTTTAACGTAAACGTTAAGGGTGCTTACAACTGCTTGTTTGCTGCCATTCCTATGATGAAATCAACTGGTGGTGGTTGTATTATTAACATGGCTTCCGTTGCGGCAATTGTGGGCATTCCGGATCGTTTTGCCTATTCCATGAGTAAAGGTGCCATCTTTGCGATGACACTTTCGGTAGCAAAAGATTATTTACAGGATAATATCCGCTGTAACAGCATATCACCTGCAAGAGTGCATACTCCTTTCGTAGATGGTTTTGTTGCCAGGAATTATGCAGGTAAAGAAGAAGAGATGCTCCTCAAACTTTCTAAAAGCCAGCCTGTTGGTCGCATGGGTAAACCGGAAGAAGTGGCCGCCCTGGCATTTTACCTTTGCTCGGATGAAGCATCTTTCATTACTGGATGCGATTACCCGATAGACGGCGGGTTTATCAAGTTAAATAACTGATGATAATTATTAATTATTAATGGTTAATTATTAATGGTTATTGGTTAATGTTCTAAATTGAGTGCAGGTTTACAATTTATTTGAAAGGCGTTCAGCTGATACCTGATCGCTGATAGTTAAAAATATACACATGAAACTAATAAGATACGGTTCGGTTAATAAAGAAAAAACGGGTATAGTTGTCGATGACGTAATGTACGATACGTCTGCATTTGGCGAAGATTATAATGAGAATTTTTTTGCGACAGACGGACTACTTCGGTTGCGATTATTTCTTAAATCCAATAAAGGAAAACTTCCCCAGGTAGAAACGGGAACAAGGCTGGGTTCGCCAGTGGCAAGGCCTTCAAAAATTGTATGCATCGGCTTGAATTATTCAGACCATGCACGGGAAACAAATTCACCTATCCCGGCAGAACCGATCATATTTTTAAAATCAACAACTGCCTTAGTCGGACCTTACGACGATATCATCATCCCGAAAAATTCTCTTAAAACAGATTGGGAAGTGGAACTGGCAGTAGTAATAGGGAAAAAAGCCAGCTATGTAGACGAAGATCAGGCCCACGAATATATTGCGGGATATTGCCTGCATAATGATGTTTCCGAACGGGCATTCCAGTTAGAAAAAGGCGGCACATGGGACAAGGGTAAGGGTTGCGATACTTTTGCACCAATGGGCCCCTGGTTAGTTACCCCTGATGAAATTGGAGATGTCGAAAATCTTAGATTATGGCTTAAGGTTAATGATCAAATTCGCCAGGAAGGCAGTTCCAGTAACCTGATTTTTAATATACCCTTTCTTATTTCCTATACCAGCCAGTTCATGACCCTGCTACCGGGAGACATTATTTCTACCGGTACCCCGCACGGAGTGGGCATGGGCCTAAAACCTGCCGTATTCCTTAAAGATGGCGACACTGTAGAACTGGGCATCGACGGGTTGGGAGTTTCCAAACAACTAGTAAAAGCATATGCTTCGAATTGATGCGCACCAGCACTTCTGGAAATTTGATGCCATAAGGGATAGCTGGATCAACGAAGAAATGAAAGCAATTCAGCGGGATTTTTTGCCTGCTGACCTGCTCCCGGTTCTGAAACAGAATGGTATCGATGGTTCCGTGGCAGTACAGGCCGATCAGTCACTTGATGAAACGAAATTCCTTTTAGAACTATCCAATAACAATGATTTTATTAAAGGAGTGGTTGGTTGGGTGAACCTTCAGGCAGTTGATATTGAAGAACAGTTACAGGAATTGAGCCGGAATAAAAAATTGAAGGGCTTCAGGCATATCCTGCAGGGAGAGCGGGATGTAGAATACATGATGCGCCCGCTTTTCCTGAGAGGTATAAACTATTTGCGACGGTTCAATTTTACCTACGATCTATTAATCCATCCCAGGCACCTTCCCATTGCCATACAAATAGTACAGTTGTTCCCGGCGCAGCGATTCGTAATAGACCACCTGGCGAAGCCGATGATTAAAGAGCATAAATTAAAAGGGTGGGAAAAGGACATGAAGGCAATCGGCCAATTTGAAAATGTGTTTTGCAAGATTTCGGGTATGGTTACCGAAGCTGATTGGAAGCAATGGAAGGAAGAAGATTTCACCCCTTACCTCAATGTTATTTTTTCAACATTTGGCAGTAGCCGGGTTATGTTTGGTTCCGACTGGCCGGTGTGCCTGGTGGCTGCATCCTATGAAAAAATGTTGACTATCGTTCAAGACTACACCAGGAATTTTACCCCTGGTGAGCAGTTGGCCTTCTGGGGCGGTAATGCCATTTCATTTTATAATCTCACTTAAACGATTTATATGGACTTACAACTAAAAGATAAAATAGTTATTGTTACGGGTGGCGCCAAAGGTATCGGTGAAGGAATTGTACACGCCTTGGCAAGGGAGGGAGCCAGACCCGTGATAATAGGCAGGAATGAGGCAGATAATCAAAAAGTTGTTGCCGCGCTGCAAATCAAAGGAATGGAAACCTTCCAGGTGGAAGCGGAATTAACCAAACCGGAAGAATGTGAAAAAGCGGTTAGACTGACATTAGAAAAATTTGGCAGGATAGATGGATTGGTTAATAACGCAGGTGTTAACGACGGCGTTGGCCTGGAGAAAGGAAATTATGAACGGTTTATGGAGAGCCTTCATAAAAACCTCGTGCATTATTACCTGATGGCTCAATATGCATTACCCGAATTGATAAAATCCAAAGGTTCCATCGTCAACATCGGATCTAAAACTGCTGAAACCGGCCAGGGCGGCACTTCCGCCTATGCTGCCGCTAATGGTGGCAGGAATGCTCTTACCCGCGAATGGGCGGTTGAACTATTAAAATACGGCATCAGGGTAAACGCTGTTATAGTCGCGGAATGCTGGACACCTTTATATGAAAAGTGGATCAAAACATTACCGGATTCTGACGCTACCCTCAAAAAAATTGTTGCCAAAATACCGTTGGAAAACCGGATGACCACTTCTGAAGAGATTGCTGATATGGTGGTTTTCCTTCTTTCTCCCAAATCAAGCCACACCACAGGGCAACTGATTCATGTAGATGGAGGATATGTGCATCTCGATAGAGCACTCTGATACTGATACGCCGACTTCCGAATTCTGAGACGCTGACTTCCGAAGTTTTAAAAACTTCGAAGGTCTTGAATAAGGATGCTCAACGCATGGATCCCACGGTTCAGACTTTCGAAGTCTCTTAGACTTCGGAAGTCAAACCCGCAGAGCTTTCGAAAGTCAGTATCTCAATCTGGGAAATCAACTTCTCAAACTTCAATGCCAAACCCCAAATTCGCCAAAATACACCCAATCAACCTAAAAGCTAAACCTAAGAACTTCCAATAAAAAACTTCACCATGCAAGCGCTCGTATGCACCACACCAGGAAAATTCGAATACCAGGATAAAACATTTCCCGAAACACTGAAAGACCAGGCGCTGCTGCGTATCCGGCGCATCGGCATTTGTGGAACGGATCTCCACGCTTTTGAAGGTACACAACCTTATTTCAATTATCCCAGGATACTGGGTCATGAACTGGCGGGAGAATTGGTGGAAGATCCAGGAGTAGCCGGGTTTTCAAAAGGAGATCTTGTAACGTTCATTCCTTATTTTAACTGTGGTAAATGTATCGCCTGCCGAAACGGCAAACCTAATTGTTGTGTTGATATAAAAGTATCCGGCGTACATATTGATGGTGGGATGGTGGAATATCTCTCTGTACCCGCTTATTCGCTGGTTAATGGACAGGGGCTGGGTTTCGACGACCTTGCCCTGGTAGAACCATTATCAATTGGTGCACATGCTGTTCAGCGCGCCAACGTTCAGCCAACTGAATTTGTGCTGGTAATCGGTGCCGGCCCAATAGGTATAGGCATTATGGAATTTGCCCGGATAAAGGGCGCCCAGGTTATTGCTATGGATACGAATGATAATCGTTTAGCTTTTTGCAGAAACAATATGAAGATACCTCATACGGTAAATGCCACATCAACCACCGCAGCTGAACAAATAAAAACTATAACAAACGGCGACTGGCCGGAAGTGGTGGTTGATGCTACCGGTAATGTGTTTGCTATTACAAACGCGTTTAATTACATGTCGCATGGAGGACGTTATATATTGGTAGGATTGCAAAAAGGAGATATTTGTTTTAGTCATCCCGAGTTTCACAAACGAGAATCAACGTTGATGAGTAGCCGAAATGCTACAAGGTTTGATTTTGAATATGTGATCCAGTGTATCAAACAAGGATTGGTAAACCCGTCAAATTATATAACGCACAGAACTTCTTTTTTACAGGTGCAACAGGAATTTCCTTCATGGCTCGATCCTGCTTCTGGAGTGATTAAAGCCGTGGTGGAACTGTAAATTAATTACGAATTACGAATTACGAATGATGATCGGCAGCCTGGTGCACAAAACCCTATGGGATTAAAGAGATTAAATACATCAAGAACTTATATTAAAGTATGATTTCTATCTTTTTAAAAAAGTCAGCACTGTATTTTATTTTAGTGCTTCTTCCATTCACCCTGGTAGAAAAGAAACACATCAAAGTTTACCTCGTCGGTGATTCTACTATGTCAAAAAAAGAAATAAAAGCATACCCTGAAACCGGCTGGGGAATGCCATTCTCCATTTTCTTTGACTCTACAGTGATGGTGGATAACAAGGCAATGAACGGGCGCAGTACCAAATCATTTATGACAGAGAATCGCTGGCAACCGGTTGTAGATAGTTTGCAGGAGGGTGATTATGTATTCATTCAATTCGGGCATAATGATGAAGTGTCAACAAAAGCCACCTATACTACACCGGATGAATTTACATTCAACCTCGCAAAATATGTTACTGACTCAAGAAATAAAAAAGCCTTCCCTGTGTTACTAACACCGGTAGCAAGAAGAAACTTTGATACTGCCAGTCACGTTGTTGGTACGCATGAGGCCTATTCTAAACTGGTAAGAGATGTTGCCATCAAATACGAAGTACCGTTTATAGATCTAGATAAAAAGAGCCAGGAATTTCTGCAGTCATATGGCACAGAAAAATCAAAGTTACTTTTTAACTGGCTCGATGCAGGTGAACATCCCAATTATCCGAAAGGGAACCAGGATAATACACACTTTAATGAGTTGGGGGCGCGTAAAATAGCGGAGATTGTATTATCAGCTATAAAAGATATGCATTTAGAATTAGCAGAGCGGATTGTGAAACGTTCTTGATAAAAATGTTCCAGTATGAGAAAATTATTTGTATGCCTTCTTTCAGTGCCAATAATCGGCAAAGCGCAAACCATAAACATTCCAAGAGATACTTCTTTTACAATCGATGGCACTTTTATAAAAGAACAAAAGAATTTTCCCTTCATCCGTATTGCAAATCCTCCCTTATCAAAAAGCGTATCTACGGGGGAAAACATTGTTTATGAAACCATCGGTTCCCGGCAATTGCACCTGGATATATTTTATCCTTCTGTAAAAAATAATGGTTGATTTTATGGTTAAATTTTTGGATAAGGTGTTTAAAAAGGGCTGACCACAAAATCCAGGGAGTCCTTTGTAATCTTTTTGAAATCTTCTTTCGCGCCCTCACACAATGGGCATGCATAGTCTTTATTAAGGTCCTGGAATATCGTACCGGCTACAATATTGTTTTCCGGTTCACCCGTACTTTCATCATAAACGGTTAAACAATGACAACATTGATAAACCTGATTAAATGAAACGGTTTCTGAAATTTGGGTTTGGGTTAAAGTCTTAAGAAGGCTTGATCTGTTACCGCTTGCCTGTTCATAGAAATACTTGCATAGGGAAACAAGGTAGGTTCCTAACTGATCTTTACTCACATCTTTCCTGAACGAAACAAGGTCGGTTGAATTAGGATTAAAATCACGCGTATGTAAAATCTCAAAACGATCCATAGATTTTAACCGGCTGTTATTTTTTTTCTGTTGTTTACTAATGATCACAGAGCCAAACATTCCCGGGGCCGCCTTTGTTTTTACAGCAAAACTCAAACCATAAGTGCGAACATCTTCCACATCAAAATGCCTGATAATATGCCTTTTCAGGATTAACCCATCTTCATTATTATCTTCCACCTGCCAGTTTAATTCGTTGGCAGCATGACATTCTCAATGAACTGGTAAAGGAAAATATGGTAGCGCTATCTTCGAAGTCGGTATTAATTATTGATTCGGGTAGCCTGGGGGAATTAATTACGAATTATGAATTACGAATTACGAATTAAAGACCATCACGCGCATGATTTAATGCTTCGGCTACCGAAATTCGTAATTTGTAATTCGTAATTAAATCTTCCTTTTCACCGAAGATTCCCTAACTATCAACTTTGCCTTTAGTATTTTATTTTTAAATTCGGTAACAGGCCTTTTACTTTCTATTAATTCAATCAATAGTTCAGTAGCAATCTGCCCCATTTCAAAAGCCGGCTGCTTGATAGAGGGTAAGGAGGGATTTAGCAAATCGATGATTTCCCAATTTGAAAATTTTTTCAGAGGAGGGCATTATCTTTCCGTTGGAAAACATGTACGATCTTCCTGAAAAGGTATTGCAATGTGCCGCTAGTCCTGAAATGGAACTCATCATTTCCAATACTACAGAAGCAGGGATTCGTTTTGTAAAGGATGAGATCAGCTTTTCGCCTCCTCTTTCATTTCCGGTAAGCTGCTTGCTTTTTTCTATGAACGCTACCGCGTTTTTAAAGGGTCCGACGAACGCGGTATGGTAATAGTTCCCACAGAACTTATTGGGGAAAACGGCAAGAAACTGGAAGCCATCGTTTTGGAACTGGCACACGTGAGCGGGCTTGAAGAATCGTTTATGGATTGGGTAGAAAATAGTAATTACTTTTGCAATTCAGGGGTTGATCGGATCGTAAAATGGAAGCAATTGACTCCGGAACAATTGGTATTAATAGTATTTACAGGGTGAGTTTATAGGGGTGAGGACCTCTCAGCTCTAGATGGATTTCCCAAACTGTCACCAGCAATCTGCAACTGCTGATGACATAAGGGCTAAACAAACGATTAAAAATATGCTTGCAGGTAAAACAGTAGTATAACTATGAATAAAAATATTCTCCAGGTTCATCCCGCAGATAATGTGCTGGTGGCATTAACCAATTTACAAAAAGATACCGTTGTTGTTTTTGAAGGCAATGAATATAATTTGCAGGATAATATCACGGCCAAACACAAATTCGTTACCGTAGACCTCGCTGCCGGTGACCCTATTTATATGTATGGTGTGTTGGTGGGAAAAGCTCAATACGCTATCCCGAAAGGCGGTTTGATTTCCACGGCGAATGTTAAACACGCGGCGAATGATTTTACCGTAGGTGAGCGGAAAACAAGCTGGCACACCCCGGACGTGGAAAAGTTCAAAAAACGCACTTTTATGGGCTATCATCGTAGTGATGGCAGTGTAGGCACCGCTAATTACTGGCTGGTAATACCGCTGGTTTTTTGCGAAAACAGGAACCTGGAAGTGTTACAGGAGGCCCTGGTTAAAGACCTCGGTTATGGACGAAACAAGTCCTATCAATCCCAGGCAAGGCAATTAATAGAATTGTATAAAACGGGTAAAACAGCGGAAGAAATATTAACGGCAGATCTGCAGGACATCGTTTCTATTGAACATACAGAGCAGCTATTCCCCCATGTAGATGGAATAAAATTTCTCACTCATGACGGCGGATGCGGCGGGACAAGGCAGGATTCACAGGCGTTATGTGGTTTGCTGGCGGGTTATATCACCCATCCCAATGTTGCCGGTGCTACTGTTTTAAGCCTTGGTTGTCAGAATGCTCAATATGCCCAGTTGCAGGAAGAAATAAATAAACGCAGTCCGTCTTTTGATAAACCTCTTTATTTCCTGGAACAGCAGAAGATCGGGAAAGAGTCACAATTATTATCCGAAGCCATCCGGCAAACTTTTGCCGGTCTTATCCAGGCAAACAAAAACCATCGTCAACCGTCGGATATTAGTAAGTTATGCATTGGTTTAGAGTGTGGCGGATCAGACGGGTTCTCCGGAATTTCTGCAAACCCGGCTATCGGGTATACCTCCGATTTACTTGTTGCGTTAAATGGCTCGGTAATACTTTCAGAATTCCCGGAGTTATGTGGAGTTGAACAGGAATTAAGTGATCGTTGTATGGAGGAATCAACGGCGGAACGATTCAGTCACCTGATGCGAACCTATAATGCAAGAGCTCATGCGGTTGGTTCCGGTTTTGATATGAACCCATCACCCGGGAATATAAAAGACGGGTTAATAACAGATGCCATTAAATCAGCAGGCGCTGCAAAGAAGGGTGGTACTTCCCCTGTTGTGGAAGTGCTCGATTATCCCGAAAAAGTAACCAAACCCGGTTTGAACTTATTATGTACACCAGGAAATGATGTAGAATCAACTACCGCGGAAGTAGCTTCCGGCGCAACCATCGTATTATTTACTACCGGGCTCGGTACACCTACCGGTAACCCTATTACGCCCGTTGTCAAGATATCAAGCAACACGGCCATGTTCAAAAGAATGCGTGATATAATTGATATCAATACCGGGACCATTATTGAAGGAGAGGAAACCATTCAACAGGCTGGTGAAAGGATCCTGGACTATGTTATCCAGGTAGCCAGCGGAGAGATAGTGGTGTCTGCCGTTCGTCATGGGCAGGATGATTTTATTCCCTGGAAAAGAGGAGTATCGTTGTAGTAGCTGTCGGCATTCAGCTATCAGCTTTGTTTAAGGGTGTGCGGGGCAAGAGACAACTTCCTTCTAATATTTTAGCAATTTTATTTACATTACGGCATCTTTCTTAGAAAAGATGCTTTTTTTGTTACTGACTTACCTTAAATACAAATCAACCTGAGTTAAAAAGCTGATAGCCGATAGCCGACAGCTGATAGCCAATTACAAAACGCTTTTATATGAAAAGTTTTTTAGATGAAAATTTCTTACTTCAAAATAAAACATCGCAGACCCTTTATCATGACTATGCCAAGGCAATGCCCTTAATAGATTATCATTGTCATCTGTCTCCAGCATTGATTGCGGATGATCCGGTGTTTGAAAACATTACCCAGGCATGGTTATATGGTGATCATTACAAATGGAGGGCAATGCGTACGAATGGAATTCATGAATCGTACTGCACGGGTGATAAATCAGATTATGAAAAATTTGAGCAATGGGCGGCCACTGTTCCTTATACCTTGCGTAATCCTCTTTATCATTGGACACATCTTGAGCTCCAGCGATATTTTGATGTTAACACCATTTTAAACCCTGATAGTGCAAAAACAATTTATGAAGAGTGTTCGGCAAGGTTGAAAACACCCGATTATTCCGTTCGCAACTTGTTACGCAAAATGAACGTTAAGCTGGTTTGTACTACTGATGATCCGCTCGATTCTTTGGAGCATCACCAGAAAATTAAAAAAGATGGTTTTGAAATTCCCATTTTGCCGGCTTTCCGGCCAGACAATGCTATGAACGTGGATAGCGCAGTGGCTTACAATAACTATCTCAATAAATTAGAGCAGGTATCCAATACCAGCATATCCAGCTTTCCCGAATTTCTAAGTGCATTAAAAAGCAGGCACGACTTTTTTGCCAGTATAGGCTGTTCTGTTTCAGATCATGGCCTGGAGCAATTATATGCGGAAGACTACACCGAAGCGGCAGTAACCGCTATTTTTTCCAAGATCAGGGGCGGTTCAGAACTTTCATTGGAAGAGAACCTGCAATTCAAATCTGCCATGCTGGTCCAGTTCGGAGAATGGGATTGGGAAAAGGGATGGGTGCAGCAATATCATATTGGGGCATTACGCAATAATAACTCCCGGATGAAACAGCAACTGGGTGCCGATACCGGCTGGGATTCAATAGGTGATTTTCCACAGGCGAGAGCCTTGTCTAAATTTCTTGACAGGCTTGACGGCCAGAATAAACTAGCCAAAACAATTATTTACAACCTTAACCCCGCCGACAATGAACTGATAGCTACCATGACAGGTAATTTCAATGATGGTTCGGTAGCGGCCAAAGTTCAATACGGCTCAGCCTGGTGGTTCCTTGATCAGAAAGATGGTATGGTGAAACAAATAAATGCTTTATCTAACATGGGTCTTCTAAGCCGCTTTGTTGGTATGCTTACTGATTCGCGAAGCTTTTTATCCTTCCCCCGTCATGAATATTTCCGCCGGATTCTTTGTGAACTCTTTGGCAAGGAAATCGAAAACGGTGAGTTACCTACTGACTTGAGCTGGATTGGTAAAGTGATACAGGATATTTGTTTTAATAACGCAAAGAATTATTTTGGCTGGAAAAATTTGGGGTGATAAGGCCATCTTTCCCTCCTTATTTAAGGAGTGATGCGGTCATCTTGTCCTCCTTAAAAAAAGGAGGGTACGTTTTGTCCGCAGGAAAAAACGGGGGTGGTTGACTGTCGCCAACTCAGGAACTGGTTACCAACTCTAAGCACCATTTGTCGGCTGCTCCCCGCGTAACCACCTCCGTTGAATTCCGTGCTGCGCAACGGAATTCAACATCCCCTCCTTAAAAAAGGAGGGGAAGATAGTGCCATCACTCCTAAAGATTTTTTAAATTTTTGGTTTGCTCCTTTTATAATCTATGATCAATCAATCACCTTATGTTGAACACGCATTTACATAACATATCTGTTCAAAAAACCGACATCACAAAAATCTCCGCCGATGCCATTGTAAACGCAGCGAAGGCTTCGCTTATGGGTGGGGGCGGTGTTGACGGAGCTATTCACAGGGCAGGCGGACCTTCAATATTAGCTGAATGCGGAAAAATCATCGCCCGGCAGGGACCCTGTAAAACCGGGCAGGCAGTAATAACAACCGCGGGAAACCTGCTGGCTAAATTTGTTATCCACACAGTAGGCCCGGTATGGCATGGTGGTAATAATAATGAAGGGCAGAATCTGGCAGACTGTTATTCAAACTCATTACAACTCGCTGTGGACAACGATTGCCGTACCGTAGCCTTCCCAAATATTAGCACAGGTGTGTATGGATTTCCTAAAGTAAAAGCGGCAAAAATAGCCGTGGAGGCCATTACCACGTTTTTATCACAATCATCTAAAATCGATAAAGTAATTTTTGTTTGTTTTGATGAAGAGAATTACAATTTGATACAACAAGAACTGCATGACAGTGCCAGTTAAAAAGATAGTCAATTCTCTCTACGTTCAATTTCCTTTTTTATTTCATTACTCAACATTATCAGCTCCCTCCACTTCAATTATACAGGCCCCTGGTAATTAGCGGTATTATCTTTTGAGCAACCAACAAAAAGCAAAAGAGACAACGAAAGAAAAAGCCAATCTTTTCATGGCAGGTCTGATTAAAAAAATTTAAAATATTATGTCCACCAAATCGTCCGTATCTAATATACTTATTGAGTTGAATACGTTTAATAGAAACCCCCTGGTTGCTTAGCTGGGATAGGCGCTTGCGGAACAAACAGCTCACAGTATTGTAATAACATAAGTAATGTTAAGGGTCTGAACCAGCCCGGATCATTATAAAAACAGTTTTCATGGCACGACACAATCACAGAAATACCGGCGATTCAGCAGACGAACCACCAAAGGCAAAATTAAATAAAGAAAGTTTCCGCGAAGCACTGCTGATATTCACTTACGTAAAACCTTACCGGGGTAAATTTGCTGCAGGACTTTTGTTCATCGCGCTTTCTGCCCTTAGCACCATGACTTTCCCCTACCTGCTCAAGCAACTCATAGATAGCGCCCATGCCATAAGTACGGGAAAAGTACTATTCTCCCCCGGCCTCATAGCCTGGGGAATGATAGGAGTTTTATGTGTACAAATGCTTTTTTCGTTCATGCGCATTTTCCTTTTTACAACAGTGGGCGAACACGCACTGGCCGATATGCGGAAGGATATTTACCAGCGTATGATCTCCATGCCCATGGAGTTTTTCGCACAAAGAAGGGTAGGAGAACTGTCCAGCAGGATCAGCGCCGATCTTTCACAGATCCAGGATGCAGTAACATCAACGCTTGCCGAGGTTTTAAGAGGAGTGCTTACACTGGTAATCGGTATTGGACTTATTTTATATATCTCACCCAAACTTACGGGAGTAATGCTGTCTGTGGTTCCTGTGATCGTGATTATCGCGGTATTATTTGGGAAGCGCATCAGGGGCGTTTCACGGCAAACACAAGATAAATTAGCCGATTCCAATACCATTGTGCAGGAAACATTACAGGGAATAAGCAATGTAAAATCGTTCTCCAATGAGTGGTACGAGATTAAACGGTATGCTTCGAGTCTCGAAAAAGTAGTCGCGATGGCAATCCGAAATGGCAAGTTCCGCGGGCTCTTTGTTTCATTTTTGCTTTTCAGTGTATTTGGCGCAATAGTACTGGTGGTATGGTATGGTGCCGGACTCATGCAGGTTGGTCAGCTATCTTTTGGCGATCTGACTGCTTTTGTAGTATACACCGCTTTTGTGGGTGGCAGCATGGCGGGCTTCGCTGATCTTTTCAGCTCATTGCAAAAAACTTTGGGAGCCACACAACGCGTCAGAGAGTTGTTGCGTTCCATTCCGGAGGCTGTGCACATAGATCAAGAACCTCTATTAGATGAATATAGAATACATGGAAAGGTGAGCCTGCAACACCTGGCATTTGCCTATCCCTCACGACCCGAAATACAGGTATTGAAAGATATAAATATACAGGCTGAACCGGGTCAGCGCATTGCCGTGGTAGGACAAAGCGGTGGTGGTAAAACAACTGTGGCAGCTCTGCTATTGCGTTTTTATGAACCCGATGCAGGTAACATCCTATTCGATGGCAAGCCCGCCAGCTTTTTTCCTTTGTCGCAACTGCGCACACAGATGGCGCTGGTTCCACAGGATGTATTTTTGTTTGGAGGTACCATTCACGAAAACATCGCTTATGGCAAACCGGGAGCCAGCCAGGAAGAAATTGAAGATGCTGCCAAACAGGCTTATGCACATGAATTTATTACCGGCTTTCCCGAAAAATATGAAACCGTTGTAGGGGAGCGCGGTATTAAACTTTCCGGCGGGCAAAGACAACGCATCGCCATCGCTCGTGCCATCCTCAAAGATCCCGTTATATTAATTCTTGATGAAGCCACCAGTTCCCTCGATGCCGCTTCAGAATCACTGGTACAGGAGGCTTTGGACAACCTTATGAAGAACCGGACTTCGTTCATCATTGCACATCGCCTATCCACCATTCGGAATGCCGACAAGATTATTGTATTGGAAAAAGGAGTTGTAAAAGAAACCGGTACCCATCAGCAATTGCTGGTACTGGAAGATGGGTTATATAAAAATTTAAACAAATTGCAGTTGAATGAAGGATGAGGTGTGAGGTGTGAGGTGTGAGGTATGAGTTTTCGATCATAGGTGCCGATATCACCCGTGTAAATAACATTTTTGATGCGCGGCGTTTGTAGGGGCGGAGCTTGCCCCCACCCTGGTGCACCGGATACATGTGGTATTTTGTCGACGTCTCCAATAAATAAGCTGACAGTTTCATATGCAGTCAGGGCGGGGGCAAGCCCTGCCCCTACAAACGCCTCATACCTGACACCTCATTAAAACCGCTGCATAAGCCTTACTGCCGGCGTAACTCCTTTGAAAAAGTTATTAAAATAAATTGCCGGCTCTATCCGCATCTTACCATCGAACAAGGAAAGCCGGCCTGCTCCTAATCGGGAGGTATGGTTATCAAAATAATCTCCCTTCCTCCCAACAAGGTAAGAGTAAGACAATATAGTGAGGAGATAAGATTCCTTTAGAGGATTATTATCCTGCACAGAACCCTGGCCAAAAGTTACTGTAATGAAATCGTTTCTGAAAGTCTGCAGGTTACCCTGGTTATTTTTTGAAAAGAAAAAATTTGGCTCCCAGAAAATTCCGATCTCCCGCTTAAAAAAAGAATTACTAATTATAAATGTACTTCCAAGGTTAACGGAGGGCACAAAGTAATTTTTATAGTTCTGGATATTTGTAGACAGGTATAGACTATAGTGAAAACCCGGTGAAGAGAAAAATCCCTTCGATTGTTTCGCTGAAATAGAGGAGTCCACTTTCAGGTTCACCCTGTTTCCTCTGTTGTTAACCCATGGGCCATTTACATTTTCTCTGAGTAACCTGACTTTATCATTTAATCCTATATCCAGGATACTGTTAAGTTCACTTAATTGATTTACAAAGAAACTCACACGATAATGTCTGAGGCCTGTAAACCCATTTTTAGGAGTTCGCGTAGAGGCATACGAAACGGGGATATTAAAATTTACAGTATCCTGCTCCACCTTCATAGCTGCTAACTCACCATGATTCACCACAAAGCTTGATCCTTTTGGCTTAAACTGCTGGATGCGGATCTTCTTTATACCAGCCGGGTCATTTATGTAATCTATGCGTTTGGAAGTTAACTCATCAGACAGTGAATCTTTTAAAGGAAGTATATCGTTTACGAATACACGAAGCAATGAATCCGGGTTTGTTATGCGATCCAGGTCAGCTATATCGTTTAATTCAATCTGCATTTTGTTTCCTTTGCCAAGGTCAATTTGAAATCTACGATGGAAGATGTTTGAATTGAGCTCAAAAACCTTGTCACTGTTAGTAGTGCGTTCATTTTGTGCATGAGTTTGCCCAGTGATGCTTATTACAAGCATCAAACAATAAATTACTTTATACATATTATTTAATTTTGAGGAGAGATTTTTATCTTAAAAATATCGTTGCTAAATGCGTGAGAATTAACGGAGGTGTTAGTAAATGCATCCTGGTTTGAATTAGTGAGTCTTTTGTAATACGAAGGGCGCTCTGCATACCTTTCCTTCCTGGAATCTTCTTCAACAGGCATACCTAATTCATTGTTGTGCACTACCCGTAACTTCTCTTTAACAAATACAGGAGTTTTATTTAAAACAACTGTGTCACCAGGAGCAGCCGTATTGACTAACAACTCAGGTAAAGATTCCGCTGAGCTAACGTTAATGGATAAGCCAGATGTATTATTTTTACCAGTTATATTTTCAGTACGACCGGATTGAGCTTTTTCAGTAATAGTTTTAACCGGTCTTCTTTTAGCAGGAGCCTCCGAAATATCACTACCGTCTTTTTTTATGAAAACGGATGATGTATTTACGACTGGTTTTTTGCTTTTAATTATTGCGGTATTAACGTTAACCAACACGGCCTCTTTTGTATTCTTACTCCATGTTGTCACCAGTATGATAATAATACCCAGGCAGGCCGCAGCCACCCAGTACCAGGCTGCTTTCCGGCGGCGTTTATTAGAACGAAGACGCAGAAGTAGTTTTTCCCAGGCTTCACCTTTACCCGAAAATGTTTCACCCGGCAAACTGTCTAATTCTTCCAGCCTGTCTTTCCAATTTAAACCGTTATTGGTATTTTCGTTTAACATATTCAGTTCCTTTTTGTAACAACATTTTTTGCAATAATGCTTTAGCCTTGCTGAGTTGCGATTTGGAAGTTCCTTCCGCAATACCCAGCAATAAGGCTATTTCTCTATGTTCCATTCCTTCCACTACATGCAGGTTAAACACTATTCGATATCCTACCGGTAACTGGATTATCAGGTTAAAAATTTCAGCTGCAGAGAGATTATTAAGCGCCTGTTCTTCTAATGCAATATCTTCTGCTGCCATTTCAGTTACCATCGTAAAAACATTTCTTTTACGTAAAAACATCAGGCATTCGTTAATCATAATTTTTTTGAGCCAGCCATACAAGGCAGTATCTCCCTGGTAATTGAAAGCTGAAAGGTTTTTGAAGAACTTGAGAAAACCATCCAGCAAAACCTCTTCCGCATCTTCTTTGCTCTTTACATAACGCCGGCAAAGCAATAACATTCTCTCAGACAATTGATCAAACAAACATTTCTGTGCCGCTGCACTTCCCTTGTTGGCTTCCCTGATTAGTTCTGATATATTCATGAGTACCTACAACTTTGATTGTGTATACGAATATAAATGCAGATTGCAGTTGATAAGTTGCCTGGAGGAAAGAAAAGACCTGAGACCTGACTTCCGAAGTCTTCCGAACTTGTAAGAGAGCGAGCTTAATTTGTTGATAAAATGACAATGATCCCATGGATCGATTGGTAAACTCTCGCATAAAAACCTATAAGGTTTGCGTTTTTAGTGCCGGCACCCCGGGTTCAAACCTTATAGGTTTAAACAAGGTCTGACCGAAAAACAAAAATATTTTGGGCTGACTTCCGAAGTCTCGAAGACTTCGGAAGTCTGGATTTGTGAACCTCTATGTCAGACTTTCGAAGTTTTACAAACTTCGGAAGTCAGCGCCCATACTTGTCATTGGCACTTCGAAAGTCTACAATCAGGTATGTAAGCAACTACAACAGACTTCCGAAGTTTTATAAACTTCGGAAGTCAAGGCAACATTAGCTAAAGCTAACTCATACGCAGGTGAGGTCAGGCGGGGCAAGCCTCACCCCTTCAAAGCGTCACTTGTTTGTTTGCCGTATTACCAAATAATTGGCAACCCATTGAAATAGGATCAATCCGATAATATAAGCAATAACAAAATTATTAAAAGCCTCTCCGCTTGTAATTCCCATAATAAAACCTGTAGTTCCAACAATTGCCAGCAGGCAGGTAAAGCTCACGAGCAACGTCCTTTTTTTGGAAAATGTGAGCATCGCGCTTAAAGGTATCATCATAGTAAGGCCAAAAGCAACAATTACCAAAAAGTATGGTTGTGGTTTGAATAAATACAGGATACCGCCTACCAGGGCAATTAAAATGCTGAAACCAACGAAATTGGAAGCGATGATCTGTTCCCTGTTCAACAGGTGTTTTCCATATTTATTCAATCGCAGGAATAAATTGCTCACGGGTGTAATAATCCAGGTAGAAAAAGCAAACAGTCCCAGTAACACCAGCAATGGATTGAGAAATGGTTGAAGAGACGGATTGGATTCCGCACCCCAGCGGATTAACCTGAAAAGAAGGTAAAATCCAATTATAACGGCCCATTGATTTTTGCCGCGAAGGTTGCTCATCCATAAAGAGAATTTCAAAAAACTTCGATAGACGAAATACCTGGCCTTGAGTGCTTCTGCCATTCCCTGCTGTGCAAGCGTGAGGTTGGGATTTTTTTTCAGTGCCTCGGCAAAATGAAGCAGTGCATTCTTATGAGATCCTTTTTCAAGCAAGCCCCATCCATAATTTGCATGCGTATATGCATTATCAGGATCTTCCCGCAGGGCATCATGTATGGTGCTGAAAGATTCTTCCTTCCTGTTTAATTTTAGTAAGGCCGTGCTGCGCGCATTTAACGCCTGTATATTTTCAGCGTTTAATTCTAGCGCCTTATCAGCAATTTCCAACGCATCAGAAAATTGTTTTCTTTCTATCTTTAACAATGATAACAACGCAAAATAATCGGTTTCGTATGGATCAATGGAGATAGCTTGTTGCAGATCTTTTTCTGCAGCATCATATTTATCCTGCTGAATAAAAATCCGGGCTCTTTTATGAAACAGATGGCTCGCGCCAGGGTCCAAACCGATGGCGTTACTTATGAGTGTCATAGCCTCGTCAAACTTGTCCTGGAATATTTTCAGTTCGCACATTAGCCCGATCACGTCCGTATTGGTAGGGTCTTCCGCAAATAGTCCATTCAAAATAATTTCAGCTTCTTTAAATTTATGCTGCTGTAATAAAAGTACTGCGCGATGAAGAGGATTATCAGGCATTCTATTTTTTGATTTTCATATAGTGAAGAATCTCATCGTAAAGCCCTGAATCATTCGCGTATAATGCGAAGTTTTTAGCAATAGAAAACCATTCCTTTGTGCTTGCCTTATGTTTCCTGGAAGCATTCAATAAATCTTTGGTTCGAAGCGGGATGGGAATGCCTTCTTTAAAGGAAGCTTCCAGTTTTTCTTCAATAGCAATATCTATCAACGCTTCAATATCGGCGCCGGAGAAGTCTGGAATATTCTTACCCAGGCTTTCAAAATCTATATCCTCTAACGGCTTATCTTTTAATTTCAGCTTCAGGATATTAATTCTTGCTTCCTGGTCTGGCGGTGGAACAAAAATAATCCGGTCAAATCTCCCAGGTCGCCTGAATGCCGGGTCGAGGTTCCAGGGAGTATTGGTAGCTCCGAGGATCAGCACTCCATCGTTATCCGATTCTACGCCATCCAACTCCTGGAGAAACTGGTTGATCAGATGTCGTCCTGCTGATTGTTTCATGTCACTTCTGCTGGCTCCCAGGGCATCGATCTCATCAAAAAATAATACGCAGGGGGTATTTTTTCTGGCATATTCAAAAAAATGATGCAGGTTTTTTTCACTGTTTCCGATCCACATGTCCAGGATGTCATTCAGACCAACATTTATAAACCGGGCGTTTACCTGGCCGGCAGTAGCTTTGGCAATCATTGTTTTGCCACAACCGGGAGGGCCATATAAAAGTATTCCACCTCCGGTTTTTTTACCATATGCTTTATAGAGCTCCGGGTGTTGCAATGGCTGAATAATCTTGATTTCGATTTCTTTCTTCACCTGCTGCATTCCACCCACATCACTAAAATCGATATCGGGCTTTTGTATGAAAAGGGAAATGTCTTCGTCTTCATTACTGCCGTCATCTTCGAACTTAACTCCCACCTTTAGTTCTCCATCAAGCTCTTCATCTTTAAAAGAAGGATCTATTTCCATTATTCTTTTATACGTTTCGATGGCCGTATTCAATGCCTTTTCATGCAGGGATGATTTTGCATACAGAATGAGAACTTCCAAATTATCGGGGCTCTTCTTCAAAAGATCTTCGAGGATTACATTGCAGGTGGAAAAATCCTCTTTCTTAAAATATACGCGGGCCAGCCCCAACAAGCCTTTATCATTGTTCTGCAATGCAAGGGCCTGTATAAATTCCTGTTCGGCTTCTTCTATCCTGTTAAGATTGAAGAGGGTTTCGGCAAGGTGAAGTTTGAGGTGAACATTATCCGGGGAAAACTTCAAAGCCTCCTTCAGGGTATCAATAATGCTTTGTGACATAAAATAAGGTTACACTTTATGAGACAATGTACAATTAAATATGTTTTTTCTAAATAATATTTCTGCAAACGACCGTCAGCGACAGGTATCGGCTATCGGCTTTTTAGGAGGTGTAATCTAAATTTCAATCTTTTAAATGATGACATCGTTAATTTATATCAGGCAAACTGCACCGGCAAAGTTGTTTTAGTGAGAACGGGGGTTCTTCCTAAATAAAAAAAGGAGCCAGGATAGAAATCCAGCTCCGTTTTAAAATCCAATATCCTATGAAAAACCATTAAGGAGATTGCGAATTGCATGCCATTACCTATTTACACGTAAAACCGGAGCATAATGAATAATAAAATTCCAATAAATGGAATTTTAGTTTCATTATTGGAACAAGGTCTAATTAGCCAACTTCACGTAGTTCTTAATAACAATTACTGTTTGAATGGCAACCAGGTAAAGCAACTTCATCAACACCTGGAAAAGATCTCCTAAGTGTTTATACTCACTCAACTGAACTTTATCTATTACATCTTTTAAAAATAAAAGAGAAATTCCGCTGTTTCAAATTTTAATAATATTAATTCGTTAAATATGATGTGGCATCGGCTTATCGAAATAAAAAAAAGTGAATGAACAGTGAGAATGTCTGGAGGTTAATTTATCACGAATTCAAATCAGGATGCGCTGATTATAGATTATATAAGTTGATCTGCCTGTTACTTGTATTTTTTGTGGTAAGCCTGCCAGAAACGCAGGGGCAGCAAAATACTGATTATACCATTCATGCCAATATTATTTATCGTTTTACAAAATATATTGAATGGCCGGCAAGCAAAAAATCAGGCCCCTTTGTTATCGGCATCGTAGGCGATTCCCCATTGTACGAAGTGATGAAAATTTTTATTTTAAATAAAACGGTAGGTAACCGTCCTATAATCGTTAAAAAATTTTCTGCGTCATCTGAGGTATTCAACTGCCAAATTCTTTTTATAAGTGAAGACGAAAGCCGCAGCCTGAAAAAAATTGCCACCCTTACAGCTGGTAATTCCATTCTGCTTGTTACTGAATCTGAAGGGCTGGCGCTTAAAGGTTCGTGTATCAATTTTATTATTGTTGATGAACGACTAAAACTTGAAATTAATAAGAGTAATATAGATCAAAGAAGCATGAGTATCGCATCGGAGTTATTGCAACTGGGCATTGCCATAAAATAAGATAAAATTTTTTCCTTATGATAAAATATTTACTACATAAAAAAATTCCTTTGGCTTTTATTATTTTCTTTATCACAAGTAATGTTTACGGACTGTATGATACTACAAAACAGGAGACTTATGATGACCTAAGCTTGAAAGATCTGCTCAATATAAAAATTGTTTCCGTTTCTAAAAAACCAGAATGGTTGTTTGATGCACCCTTATCGGCTTCTGTTATTACCAAAGACGATATAAGAAAGGCTGGTAGCACATCCATCATGGAAGCTTTACGTCTTGTACCGGGAATGATAGCGAGAGAGCAGAACAACGGCAACTACGACATTCATATACGCGGGATGGATAATGTTCCACCTAATGCGCCATTTGATGGAAATGCCACCACTACGCTTGTAATGATCGATAATCGCCCGATATATAATTATCTTAAAGGAGGTACTTTTTGGGAAACATTACCGGTAGACCTTAACGATATAGAAAAAATAGAAGTAGTGAGAGGTCCTGCAGCGGCTTTATATGGGCCCAATGCTGTAAGCGGCGTGATAAATATCATAACCAGGCAACCACAAAAAGAAGGGTTATATCTTGTAGCCAATGCTAAACAGGGGGGTAACCAATCATTTATTAATAATGCGTCTGTTGGTTACCAGTCAAACAAATGGAACATGGTAGCTTCCGGCAATTATCAACATCGCAACCGGACCCAAACCTCCTATTTCGAAATGTACAGAAACCGCTGGATTGATCATCCGGCATTCTTTATTGGTCTTTTGGGTAATACGTTACTTAATATCAATGAGATGTACCCTAACCCGGCGCTTGCCATGCAAAAATATGCCGGCAATATTTTTTTAAACTTTGTTCCGTCAGAAAAAACCAGGTTTAATCTTAAAACAGGTGCGCAACACTCCGTTGTTCAAACAGTGTCTACGGAAAATGGAGTTACACCATTTACTACCGTTTTATCTGACAGCAAATATGTAGACTTAAGGGCTGCCATAAAAGGAATAACTGCCCAGGTTTCTTATAATCAAGGCACACAAAAAACGAATTCCGGTGCTCAAAATAAATATTACTTTTGCACTTTCGATGCCAATGCAGAATATAATTATATTAGGGACAATTTTTCTCTTAAACCAGGACTAAGCTATAGAAGCGCCATTTACGACGACACAAAATATTCAGGCATTTCTCTTAAAAACGGCTATTTCAATTCCAGGGGCATAATTACTACACTATCAGCCTCCCTTCGTGGAGAATATAATTCGTTTAAAGATAAGCTAAGACTGGTTGCCGGCTTCTCTGCCAATAAGTTTAATTACCCTGATTCCACCTATATATCTTACCAGTTGGCAGCAACTACACCTGATGCTCCTCGGGATGCTATTCAGCCTAACCCGGCACTTAACAACATCTACTCGGGATTGGGCATAACGGTGGCGGTTAAAAGTACACCTGTTATATTTGGAGGCGCTGTAATTAATTACCTGCTCACAAAAAAATTGAACGGAAACATGAGCGCTTATTATTATTCCAATCAAACTTATTTTCATGTTTCCAATGTTGCTTTCCATGACGGGATAAGAGGTATTGAACATATAAATGCAAAGCTTATAATGAATGTCAACCTGTCTTACGAGCCGGTGAAAAGTATGATTGTTTCCTGTAGTTCCAAAAATATACTGAATAATATCTCCAGGGAATTTTTCAAGGCCGACGATGTGCCATTTATGTTGCTGGCAGGAATAAATTATGAATTTTAACGTATGAACTTAAGCATAAAAAAAAGAATTTACTACAGCTTTTATTTGCTGGTGTTATTGTTTGTCTTTAATTGGATAGCCTCCATTAATACATTAAATAATAACAACAAGCTATCCGAGAATATCTCGAAGGTGGTTGATCCCACGTTACAAGCGTTGGAAGATTTCGAGGATATAATGGTTGAATCAAAAATGTACGCCACCAACTGGATATTTTTACGATCAAACCAGGAAGACAGGGACGCTTTAATAAAACTTCATAACACGGATTACCCACAGCTGAAATTAAAATTGAATTTGCTTACCGAAAGTTTGAACGATACATTAATAACAAACAGTATAAACAAGGCCTTTACAAAATTTGACGAATTGCTTGTTATTGAAAAAGGAATAATGACAAAATTACAGAAGTTCGATGATTATGACGACCCTGTGAAAAAACTGGAATCAGAACGAATTGAAGAAGATGAAGTTCTTCCACGTACATCGATATTAATGAATGATGTTAATAAAATTGTGTTGCATGCAAAAAACATCAGGATTCAAAGAAATCACGACCTGAATCAGTCATCTCTTCTGTTAAGAAATCTAATTTCCATCCTGGCGCTTATTATTATATGCACGGCTATTTTTCTTTCAATTTATATGACCCGGGTAATTCTCGGGCCAATTAATAAAATCAGGAAAATCATAAAGGATCTCGGCAAAGGAATTATAAACAAAGTAAACTATACACCGGGTAAGAATGAAATAGAAGATATGATTAATTCTGTTAATAACCTTTCAGAAAAGCTGCTGGCAACAGCAACCTTTGCGCGCGAAGTTGGTAACAGGAATTTTAAAATACCTTTTCAACGGCTTAGCGATAAAGATACATTGGGTAAGGCGCTTCTTTCCATGCGAGACGATCTGAAAACAAACGACGAAGAATTATTGGCAATTACTGCTGCTCTTAACAGAAAAGATCAACTGCTGCAGGGAGTTGCCGATGCTACACATGAACTCATCAGCAACAACGATCTTGAAGGAGCCATTGGAAGATCTATCATGCTGTTTGGATTACAATTGCATTGTGATGGAGTTAATGTCTATAAAAATATTAATGAAAGCCCCAATGGCGACTTTACTCCTACCCATTTTGCGCAATGGACAAAATTGACGAATAGTATCGAATACCACCTCCCGCCATACGAACAAATGCGAGAAATGCCCGGCGTAATGAAGATACTTGGTAAAAATGAAATTTATCAAAGCTTAACAAAAGATGTTATTGACCAACCTTTAAAAAAATTATTTGAAAGCAGGGAAGTTAAGTCTGTAATAGGTGTTCCCATTTTTGTCACGGATCAATTTTGGGGATTTATTGGTTTTACAGATTGTGAAACCGAACGAAAATGGACCACAACAGAATTGTCCATTATGAAGTCTTTTACAGTTACCCTCGGTTCAGCCATCGCACGTACCGAGATAGATCAACAATTAATTTCAGCGAAAGAAAATGCAGAAGCGGCCAGTATCGCCAAGAGTGAATTCATGGCAAATATGAGCCATGAATTACGTACCCCGATGAACGGGATTATCGGTTTTACGGATCTGGTATTAACCACAGATCTTCAAAAAACACAAAGGGAATACCTGCAAAATGTAGGAAAATCAGCATATAACCTGCTCAACATTATCAACGACATACTTGACTTTTCCAAGATTGAAGCCGGAAAGCTCTCTATTGATAATACCATGTTCAAATTAAACGAGGTAATTGAAGAGACGGTTGACATATTATCCATTAAAGCTTTAGAAAAAAACATTGAGATAATCTGCAATATTGATCCGGGATTTCCTTCATTATTTTACGGAGATGAGGTCCGAATAAGACAAATTTTAACCAACCTGATAGGCAACGCTATTAAGTTCACTAACCGGGGTGAAATTTTCGTTAGCGTACAAAAGATAGGACCTGCCATTGAAAAAAATGGAAGAAAATTCATTGAAATCGCCATTTCGGTAAAAGATTCGGGCATTGGTATTCCTGTTGAAAAACTCGACACTATATTTGAAAGTTTTACCCAGGCAGATTCCTCTACTACCCGAAAATTTGGCGGTACCGGTTTAGGTCTTACTATTTCCAAGCGGTTAGCCCTTTTAATGAATGGCAACCTGTTGGTAAAAAGTGATTTGGGAAGCGGCAGTATATTTACCCTGCAACTTACGCTCGAAATCATAGACGAGCAACCGCGCATCAAGCCACTTTCCAGGGGATTATTACGCGAGGTATTGGTCATTGATGACAATGTGACCAATTGCAAATTAATGAAGGGAATTTTTGAATATTTACATATGCCCTGCCGTATTTGCTACAATGGCCTGGAAGCCCTGGAAATTATTAAGGAAGCGAATGAAAACAACAAACACTTTGATCTCATTATAACTGATCATCAAATGCCGCAGATGGATGGCATTTCCCTGGTCAAAGAAATTAAAAAACTATTGAAAGAGACTGCAGAACCATTTATACTCATGTTGTCATCGTTGGAAAAGACAGTTTTTCAATTGGAAGCTGAAAAGATTGGGATAGATAAATTTCTTACTAAACCGGTAAAATTAAATGACCTGGTTAAACTGCTATCTAACCTTTTTGAGAAACCTGACTTTACAAAAGATGAATTTATTCCAGAACTATTAAGTGGAAAATTTGCTGAAAATACCAAGATCCTGGTAGCAGAGGATAACCCCATGAATATGATGCTAATTTCGCAGGTATTGGGCAAAATGGGAGTAGCAGTTATTAAAGCAGGCAATGGAGAAGAAGCACTTGCCATGCTGGCCCTGCATAATCCTGCTTTGATATTTATGGATGTTAATATGCCGGTAATGGATGGCTATATCGCCACACAAATAATTCGCTCTTTACCTGCCCCCCAATGCGATATACCAATCATCGCATTAACGGCCGATGCTATGAAAGAAGACAGGGAACGTTGTTTGAAAGTTGGCATGAGCGATTTTGTGTCAAAGCCGTTCCGAATGAAAGAAATAGAATTCATTTTAAAAACTTATTTGAAAAATACTTTACTGTTGCAATAAGTCGTGTCTTCGTGGAGAAAAAGCTACATCAATACGCTTAATATAAAAGTTTACCTAGTTCAGCGTCAACATATGATTGGGGAATTTTCTCCTGCTCCAGCCTGTTCCTGTCTTCTATAGATTTTAGAAAGTTGTATAAATTTGTTTCCTCTTCATTTAACAGGCACAGCCTCTCTGCTTTATTACGTTCACCTATTACAGTGTATTCATGGAAGGTATCAAAGGTTTGCCGGTCCATCAATAAACTTTGCGTTTGTGGATAATAGCTACGTATCTGGTGCAGGATCTGGAAGCCGTGTTCATCAATATCTCCCCAATAATGCATTTTCTTTGTTTTGAGCCAGGAGGCGTTCCGCAGGTAGCTGACATTGAAACCTCCGCCGCTCCAGATTGCTATGGCAGAAGGAAGTGAAGGCAGGGTTAAAAAATTCATTTTATTTTCAGCAATTAAAACGATTTCGCTATCCCATCCTGTTTTTTCAAAATCAGACAAGCGGATGCTTATATCCGTTAGGTTATTATGAATAGCAAGCTTCTCATCTAGTATCCTGATGCGTATTAAGGGCTCGTCATGTTTCAAAAAATACCGTTCAGCGAATCTCTTTTGAAGGATATTACGGATGTGAGCGGGGATCAGGAAGTTAAGCAGGGATTGCAACAGTGCTGAATTCTCCTCTATAAATTTAGTATGAATTGTAATGGGTAGCTGGCGTAAGTAAAGATTGGGCCTTGGAGTAACAATAAAATAATGGCAAACTTTTAAAATATTGTCCCAATAATTCGCGGGTGAGGTTAATAAATTAATGTTAGTCACAATCCATTCCTTTAATTGCGGAAGACTGCCCATTAACAATTCATAGTTCCGCAGAAATAATTTCCATTCTTTTCTCTTCCCTGTAAAATGCAAATAATCATCCGCTGAATCAAAAACAATACTGTCAGGCAGTTCATGCACTCCCGTTCTTCTAAATTTTTTTCCCGATGTTTTTATAAGATAGCCTGTCCCGCCTTCATTTTTGGAATTTTTATATAAAGTTTCGATTTCATTTTGCAGAGCTTCAAATCGCTGCGTTACATGTGCCGGTTGCACTTTTCCGATCCGGTCTATTTGTTTAGGGAAGAAGGGTTCATTATGTACATGGCTCTGCAAAAATGGTACCCACCATTTTAATGCCTGCATTCTTATTTCTTCAGGACTTATCATTTTCGGAATTATTGCGGAACACTATGTTTAAATATACTGTTATGTTTAGCTTTTTCAATTTTGTATTCTTCCTTTGAAAAATTACTTACCTGTGAATTATTCCCATCTTTGTTACTTACAAAATGAAAAGAGTTGGCGTGCTCTTCTATGATATGTAATTTTTGCAATGGAGTAACAATGAGTAATTGCAAATTCAACTTTTTAAAAAGTTCCAGGCCATAGCGGGTGCTTTCATCGCTTCCCCTGCCAAAAGCTTCGTCTATTAAAACGAACCGGAAACTGCGGCTTTTGCTTTCGCCAAATTGAAGGCCGAATTGATAGGCCAAAGCACTGGCCAATATTGTATATGCCAGCTTTTCTTTCTGTCCGCCACTTTTTCCGCCGGAGCCTTCGTAAAATTCCTTTTCTGAATCATCCGTGGCATACCGTTCGCTTGCATTAAATTCAAACCACTGGCGCACATCCGTAACCGTACTCGTCCATTCTTTATCTATGCTGTCGGCACTTGCAAAGCGGTCCAAAATTTTCTTCACCTGTTCATATTTGTCTTCGGTATATAAATCGGAGTTACTGCTAAAAGAGTGCGTATAGCATTTTTTCAATTCTTCCTTAAACAAGCGCACCTCTTTGTTGGGCGTAACGTCCATTAATATAATGATATAAGTGCCCTGTGTTGCATTGTAAACTATTTCGCGAAGGTGCTGGTTGATGGTTTTTATCTTCTGCTTAATATCTTTCTCGTGTTTCTCCAACTGGCTATCGAATACTGCAATGCTATGGATGGTGTTTTTATTTAATTCTTCTTTGAAACGTTCCTCGTGTCTTTTCAAATCTTCTGATACCAGCTTTTCAAACTTCTTAATGTATTCGGATCGTGCATCTATACTTTCGCTAATCTCATTGTATTCAGCTTTTGAGTGTTCTTTAATTTCATGCATTCTTCTTTCAACTGCAGATCTCAAATTACTTAGTCTTTGCCTTAGTTTTTTCAGTTCGCCAGAATCGCCTTCAAACTGTTTTCTAAACTGGTCCTGCTGTTTATCGATGGATGAGAGCCGTAACTTTTTGTCAACAAGCTTATTTTCAATTACAGGGAAATAAGTTTCCCGTTGTTTTTGTTCAACCTGTTTAATGATTTCATCGGTATCAAGTAACATCTTTTGGAAGGATGCAATGGTGACTTTTAATCCACCGATTTCCTGGCTTTTATCGGTATCCTTTAGGTTAATCGTTTTTATCCCGGCTTCAACTTCATCTTTCTTTTTATGAAGAAGAGCGAGAATGTCATTATTATGCAATAACTCGAAGGATTCTTTTTCCAGTTCATATATTTTTTCTACATGAAATTGCCAATTAATACGATCGAAGTCTTTTAGAAAAAGTAAGTGACCAATTTTTTCCTTCAATTCCGTGTTTGCCAATTGATCCTTTTCAATACTGGCGCGTCTAATTTTCAATGTTTGAATTTCAGACTCCAATTCTGCAATGGTTTTCTCCAATGCCTTGATCTTTTCTATGTTGCTCCAGCCCAAAACAAAATTCCTGCGATCGTCAATTCTTTTCCTGTCGTCTTTTGTATGGCGTATTCTCCCGCTTTTTATTAGTCCCTGTTTAGTGATACCATAAGGTACTAGTTGCAACTGGTCCACATTCACGCAAATAAAATCTCCGAAACTGCGTTGCAGGTAATTTTGCAGCCAGGTAGCGAAGGTAGTACCTGGTTTTATGTCAAGTTTATATACTATACTGTCATTATCTAACTGTCTTGTTACGATGTTTGAATTTTCTATATCTGCTTCGAGATAGGTGAGCTTGATACCTCTGCCATCAGGACCTTTCAACATATTATCATTCACATATCTGCTGACACTTTTATAGTATTGTTTGGGTACAAGTAAACTTATACCGGTATCGCGTAAAAGCTTTTCAATGGCACCTTCCCATTCCGTTTCGTGATCGTTTACCTTCAATAACTCACCCGCAAATGGCACTTCTTCCTCATTAATACGGAGGTCTTCGCATAGCTGGGTTCTGAATCCAACCAGCCACCTAGGTATCTGTGTTTTACGTTCCTTTAGCGATTCAAGTTCTTGCTGTTCAACCTGCCATTCACTTTCCAACTTACGAAACTCACTAACTGCATTATCCCTGTGCAGTCTTAAGTCGCTTTCCCTGCTTAAACAGATCTCATTTATATTTTTTGCCTTTTCAATATTGTCATGAAAGTCCTTTTCAACTTTTACAGGCTGTAGCCCGCATTGGTTTGCCAGTTTTTCGTAATCGTCATAATCTTTCTTCTTAGCCTCTTTATCCTTTTCATGTTGTTTTACTTCGGCTCCTATCTGCTCTAATCTTTTACCGCCGTTATTATCAATATCCTGTAAAATGCCAAATCTTTTTCTTTCCAGCTCTTCCTTTTCTTCTGCTATCTTTTTTTGAGCCTGCAGTGCGTTATCCAACTCTTCATTTTTGGCTTCAATGGATTGTTGAAGCAGTTGTTGTTTTTGAACGGCAAACCAGGCGGGTACCACTTCAAGCATCGCTTCAATATTTTCTATTTCTGCACTTACTGATCCGTATTCAACAGATGATTCCGTTAAGGGCTTTAATATCTGGTATTGTTCCCTGGCATTCACAACCGCAGCATGCGATTTATTCAGATCATTGAATCGTTTGGTCAAAGCCACGATCTGTTCTTTCACATCGGTACGTTCGAGCATTTGTTCTCTAACAAAATCAGTAAGGCTGCTTACAGACTTCATGGATACGGTTTGATAAAAAAGGTCGATGGCTTTATCGCTATTCATACCGAAGAGCCGGCGAAAATGTTCGCTGTATTGCGTGAAATTGTCGTTAAATAATTGTAGACCCTGCGTGCTGCGAAGCTTCTTCCGCAGATCGGTAATATCTGAAAACCCACTGAAATGTAAGGTAATGGTAAGTGGTACCATACTAATGATGAGCAGCTTTTCCACCTTGCCTTCTTTGCCTATCCAGAAAACTTGCGAGAGGCAGACATCTTCACCGTAACCTGCATTATGAAAATTTCCTGTGATCACCGAATAGGTATCATCGTTAGGGCGTAAATAGACTTTCTTTGCTACTTTGGTAATTTCTTCTTTTTCTTTCTTGTATTCACCCTTAACATAGCTTAATAAATTACGCTCCTTACCTTCAGCGCCGGCAGCCTTATTGAATACAATTTTATTGTGAGGTACCAATAGGCAGGTTAATGCGTCTACCAGGGTGGATTTACCGGAGCCAATATCACCGGTTAGTAAGGCATTATGCCCATTGGGTTCAATTTGCCAGCGCTTTTTATTGAAAGTACCCCAATTAAGCACTTCCAGGTATTGAAGCCTGAAACCTGCCATAGTTAATGCTGTTTCCGGAAATAGTTCTAACATATTTTTTATATCAGTCTGTTATATTTTTTTCTGCCGCATATTGTTCCAGCTTTTGCAAGGTGTTATCAATTACGGTTGCGTTTACAAAGCCTTTGATAATACGGTGTATCTCGTAGTTGTTGCTGTTATCCTCCAACTTCCTGAGAAATCCGATTTCAATCACCTTATTGATGGTAGTTATAATTTTGTCTTGCTGTTTTGCTTCATCCGATGCAGTGGGCAGAAATAATTTAGTACGATTGATAATTTCCTGCTGGGTAATAATTGCCCTTACTGAGCCACCCTGTGCATCCTGCTCCAATAAATACTTACGCAGAATAATGCATAGTAATGATGTGAAGAAATTGAGCTGTCGTTTTTCAGTAAGCCGTGGAAGCTGTGTTTCTTCTTCCAACTCCTTTTGCTGCAGGTAGGCATAACCTTCGCTTTTATCTATATAAACATCAAGACCTATGGCCAGGAAATACTTCTTTGCTTCTGTTTCATACTGTAATAGATTCTCCCAGGCTTCTTTTTGTTGATTATATAAAATGCCTTTCAGTAAGGTGATGAGGCATAGTGAATATTCTCGGTTCATGTTTTATCTGTTGAAAATGATAAGGGGCGCCTGCAATTGATATTCCATTCCTGAATCTGCATTCACTACGCTTAATTTTTCGGTACGTTCGTCATTAATATAATGCTTGCTATCGCCTGTAGCAATTTGCATATAGCCCAGTACCTCGGCAATACCTTTGGTCAATTGAAAATGATCTAAAAGTTCCGGTAACGAAACCTGAGAACGGGTGCGTAACATCACTCTTACATTGTTGCGTAACTCTTCCATGTCAACATAAAATTGCTCGAACAACGCATTGGTATCAGCATCAGCCAAGCCTTCTTCTACCGGGGTTTGCTCAAACAAGATTTTTACCGGTGGAGAAAAAAGCGGACGCTCCATTAATAAGTTAACACGAAACAATCCATCTACCTCCATTAAAGTATGCTGGAGGTCAAGACTATTTTTATGTTCCATCAGCAGGTTCTCCATTCGCTCTATACTTCGCAGAATATGTTTACTCTCTGAAATATTTTTCTGTTCCACATATTTACGCAGCTGCTCAATCAATCCATCGTTACTTCTGTTTACTTTATCACCGGCTTCTACGAGGTTTGTTTTTATTCTATCAACAATTTGTTCCTGCTTCACCTGTTTAATTGCAGGGATGTTATTTAATTTTTCAATCAGGTCTTCCAGTTCCTGTTGCATGCTTTCACTCATCAGGAATTCCCAGAAAGCTTTAAAACTTTTACCCTGGTCCGTGTTCCAGAGGTGATCCTGCTGTTCAAAAATATTGTCGAGCAAAGCACCCTTTGCCAAACTACTCTTGATGATAGTTTGCCTTGTTTGAGTATCCAGTTCCCGGAAATTTTCTTCCACCTGCCGGAAGTCAGCCAGTAATCGTCTTGCCGTTTCTTCCGCCAGGAAATAATCTTCTTTTATCTGCGTATCATTAGGTTGCGTGTAATTTCCCTTAGTTATTTTCTCTATCTCATCATCTATTTTTTTTCGTTCTTCCTGCAATTGTTGTATTCTCTCGTAAGGGCCTGCTGTTTTGTTTACCATTTTTTGTAATAGTGAAAAAAACTGTACCAGGCGGCTATGTGTTCCCACGAATTGCTGTTTATTCAAGTCCTCCAACCATTTCAAGGCATTTTCCGTTGCCGGTGATAATTCATAAACAGGCTCATCTGCAGTTTCATAATAGCGACGCAGGTAACCTTGCTGCGCCCATTTCTGAAGATAGTCAACCGGCGGCTTGGGATAATCTGTAATTCCCTGCCGATCAAGGGAAAACAAAAAGTCTCCCAGTAAACTAACCAGGTTTGACTGTGAATAGGCGATTTTATTCTGTTGCTTGAAGGCGAGGTGAAAAAAGCTTATCAGCAGTGGAAAATGCTCCGCCCGCAAAATTTGCAGCGTTTTATCGTTGCGGTATAAGGATAGTGCTTTATCGTAGTTCATTTCATTGATGCCAATGGCACGAGTTATCAAGGTACATGCTGCTCTTGCCGCAATATTACTAAGATTTATAGGATTTTTGAGATTTAACGATGAAAAAAGTGTGTAACATTAAAAGGTGACTTAAGTAAAAGATGTGTTCTAACGGTAGCCAGGCATGTGCTATCCCCGCAAGCGGTGATGCTCAAAACATTTTCAGTGATTGCCCAACGCTATCGGGAGATAGATATTTGCAGCATCAAAAATTTACAATAAACATGAACAATATTCTTCTGTCTTTCGCAGTTACAATTGCTTCATCAGTGGCCTTAACTTCTAGTTCCAGTTCACAATGTTATCTTGGTATCAATCCTGAACATATGTCCGATTTTATAAACAATTACGGAGATTCAGCAACAAGCTATAATGCAAGAAACTCCAGCGAGCCAGTAATTAAATTCTCCTATGAAAATTTGCCGGCAACGATTTATAAAAATGGGTTCCTGAGTTCGGATAATTTACACCTGTCAGAATTTTCAGACATGTATTCTCAAAATGGCAATATCCATTATTCTGTATTTTATAGGGATGAAAAAGCTTCAGCCAATACTGAAAATGTCGTTGATTACCCTGCTTTAAGCGCCGCGGAATTCCTGGTTTTAACGTTTGGTAGCAGGCCCTCCGGTTGGTATATAACGAGAATGACGGTCGTTTTAAAATAGGGGCGTCCCACCGGGATGACTTCGCCTGGGATACATTGGAGATTAAGCAATAGTAACCATGCAATCCCCACTTTTGGGGAGTACCTAAACAGTTTTGGGTAGGATTAAAAGGGGATAGAAACACGAATTTTGTGATTCAAATAGTACAAAAATGAAAAAAAATAAAATCGTAATTCTTGCTTTTGGTCTCCTGGTTTTCTCCTCCTGCAAAAAAGATAGCACTTCTGCACCCGCCGCTATCCAGCCAACAGTAACTAAAGCCACCGGAGATATTAAGTCAAAGGTAGATGCATTCCGCGCTATGCTTGGTCCCATAAATACTACACCCAATGCAACCGGTGGTCATCGCGAATTAAACTGGGACGCTCTTCCTGCCAGCCTTGAAAACAAAGTGCTACCCAATGATATATTTAATCCTATAGGAACGAATGCTTCACCCGCCATGCAGAGAGGTTTAGCATATGGTGCAGAAGGAAGTTTTATGATAAGCAGCGACGGCTTTGCCCAGGTAAACAGCGCCGCGGCTGGTCAGTTCGCTGCCTTCAGTGGTAACAAAACATTTGCAAATACCTCGGCTTCACAATGGGACATGTCCTTTCAACAGGCTGGCAGCGCAAAACCAGCGTCTGTACAGGCGTTCGGTTTGGTATTCTCCGATGTGGATAAGGATAATTCTACATCACTTGAATTTTTTGAAGGAGATAAAAGTGTTGGTAAGTTTTTTTTACCCGCTCATGACGCTAACAGTAGTTTTTCATTCCTGGGAGTACAATTTAATAACAACGAGCATGTAACAAAAATTAAAGTCAATCATGATGGCTTCCTGGCAGAAGGTACAAAAGATATCTCGGATGGCGGTACCCGGGACCTTGTTGTACTCGATGATTTTATTTATAGTGAACCGGTTGCACAATAAGAAGTTCAAACTTATCAAGAATATTATTCAACAATAATAAAATGAAAATACCTACGCAAGACGAATGGCAGTTCGCTAATTGTATAATGATGCGCTTTTAGCATTAAAAATTAGACGCAGAAAAATTGCTGTCGCTTCATACTGACCTGAATTCAACATATCCCTTGGTTACCGCTATAAGTTGAGGCAAAACTGATCTTGATTTAAGTGATATAATGATAGGAGATGATTGACTACTATATCCATTTTTTTCCCGGGGTTGCTTCGGTAGAAAAATGTAATCCTGAATTTAAAGAAAAACGCTTAATAGCGTCTTTCTTTGTTTTAATGAGAATTATTATAAGCGATTTTAATTTTGAGTGAAGTGCTAACCTGGCGGGGATTAGGTTCTTACAACACAAAGGAAACCTGTCATTACAATAATGCCCAGCTTGCTGTTGGTAATTTTGATAACTTTTGGTAAATAACCAACCATCGAAAAATTGAGTGTACTGCCTGTATTTGCAGGGATAATAAAACTTCCGTCATCACCAGTGGTAACGCTTCTGGAAGAACCAGATATGTGAACAGCTGCAGCAGGCAAAGGCGTTTTATCCTTTGCAGAGAGCACCTTGCCAGTTATACTTTACCGGGCATACAATGAATATTATGCGCAGCTGAAAAAAACAAGGCATGTCAACAGTCTTAATATACGCCCTGTGGCTCGTAATCGTTGAGAGTTTGTTTCCATAATTAATGGTTTTATAAATATGAGTGGATGTTCTTATTTGCAGTGAAAGGTTGGATGTAACAGGACTCAATGTGAATCAAGAGAGTAATAAAAATGTTCTATTTTATGTGCAGGAGAATTATAGCTGAAAGAATGCTACAGGTCTTTGAAAAGATTGGGATAGTCAGTGATAATCCCATCAACACCCATAGATTTTTGCTTCTTCATTTCATTTAATGTATTCACAGTCCACGGTTCGATCTTCATTTTTTTAGCATGGCATTTTTGCACCAGCTCAGAAGTTACCAGCATAAAACTTGGATTATAGAAAGCAGGTAAAAAACCCAATTGATCCAGGTTGGCTTCAAAGCTGGCTTTTTGATCACCTGTAAGAAAACCAAGTTTAATATCAGGGTATTCGCTATGTAATACCTGCAAGGGGCGCATGTCGAACGATTGAAGAAACAGCCTGCTTCCCAGGCGCTTAGGTGTTAATACCTTCATTAGTATTTTGATGTATTCCTTTGGTACAGGTTGTTCTACACCGTCAGTTTTTGCATTTGATTTTATTTCGACGAGGTAGTATACTGCCGGTAGTTTATGGGCTTTTGTAAAAGCCTCTACCGAATCGATCAACTCGGAGAGTAAAGGAGTATACGTTGACAGGCGTTGCTGTTGTGGATAAGCAGGGTATTCTTTTTTACCAATGATAAATGGCTTTATCTGTGCGTAATTCATATGGTAAAAAGTGTATTGTTTTCTTTGAGCCACTGGAATATCACTTCCATCGGGCATGCTGGTATAATCGGGATTAAACGATTCATCGTGATATACCAGTACTTTCCCGTCTTTAGTAATGTGCACATCCATTTCAATGGTATTAGCGCCTGCTTCAATACCTTTAGTCATGGCAGGTATTGTATTTTCAGGCATTAGTCCCCTGGTGCCCCTGTGTCCTACTTTAAAAAAATCAGGCAAATCGTTTGTAGACACTAACATTTTATTTGATGGTTTAAAAGCCGGTAAAGCAATGCACACTAACAGGCAGGAGAAGATGAACATGATCAAAGAAAATTTCTTTTTCATAGACGTAATTTTGAGGTTAGAATTAGAAGTTAGTATCACTTATAACGTTAATGGCTAACCGCTACTATCTGATGGTATGGCTCCAATAAATAATTATTAGCCAGCGAGTAAAAACTTTCTAATTGGTCAGCTATCCAGTGCTCGTCACGGTTGAGTTCTTTTGCTATTAATTCAGCCACCTTAGGGGCTGCGTTCATAGCCGCTTTGGCATCTAAAAACAAAATGCGTAGTCTTCTTGCTAATACATCTTCAACGGTTCTTGCCATCTCATGCCGTACCGACCATACGACTTCGGCTTGTGTATAAGGCAATTCTTCTATTAATTTTTTGAGTAGTGAAGGGTTCTCTAGTACCAGGTTTTTAATTCCTTCCTGATCAGTGCCATAAATAGACAGGGCGTCATCGGAAGAAGGAGTAGTTATACTGCCATGTATGGCAAGTTGTTTTGTGCCACACGGAACGGGTTCCAGGTTGCCTACTTTTATTGCCGCATTCACTGTCTCTTCCGCCATTTTGCGATAGGTGGTCCATTTGCCACCGGTAATGGTAATAAGGCCGGATTCACTTACAATAAGCTTGTGATCCCTGGATATTTCTTTAGTATTTCCTGTTTCTTTTTGAGGCGCCGCAAGAGGACGAAGACCTGCAAAAACGCTTAACACATCTTTTTTAGTTGGCAGTTTCGACAAATACTGCTGCATTGTTTTGAGAATGAAATTAACTTCTTCGTCGAGCGCTTTCGGCTCTATGGTAGGTTTGTTTAATGGAGTGTCTGTGGTTCCAACTAAAACATGATCGTGCCATGGTACAGCAAATAAAACACGACCGTCAGCCGTTTTAGGAATCATCAATGCGTTACTACTGGTAAAAAACGATTTATCAAAAACCAGGTGTATGCCCTGGCTTGGCCGCACCAATGGTTTGGTTTCCGGTTTATCCATTTGTAAAATATCATCAACAAAAACACCTGTGGCGTTAATCACTGTTTTTGCCCTAAGTTGATACTCACGGCTCTTCTCCATATCATAAGCGGTCACTGCCTGTATTTTGCCGCCCTTCTTGGCTAGCTTGCTTACTTTACAATAATTTAAAACTACCGCGCCCTGCGCTACGCTGGTTTGGGCCAGGTTGATAGCCAGCCGGGCATCATCGAACTGGCCGTCAAAATATTTTATACCTCCGACAAGTCCCTTCGTGTTGATTTCAGGCAAGGCTTTTATCATATTCTTTCGATTTATAAAACTAGACCGCCCGAAACTGAAAGTACCTGAAAGCCAATCATATATTTTCAGACCTATTAAATATTTGAACTTTGACAATACGCCATAACAGGGAATAATAAAAGCCTGGCGCTTTACTATGTGTGAAGCATTTTTTAATAACAGTCCTCTTTCATGCAATGCATCGTAAACCAGCCCGATATTACCCTGGGCCAGGTACCGAACACCACCATGTACCAGCTTGGTGCTGCGGCTGGATGTGCCTTTGGCGAAATCGCATTGCTCCAATAACAGGGTGGCGTACCCACGATTGGCTGCATCTACTGCAACACCCAACCCGGTTGCACCCCCTCCGATAATGATAAGATCCCAAACAGTTTGAGACTGAAGTTTTTCCAGGGAATCATTGCGGTTTAAAAATCCCTCCATTCCTGGTAAATCAGCTGAGGTTCCGTTTTGTTTTGTTTCATTCACATTTCGAAAGTAATAATTAAATTAATAACAATCCGAAATGTTAAAAAATAATTTGTTTCGTAATATCCCTCGCGAAACTGTATCGAAGCAATAATACTAAAATTATTACTTTTATCTTAAATATGGATATGAACCTGGCTGAGCGACATAAATTCATTTTAAGCAAACTGCATTCAAAGGGATATGTTAATGTGCTGGATCTGTATAAAGAACTTAAAGTGAGTTCTGTAACTATACGAAAGGATTTGAAATTGCTGGAAGAAAAAGGATTGCTTTTCCGCACTCACGGTGGCGCTACCATGCATAATCCCTATATAATAGACCAGCCCGTTACTGTAAAAGAGAAATTGCAGACGAATGAAAAAATGAAGATCGGCGCCGCTGCAGCCCAGTCTATAGTTGCCAACGATTCTATAATAATAGCTTCTGGAACTACCGTACTTGCACTGGCAAAAAACATCAAACCTAAAGAAAGCCTAACCGTTGTAACCTCTGCCCTGAATGTAGCCATGGAACTGATGCAATACCCTAATATTGAAGTGGTGCAGTTAGGCGGTATTTTAAGAAAGAGTTCATCTTCAGTAACCGGGCCTTACGCGGAAAATATATTAGCGGATTTTTCCTGTACCAAATTGTTCCTGGGCGTGGATGGTATCGATCTTGAATTCGGACTAACCACAACAAGCATTATTGAAGCGCACTTGAACCGTCGCATGATTGATGCATCACAAAAAGTGATCGTGCTTTCTGACTCTACCAAGTTTGGAAGAAGGGGTTTCGGAAGAATCTGCGGAATAGAAAGCATTGACCGTTTTATTACTGATAGCGGTATACCGAAACATTTTGTAACACACCTGGAGGGGATGGGGATTGAGGTAACTATAATTTAGGTGTTCAGACAATCTTCATCACCAAAGCCGTTCTGTTAGTCAGATAAACACTAATATTTTGATGTTCATCTGTTGGATAATTAATAGAGTCATCCACTCTTTCGAAACCACCAAACTCTTTCTTATCTGAATTTAAAATAATTTTATAGTCACCTTTCCGCGGCACCCATAGCTTGTAACCAAAAATAGAATTTCCGCTACTGAAATTGAAAATGAATATAAGGTTGTTTCTTTCAAAGGCGATGACCTTGTTATTATCATCCATGTGGATCTGCGTTGCCACCGCTGATGAAAGCACCTTATTTTCTTTGATAGTATTGATCATGGCCTTGTCCCAGTTAGCCATGAACTTGTATTTAAGGTTTTTATTATCTACCAGCGACCATTGCCGACGGGCATAGTGATAACTCCAGTTATTCCCTTCTCTTGGAAAATCGACCCATTCGGGATGCCCGAATTCGTTGCCAATAAAATTTAAATAGGCTTCTCCGCCAAGAGATATAGTAAACAGGCGAATCATCTTATGTAAAGCAATGCCCCGATCAATGACCAGGTTAACATCATCTACGTGCATATGATAATACATCTCTTTATCCATGAGCCAGAAGGCTATAGATTTATCACCCACCAATGCCTGGTCATGTGATTCCGCATAAGCTATTGATTTCTCTTTGTATCTTCTATTCCCTAATACGTTCCACATTTCAAATATATCCCACTCTTCATCTGATTTATGTTTAAGTATTTTAATCCAGTAGTCGGGAACGCCCATTGCCAGCCTGAAATCGAATCCTACACCACCTTCTTCCGGTTTCCTGCATAACCCTGGCATACCGCTTACGTCTTCTGCAATAGAAAGTGTGTTCTTTTTAAATTCGTGAATTACGGCATTTGCCAGCTGCATGTAGGTAACTGCATCCCAATCCACACCTGATTTAAAATATTTATCATAGTGATCAAAAGATGTAAGTCCGTGATGAAAATATAACATGGAAGTAACGCCGTCGAAGCGGTAACCGTCAAAGTGAAACTCTTCTAACCAATACCTTGCGTTAGAAAGAAGAAATTTCTTCACCTCCCATTTTCCATAATCAAATAATTTTGAATCCCATCCTTCATGATACCCTCTGGGCCCGGCATGAAAAAACTGGCTGTCGGTACCATCAAATTCATTCAGGCCCTCAGCCAGATTTTTTACGGCATGAGAATGAACGATGTCCATGATGGTAGTGATACCCATGTCATGACTCTTATTTACCAGGTATTTCAAGTCTTCCGGCGTGCCGAACCGGGAAGTAGGTGCAAAGAAATTGGAAACATGGTAACCGAATGAACCGTAATAAGGGTGTTCCATGATCGCCATTAATTGGATGGTATTGTAACCCCCTTCTTTAATTCTTGGTAATATTTCGTCTGCAAATTCCCGGTAAGTGCCCACCCTGTCAAGTTCGAGCGACATTCCTATATGACACTCATAAATAATTGGTTGTTGAAAATTTTCTGCGGGATCGAAGCTGCTATCTGTCCACTTAAAAGGTTTTTCGGGGAACCATACCTGCCCGGAAAAATCGTAGGTCTCAGGGTCCTGGATCACTTTTCGGATGTAGGCCGGGATGCGGTCGTTGGAGCCATTGATGGACTGTATATTTACCTTCACCTTACTGCCATGAACAAAGGAGTCTTTGTATTTTTCATACGGCAGAAATATTTCCCAATCACCCTTATCGTTTCTTTCCAGTTTATGAGAGGTTCTGTTCCATTCATTAAAATCACCAATCAGGAATAAATTGTGCGCATTAGGGGCCCATTCCCTGTACATCCATCCTTTTTTTGCCTTGTCGAAGTTAATGCCATAGTATTGATGGGCTTGCGAGAAATTAAGAAGGCTTCCCTCTGCATTCTCGATATCCTTACGTGCTTTTTTATATCTTTCAAAGCGTTCATTAACATCATATGCATATGGGTCTAACCAGCCATCTTCCTGTATTATAGCAAGCTTTTCGGTGAAATTCATAGTAAAGACTTATTATAGTAAAATTCTAAGTTAATAAGATTTTTCTTATCAATCTACCAATCCTTTTCGTAATTCGTCTTAATTTTAATAATAAGTGATGGAGGATAGATAAACCTTTCTTACCGGGTTTTGCTTATTTAACATCATTTAAAATGAATAGCACTCCTATGTAATGAATTATCGTCCTATTGAGCATTTACTTATTACCAATAAATTATTGGTACAAATGATACGGCCTAAAATCTTTCTATATGAACGGTTGAGGGTTCCTTGCGAAAAAGTACTTATTGCGTAAGTTGTAATATGTTAAATCGAACTTTTAGGAAATAGAATCATATTTTTTTCGCATCTTTGCCTTGATGGTTAACGTTTATAAACAAATAATCACCTATTTTCTTGTAATGTCGGTTTTATTAGCCTACAATTTTAAAACCATAAATCATTATATTAAACTAACCGACAGTTTTGCTGATTTCGCCCAGGATTATGATTGTGAAGAAAAGAATGCAGAGTCAAAGAAATTTGAAGATAAGAATGATAAAAAGGATTTTTCAGAACATTTGCCCATCAATAAAACACAAACGTTTGTAATTGTTAATCAACTATCGTTTGATCAACGGGCGAAGACCTTTTACGCCAGTTCCGACTTTAGCATGGGAGTTTATTTCCCCCCGGACCCAGCTAGAATATAATTCCTCTTCCGCATTTATTGAATGCCTTTTATTCAAAGTGAAAGTTTTGCGAATTCATTATTTGGCCCCAATGGGCTTATGTTTCGCATAATTCTACACCATCTATCTCTCTCATTTTAATTTTCATATGTTTATGCAAGATGCTAAAGGATTTACTTTTAAATTTTGGAAATACGATCTGCCATCCGGGATCGTGGTTTTTTTAGTTGCTCTTCCGCTTTGTTTGGGAATTTCCCTGGCCTCCGGCGCTCCTTTTTTCAGCGGTTTAATATCCGGTATTATTGGCGGTATCGTTATAGGTAGCTTAAGCGGTTCAAAGCTCAGCGTTAGTGGCCCGGCAGCAGGCCTGGCTGCATTAGTATTGGCGGATATTACTAATATTGGTGAATTCGATCTTTTTCTTTGTGCCGTGTTAATTGCAGGCATTTTGCAAATTTTGATCAGTGTTGCCAAGTTAGGAGGTATCGCTAACTATTTTCCTTCCAGTGTAATTAAAGGATTACTGACGAGTATTGGAATATTGATCATTGCCAAACAAATTCCGCATGCAGTGGGTTACGATAGAGATGCAAAAGGACTCTTAACGGACTTTGGACACGAAGACTGGCATGAATTGCTGCAACCCTTGGTGCATATTAATCCGGGCGCACTTATTATATGCGTCGTATCTATTATAATTATGTTGGTTTGGGAAAAGCCATTTATAAAAAACAAGGTGAAATTTATACCTGGCGCCCTGATAGCAGTTATAATAAGTATCGTGCTCAATGCATTGTTTAACGCAGCAAATAGCCCTCTTTTAGTTGATGGGGATCATTTGGTGCAAATTAAAGCCGCAACAAATCCATCAGAATTTTTCAGCTTTTTTACTTTTCCGGATTTTAATGGCTTTTTAAACAGCAAGGTAATTGTGACAGGTATTATGATAGCTATCATCGCGAGCCTGGAAACTTTACTTAGCATTGAAGCAATTGATAACCTTGATCCGGAAAGAAATGTGACCAATACCAATAGAGAATTATTAGCCCAGGGTATCGGAAATTCCATATCAGGTTTAATTGGTGGATTGCCAATTACAAGTGTAATAGTTAGGAGCAGTGCCAATGTGCATGCAGGTGCAAAAAGCAGGTTATCATCTATTTTCCACGGCTTTTTATTATTAGTGTGTGTAGTAACTATCCCGCGCCTGCTTAATTTTATTCCTTTGGCCTCGCTAGCTGCCATACTTTTATTAACCGGGTACAAATTATGTAAGATCCCTGTTTTCTCTCAAATGATAAGAAATGGCAAGTACCAGGCGATTCCATTTTTTGTGACCGTATTGGTAATTATCGGTATTGATTTGTTAGGATTATATCCCCCGCTAAAAGGGGAAGGTTTATTAATTGGAGTGATAGCCGGACTTGTAGCCGCATTTGGCGCTATTCTGCATGGCAATCTTAAAAACTCTTATTACTTTCATAAAGATCAGCACAAGGAGGGTGACCTTATAAAAATTCGCCTGTCAGAAGAAGTATCCTTTTTAAATAAAGCGGCTATACGGGCAACGTTAGATCACATACCTAAAAATGCAACGGTGATCATTGATGCGTCTCATTCTGATTATATAGATTTTGATGTGCTTGAACTGATAAAAGAATTCAGGGATATTAAGGCGCCGCTAAAAAAAATCAATTGCAAGTTGGAAGGTTTCCAGGAAAAGTATCAAATCGAAAACCAATTGAACGTGCTTTCAGTTCACTAAGCTACAAACGACTATCATGACAAACGTTAACTCTTTTGATGAAAAACATGTTTTGCACGAACTAAAGCATTACCTGCCATCACAAACACCCCTGAAAGATTTTATTCATCATAATTCCCTGCATGCATTTCAGCACCTTACGTTTTACGATGCTATTTTTAAAGCTTCAAAAATCTTTGGTTACCAGGTAACACTTCAATTAACAGAGTTCAGGGAACTTTACAATATCGGACGTATTAAGAACGAAGTGTTGGAAAGAATTATATCAGAAAAGAAATCAGCTGCACACCTGGAGCTATGGAAGGAAAGGTTATTATACAAAGAATATGATACTACCAATTTACCGAGAATTGGCTCACTACGAGCTAACTGGAAAACACAATACAAAATAGATCTCGATAACCTTGTTCAGCCACTTCTTTTCAGGGTATTATGCAGTTACCTGGACCAGGGTGTTTCTATCTGGAAATTCCCGGTGAGAGAGGAGGGTTTTCTTGTTTCTTTAGAAGAAATGGAGAAAAATAATTATACAAGTTTCTTTAAAACTGCCAGGGCAAAAGAACTTTTATTGAATGGCAGCGGGGATATAAAAGAGCTGCTTAAAATTGTGGTGGGCGATGAATGCTTTTTTGAGCAATATCTTTTCGATCAACAATTTAGTCACCGTGGCTGGTCAGGAATGGTGTGCACCGTTGAAGAACTACCAGATGAATTGCTCGACCCTAAGAATATTTCTCTTCATGATTTGATTGTTTTCGAATTGCTGCTTGAAATTGATGCATTAGATGCTCAATTAGGTAAATATTGGACACCATTAAGCATCAACATACATAGTGCTCCCGTAAACCTGCTAGCTGACATTGACACAACAGAATTACAGGAAGTTTTTACGGTATGGCAAAATGCCTTTGAATGGAGTTATTACGATGAAGTGCTCGCTGGAATAGCAACGATCGGTAAAAAAAGCAGGCCGGAAATGCCCGTCAAAAAAAGTTTCCAGGCAATTTTTTGCATTGATGAAAGGGAGTGTTCCATACGCAGGCATATAGAATTTATTGACCCCAATTGCGAAACACTGGGTACCCCCGGATTCTTTGGAGTAGAATTTTACCTGCAACCGGAAAATGGAAATTTCTATGATAAACTTTGCCCGGCACCTGTTACACCCAAATACCTCATTAAAGAATTCGATGTTAAAGGAAAAAGAAAACATGAACTGCTTTATACCCGTAAAACACATACCTTATTTGCAGGGTTCTTTAGTACCATTACATTAGGCTTTTGGTCGGCTGTTCGTTTAATGCAAAATATTTTCCGGCCTGAAATGAGCCCCGCTATTTCCAATGCTTTCGCCCACATGAATAAGGATGCACAGCTTACAATAGAGAATAAAAATTTGAATGACAGGGAAAATGGGTTGCAAATAGGATTTACAATTGAAGAAATGGCGGCCAGGGTGGAAGGGTTATTAAGAGGCACTGGCTTAATAAAAGATTTTACTAGTATAGTATACGTGGTGGCCCATGGCAGTAGCAGCGCAAACAATCCCCACCACGGTGCTCATGATTGTGGCGCCTGCAGTGGAAGGCCGGGTTCAGTAAACTCAAGGGTGTTTTCGTTTATGGCCAATCACCCAAAAGTGAGGACCTTGTTAAATGAAAGAGCTATAGCGATACCAACTGAAACGCAATTTATTGGTGCGTTACATGATACGGCCGCTGACCAGATGGAGTTTTATGACGAACAAATTCTTACATCGAAAAATAAAGAACTGCATCTCACTAATATCATCTCCTTCGAAAACGCGTTGGATTTAAACGCTAAAGAAAGATCCAGGAGATTTGCTTCTATTAATACAAAGAACAGTTTAAAAAAAGTGAGGAAGGACATCTTGAAGAGATCCGTTTCTATGTTTGAACCACGGCCTGAATTGGGACATGGCACCAATACACTTTGTATTATAGGCAACCGCAGTTTAACCAAGGGTTTGTTTTTAGATAGAAGGGCATTTTTGAATTCTTATGATTATAAAACTGATCTGGAAGGCCGGTTGCTCACTGGAATTATGAAACCCATCGGGCCAGTTTGCGGTGGCATTAACCTTGAATATTATTTTTCAAGAGTTGATAACTATAAGCTGGGAGCAGGCACTAAACTTCCGCACAACGTAATGGGATTGATTGGAGTGGCTAATAGCAGTGATGGTGACTTAAGGCCTGGCCTTCCCTTACAAATGATTGAAGTACACGACCCTGTTCGTTTATTAATAATTGTAGAACATTTCCCCGCAGTGGTTTTAAAAACTATTCAGGCTGCTCCCGAAATGTACGAATGGTATATTAATGAATGGGTGCACCTGATGGTGAAACATCCTGAAACCCAACAGTTCTATTATTTTAAAGACGGTGCATTCGTTGTATACTCACCCATCGCTCACGAGATAAATACCGTAAAAGATTTAAAAGAACTAATAGAATCGGCGAAAGAGATGAAAACGAATTATATTATTGACGCTACTCGGGAAAATTTACCTGTTTACGCTTTAAACTAAATTATCTATGTCGCAGTTACTTCAGTTATTTGTTTTAGTACCGCTGCTGGGTTTTTTAGTCAGCCTGTTGGTTCCTCGTAAAATGGAAAATTCAATTTCTTGGATATCCATAACAACTACAGGTGTATACCTATTTGGTTTTATAATCTTTGCCTTGTTTTGGCTTGTAAATGGCTCTATAATTTTAGATATAAAACATATTGTTCTTTATAAATCACCCGCTTTTGAATTTTTTATTGACTTTTATTTTGATAGAGTTACTGCAATGTATGCTTTCATTGGTGCGGTAATTGCGGTCCTGACAAGTATTTTCAGCCGGTATTATTTGCACCGTGATGGGGGCTTTAAACGATTTTTCAGCACGCTACTTATGTTCTTCCTGGGATACAATCTTGTTATTTTCTCCGGCAATTTTGAAACCCTTTTTATCGGTTGGGAAATATTGGGAGTATGTTCATTTATTCTAATCGCATTCTACAGGGATCGCTACCTGCCTGTGAAAAATAGTTTAAAAGTAATTTCTATTTATCGGTTGGGAGACGTATGCCTGATGCTTGCCATGTGGATGTGCCATCACATTTTTCATGAAAATATTACATTCCTTAAATTAAGTGATGAAGCTTTTATCACCGATCACCTTAACCAAAATTCAGCATTTTTTCTTTTTACGGCTATCATGATTGTTATTGCTGCTGCTGCTAAATCTGCACTGCTTCCCTTTTCATCATGGCTGTCGAGAGCCATGGAAGGGCCAACCACATCCAGCGCTGTTTTTTATGGTTCGCTGTCAGTGCATTTGGGCGCTTTCCTGTTAATGCGAACCTATCCTTTCTGGGAAAATATACTGGTAATAAAAATATTGATTATCACACTTGGTCTTGCTACAAGCCTTGTTGCTACAGCCATTGCCAGGGTGCAGTCATCCGTTAAAACACAAATAGCCTATTCATCGATCACGCAAATGGGTTTAATTTTTACCGAGGTGGCTCTGGGTTTTCACGGTTTTGCTTTGATTCACTTTGCAGGAAATGCATTTCTTAGAACCTATCAGCTGTTGGTATCTCCATCCGTGCTGAGCTACCAGATACATGATATGTTCTTTAACTTTTCACCTCAAAACAATAAGCAGAAAAATAGTTCTTTTCAAAAACTAAAAAATGCCATTTACATATTAAGTATAAAAGAGTGGAATATGGACTGGTTCATGTATCGTTATTTATGGAACCCTTTTAAGTGGATAGGAAGAAATTCGAGTTTTCTTTTAAAGCGAATTTCACTGGTTCTTTTAGCTGTATTTTTCCTGGTGGGTTTATATGGTTTTATAATTGATGACAGTATACCTGTTCACTTCGATAATTCATTAACACATATTTTTTCCCTTATTGGTTTGTTGATGGTGTTAACGGCATTTGCAGAAAGAGAGGATGCCAGGAGGGCCTGGCTGTTTGTAATTGCGGGGCAATGTTTCGTAACCTTATCAATAATTACGAATGATAATGTGGCGCTGCACCAGATTTTTATTTACCTGAGTGGTGTAGGCGCGGCAGGTGTTGCCGGTGTTATATGTTTGAATAATATTAAACAAATCGATGATAATATAGACCTGAAACAGTTTCATGGGTACAGTTACGAAAAGCCGGTTATCTCTTTTATATTCCTCCTCTGCTGTTTAGGGTTGATCGGCTTTCCGTTTACGCCTACTTTTTTGGGCATAGATTTATTATTTACGCATATACATTCGCACCAGGTATTTCTAATTACTTTAACCACGTTAAGTTTTATATTTATTGAATTAGCCATTCTCAGGATTTATGCACGGATATTTCTTGGACAGCATAAAAAGAATTACCATCCAATAGCTTTCAGGTCATCATAAGCTTTAATGAAAAATGACGTTAGTAATTGATGGGCCTCCGGAAATTTAGTTATAGCCCTGAAAGGGTGAAATGATTATAGAATCCTGAAGAAGGATCAACACCGGCAACATAAGGTATTAAGTAAAACAGAACAAAAACTAATAACTGCATACATGGGCGACCTGGCTCGTAGGCTCCATTACCCGATTGCTTCTATTGGTTAATTCCGCAAGTTGTACCTTAAACTAATACATCGGCTTTTATGAATTTATCATTCAATTATGTTGAACAAACTAACCCCTGCTCTGGATTTAAATTGATTTACTTATCTTTCAATAGCAATTATTTTCTTCTCATCATCTTTTAGATTACTCGGGTAAATAATGATTATCCAATTTTGCGGCTTATCAGGAAGCGGAAAATCCACGCTGGCAAATAGGGTCAAAGAATTGCTCAATGATCAAGGTATAAAAACCGAAATTATTGATGGCGATGTTTACAGAAAAATATTGTGCGCCGACCTGAGTTTTTCAAAAGCAGACAGGCATGAAAACATCCGGCGGCTATCGTTTGTGGCCAGTATATTAGCCTCTCATGATATAATTCCCATTATTTGCGCTATCAATCCTTATGAGAATATACGGTTGGAAATAGTTGCCAAATATGAGCATGTAATAACCGTGTATATAAATTGCAGTTTGGAAGTATTAAAGCAACGTGATACCAAACAATTATACCGGAAAGCTTTTCTTGCGGAAGGTCATCCGGAAAAAATCAACAACCTTACTGTTGTGAACGATCCTTTTGAAATTCCTGCACATGCTGATCTTACCATAAATACCGATGAAGAATCGATTGAGACATCATCGCAAAAGTTGTTACGTTTCATCCTGTCCGTTTTATGATATGCGTTGCAATTTTTCATTTTAAATTCTTTATACTAAGCAAATAAATTTGAGATTAGGATTAAGGCTAGTTTTTTAATTTTATGATGGAAATTTTTAAACCAGAAAACCAATGAAAACGCAAACTTTATCCTTGCAGGTTTCACCCTCTATCGGACTCGTTTCAGCCGAATATATAATTCCTGAAAAAAGTATCTGTGTTATGACATTGGCTCATGGAGCAGGCGCTGGAATGAATCATGCTTTTATGGTAGCTCTGGGGAATTCGCTTGCAGAGCTGGGTATTATCACGTTACGGTTCAATTTTCCTTTTTTTGAAAACAAAAAGGGCAGGCCTGATACCCCTGCCATCGCGCATAAAACCATAGAAGCGGCTATTCAGCAAGCCCGGGAATCATTTCCTTCGCTACCGCTTTTTGTGTCAGGAAAATCTTTTGGCGGACGAATGACTTCACAGCATTTGGCAATTCATCCTAATGCTACAGTAAAGGGAATAATTTTCTATGGCTTCCCGCTGCACCCTCCGCGCAAACCTGCCCTGGAGCGTGCCGATCATCTTAAAGATGTGAAAGTGCCGATGCTTTTTTTGCAGGGAACACGCGACGAACTGGCTACCTGGGATTTGATGGAAATAGTATGTGCATCACTTCGTCGTGCCTCATTAATAAAAATAGAAGGCGCAGATCATGCGTTTAAGGCTGGCAAGCGTCATGTTATTTCCATACTGGCAAAAGACTCAAAGGATTGGATAGAGAAAATAATGAAGAAATCGAAATAGTTATTTTTAATTAAAGACATAAATATAGATTGTTGCCTGGCTAAAATTACAAAAGCCCCCCGCTCAAAGAGCGGGGGGCTTTTGGTTATCCTATGAAGACTACATGACATAATTGGCAACTGACATACCATTTTCATTCAACCGTGCCATTTCCGCTATTTTTACTTACGGAAATATTGCAAGAGCCTGACAGCCAAAGTGCTGTGATTTAGATTTGACTCGGTTGAATGTCATCGTCATTTTTCTTCATTAACCGGAGAGCCCAAAAAAACTCCAATTTTGGGAACTAATTCCCAATACATTTGTAAATAACTACGTAAAGGAAAACTCGAGCTTCTTCGTGAGTATTGTACGCATCATATTTTAGGTACTTTATGTTTTCAATTTTATGAAATTGGTTAACTTGGTAATTGATCACTGTCGCAATTAATCTTCAACGACTAATACGATCTTCGAAACAAACTTTATTTTTCATTAACCTTAATCTCTTCTTCAACATAACAGATGCACTATGGAAAATAATTGTTCCGCACAACCTACTAAACTACAGGTAACATTTCAAATAGCAGGTGCTTTGCTGGGAGGTTTTGCGTTGATCACCCAGCTTTACCTGGCTGTTTTAATAGGTCCAAAACTCGGTTTAACATATGCCGGGGGATTTGTCCGCTTTTTTAGCTTTATGACTATCTGGACAAATATATTAGTTACACTTCATTTCATAACTGCACTAGTCGCGCCTAACTCCCGGTTAGGTTTATTTTTACAAAAGCCTATTATTCAAACGGGAACACTGGTTTATATTTTGATTGTTGCTTTAGTGTATCATTTCGTGTTAGCTAACCTGTGGAACCCGGTAGGAATGCAGGCTGTGGCAGATATTTCTCTACATTATCTAGTACCTTTTTTTTACCTGCTGTACTACCTTGTCTTTGCTCCTAAAGGATTGCAGCAGTATAAAAACAGTTTTAAATGGTTGATTTATCCCCTCACTTATATTATTTTCTCCCTGGTCTATGGAGCCATCACCCGCCTATATCCTTATCCTTTTATAGACCTTCAGAAACTTGGGCTACCCATGCTAGTGAGAAACATTTTGTTATTGTCAGTTGCTTACTATTTGTTTGGCCTTCTTGTAATATTTATTGATAAGAAGTTGGCCAAACGGGTATGAGATGCGGAAGATATGGTTTTAAATAACCCCGGCATTAGAATCTGCTTTTATGAACAAAAAAGTAGTGAGAATTAGTGCTTTTTGGTCGGCCCTTGGGTCGAAACTAAGGTTATTGGGGGAAGTTATATAAAATGTATGAGTTGTGAAGTACAAGAATGAAAAAAATCCGAAGAGTGATATGGTTAAACAAAGTTACCATTGAACCAAAGTTCAGTTAATAGTATCAGGGGTTCTGAATAAATGTGTATATGAGGTAACTTTGTTTTTGAAAATTAGTTCCGATTTTATCGGCATCTGCAATTTTCGGGGGAGTCTTAAAATAGTTAGCTAATCTCTGGTTTATCTTATACCATACGCGCTGCCTTAGTTTTACAGGTTTTTAAAATTGAATTTTTAAATTAAGAAATATGAAAGCAGTACAAATTTTTACAAGGTTGTTTTCCATTTTCCTGATCCTTCTGGTTTTCAACAATAATATAAAGGCTCAGGATGCAGATAAAGATCAACAAGTAGGCGCTATGCAAAAAAAGCTGGATACAAAGAAATTCGTTTTTGTGGCCCAGTCGGTTATCCCTCAACGTGGAAGTTTGAGGCAATTAACATCTATTTACGATGTTAAAGTTTCCAATGATTCGCTTGTATGCAATCTGCCGTATTTCGGCCGTGCAGATACCGCCCCTATCGATCCATCTTAATGGGGTTTTAATTTTGTTTCTACTTCTTTTGATTATTCTGTGAAACCAAGAGAAAAAAGTGGGTGGGATGTTCTTATAAAACCAAATGATAAAAAAGACGTTCAACAATTGCTGTTGAACGTTTTTGCCAATGGATCTGCATCCTTACAGATAATAAGCAATAGCCGTCAGCCAATATCGTTTAATGGTAATGTGAAGTAGAGTGAGGTGTGAGGTGTGAGGTGTGAGTTTGGCTATCAGCCGTCAGCTATCAGCTTGGTCACCAGATTAGTTGGATGTCGCAATTGAAATAACTTGGAAGTTATATATATAAGGTGTGAGGTGTGAGGTGTAACCTGACCCGCAAAAGTAATTATCAAATTTTACTAATTAATTCTTAGAAGCTTATACTTAACATATAATTTTCAGGTTATTTACATGGTGACATCGGGTCAATGACCAAAGCTGATAGCTGATAGCTGACGGCTCATGGCTATACTCACACTTCATACTTCAATAGCAGTGGGGCTACTATCGCTGCAATCCAAATTAGCAGAAAGAGAACTATTCCGCTAATTGACAAATCTTTTACAGGTTTGTTCCTGAGAACTGTTTTGATGTAATTAATTACATCATTTTCCCTGTCCGAAACAATATGTTCTCCTGCAATGATGCTTCTTCCAAGGGCAGGATTTTCTGTTACCACCGTATCTCTTATTTTCCAATATTCTGCGTCAGTCAGGTCTCCAAAGGTTTTGGAATAGGTAATGTCCTGCTGATCCAGGTTCTTCCTTATTTTGCTGATCTTTTGTCCCTGGATCATGCGGGTAATTAAGAAATAAGGAATGATGAGGAGCACCCATTCGCTATTCGCAATGGCATAAACACCCAGCAAAACAATAGATGCTATCATAAAAATAGCAGTAATAATTTGCCTGGATCCAAGAAATAAGGTTTTTAGTAATTGCCCGCCATCCAGTGGGTAAATGGGTAACAGGTTCAAAATATTAATCAATACAAAGGCATACGATAATCGGAGCAACGAGTTGTTGCCCAGGTGATTGGCAATTAGAAATAACACCATTCCAATGACGATTCCAGGAACCGGTCCCGCAAGTAAAACGATTGCTTTTTCTTTTTGGGAAATCTTCTCTTTCGACCCACCTGCAATAGCACCCACCAGCGGGAGAAAAAAGATACTTAAATCTTCGTAATTGAAAATTTTCATAGCAAAATAATGACCCAACTCATGTATCAATACAATAATCGCTAACCAGGTAATAATCTGCAGATTTTTGCTTACGAAGAAATAATAAAATGCCACAAACAATACAACACTTATTATAAACTTCAGCGTTTGATTTCCCTTTGGAACATCTTCCGGTAACGGCTTGGGAGGGTAAGATTCCAAAACGTCCACGGGCACTTGAGAGCTTTCCCTATCGGTATTTTCCTGGTAAACAGGATCCTCTAAGTGGTTTTGCATGTTTGCAGTTTAGGCATTTTTTCCGAAATGTAAAGATTTTCATTATTTAAACCAGGTGAAATTGTGTAAATATGCAGAGGTTTAACATACTTGTCGTAGACAAGAGAATTCATTTCCCCTTATTTTGTTGTGGTTATAAACCTTTTACAGGAGCGGGAATATTCGGCGACTTGCGCCAAATTTAATAGAAAAAATAACTATTTCGTCATTTGAAAGATATTCTTCATATATTACAAAAAAATGGCCCTCCTAAGAATAGGACGGCCTCTAACGATTGCTTGCCATATGAAAATCTTGATAAGTATTTCTGAAGCTGAATTTCAGCTTTTTTTGTCCAAATGAGCCTTTAACGTTTCTTGCTTCGACGATTGATAACTTGCTTTTCTTGCTTCAACGATTGCTGCTATATGAAATGCTCATCCTTCTTGAACAAATGTAGGCTGAGTTAAGATACCTTTCTAATCAAATTGGTAGTGATTTAATTATGTCAAAAGTAGGGCGGAAATAGTAAACCCCTTTACTGTATTAAGTTTTAGAATTATTACTTCATTATGTCCAACCGGATTACAGATACATTATATCAACTCATTCATTCACTGGAAAAGTCAGAAAAAAGAAACTTCAAGTTATATATTAAGAGAAGTTCCTCTAAGGAAGATCTAAAAATCATCCAGCTTTTCGATGCCCTTGATAAATTGCATGAATATGATGAGAAGCTTCTTTTAAAAAAACTCCCCGGCATTGAAAAACCCCAGTTATCCAATTTAAAGATCCATTTGTACAAACAACTGCTGGCAAGCCTGCGCTTGTTAAAAACGTCTGAGAATATCGATCTTCAGTTAAATGAACAACTGGATTATGCCCGCATCCTGTACAATAAAGGATTATACCTGCAAAGCCTGAAAATACTGGAAAGAGCTAAAGAAATAGCCAAGGCGAAATATAAATTTAGCTATTTAACGCAGGTTATAACACTGGAAAAGAAGATCGAAACGCTGCATATTACCCGAAGCATGCAGGATAGGGCAGAAAGCCTATCCGCAGAGGCACTCGAAGTAAGCATCCAGATTGATATGGTAGCAAGGCTTTCTAACCTGGCTTTGCAATTATATAGCTGGTATATTAAAAATGGCCATGCACGCAATGAGAAGGATGAAAAGATAGTGACGAAATTTTTCTATGAAAAATTACCTCCAGAAGCTCATGAACAAATAGGCTTTTATGAGAAACTGTATCTTTATCAGAGCTATTGCTGGTATACGTTTATTTGCCAGAACTTTCTGAAATATTATCGCTATTCTCAAAAATGGGTCGATCTTTTCCAGGAGGAGCCATTAATGATCAACGTAGAAACGGGTCATTATACCAAGGGTATGCATAACCTGCTGAATGCACATTTTGATTTGAGGAATTATGAGAAATTTAAGATCACATTACGTCATTTTGAAGCATTCTCTCATACGGATATCGCTAATCATCATGATAACTTCAGGATTCAGACTTTTGTATATATCAACAGTGCCAAAATAAATCAGCATTTAATGCTTGGCACCTTCAAGGAGGGGCTTGTACTGGTTCCTTATGTTGAGCAGAAGCTTCACGAATTTGCATTGTATCTTGACAGGCATCGCATCCTGGTATTTAACTATAAAATTGCCACCTTGTACTTTGGCAGTGGTGATTATGACACCTGTATCGATTACCTGCAACGAATAATTAATGATCATGTTGATCTGAGAAATGATCTGCAATGTTATGCCCGCCTGCTTCATCTCATTGCCCATTATGAATTGGGAAATTTTGAGTTGATAGAATATCTTGCTAAATCCGTCTATCGCTTCATGGCCAGGATGGAGAACCTCACCGTGGTGGAAGAAGAGATGTTTAAATTTTTACGTAATTCCTTTCATGTATCCCGAAATAAACTCAAACCTGAGTTAGAAAAATTTCTTCAAAAAATTAAACAGTTTGAAAAGAGTCGTTTCGAAACACGCGCTTTTGCTTACCTGGACATTATTTCATGGGTTGAAAGCAAGGTATTTGAAAAACCCATGAGCGAAATTTTGCGGGAGAAATTTTTGAGTAGTCCGAGGAGGAAGAAGATTTATAATACGCAAACTGCATAGGGCTGTCGGCAATCAGCTGTCGGCAATCAGCTTGTTCCTGAAATATTGAATAGCTTTGATTGCAGCATTTTCGACGGATAAACAAACGAAGAAGCTCAAAGTAATTTCATTTATATTTAAAATGACTTCCCAACTTAAGAGGTTCTGTTGATAGCTGACAGCTGATAGCCGAAAGCTACTGCATCACCAACGCAGGCTCAATCCACGCATTGCTTTCTTTAAGAAGGTTAATCAATTCTTCCACAGCAACATCACTGTTTACCGAACGTTTGATCACTTCTTTTCCCCGGTATAAAGTAATTTTTCCGGGACCACTGCCTACATAGCCAAAATCCGCGTCTGCCATTTCGCCCGGACCGTTTACAATACAACCCATTATGGCTATTTTAACCCCTTTAAGGTGATTGGTCATGGAACGGATCTTTGCCGTTGTTTCCTGCAGGTCGAATAAGGTTCTACCACAGCTGGGACAACTGATATATTCTGTTTTGGAGATCCTGGTACGCGTAGCCTGTAGAATGGAGAAAGAGGTGTTATTGAGGAACTGGTGATTGTTCCTTGTTTCAAGATAGGTTCTCCCGCTTACTTTATTGTTCGAAATCATAGCGGGATCATTCATGAGCCATATCCCATCACCCATTCCATCCAATAATAAAGCACCTGATTCAGTAGAGAATTGAATCAGTTGTTCGTCAATAGTGGCAGTATGACTTTCAACGGCAAGAATAACCGGGCAACAAAGATTTCGGTTCATCAGTTCTGTGGTATACCTCCTGACTCCAGGCATCGCATGTATGCCGGATGAACTGGCACACAACACCACAGTATTGTCGTTACGTATTGATTCAAGCAGGTCGTCTGCATTTTCACCGTTTACATCCACTGCCACAAAATTAAGAATCCCGGAATGATCCAGGAACCGCTGATATTCGTTTGCCTGGTAAAGAGGGAAATATACATTCTTGTTATCTGCCTGTAACCACGTGGAATAATTACAGATTACTTTCAACGTACCTGGGAGATCAAAGTCAAGTTGTTTGTTACCTGTGTACAGATAATCTGCCGCTCCATCGGAAATGTTCCATTTATCCAGTAATGGATCATATGTATAACCAACAGAGATAAGATCGTTTTGTGAAATGGTGTCTGCCTTCATAAAGTCAGCCACCACTACCGGAACATGCTTGCTGCCGATATTTGATACGTTATACGTTGGCCTCCTCACATAATCGAAGGGATTATAGGGTACTTTAATGATCGGCGTAACAGGAACCTCCTGGTGGCTTCTGCGGGAATATCTTTTCACCAGGTCTTTACACACAGGTATCTCAAATTCCGGATCCTCTGTCAGGGAAACCCTGATCGTGTCGCCGATGCCATCTTCCATCAGCGTTCCGATACCGATTGCGGATTTTATTCTTCCATCCTCTCCATCACCTGCTTCTGTAACTCCCAGGTGCAAAGGATAACATTCAGCAAATTCATCTATCATCTTTTCTACCAGCAATCGATAAGCCTGAACCATCACTTTTGGATTGCTCGACTTCATACTCAGCACAATGTTGTGGTACCTTTCATCCCGGGCAATGCGTAAAAACTCCATAGCACTTTCCACCATCCCCATCGGGGTATCTCCATAGCGGCTCATGATCCTGTCACTCAATGAACCATGATTAGTACCAATACGCATAGCAGTGCCATATTCCTTGCAAATTTTAACCAGTGGGGTAAATCTCAGGCGAATCCGATCAGTTTCTTCCACATATTCCGCATCTGTGTATTCAATAAGCTCAAATTTCTTTTTATCTACGTAATTACCCGGGTTTATACGAACTTTCTCTACAATCCTCGCCGCAATTTCAGCCGCATTCGGGGTAAAATGAATATCCGCAATCAATGGAACATGAAAACCTCTTCTGTTTAGCTCATTTTTTATGTTCAATAAATTTTCTGCTTCGTTTTTGCTGGGAGCAGTTATTCTAACGAGCTCGGCACCGGCTAAAATGCACCGGATGGTTTGCTCTACGGTACCAATAGTATCCATGGTATTCGTTGTGGTCATGGTTTGAACGCGGATTGGGTGGTAATTGCCTAACAAAAGGTCTCCAACCTTTACTTCCAGCGTTTTCAGACGCTGATACTCTGTAAGAGAGCTACAATATAGTCGCATGATGTAAAATTAGTAAGTAATAGTTCAAAGTTTAAAGTTTAATGTTTAAAGTTGAGGTTCAACCGTTTAGGCGATCACAACTATGCAGCCATTTGCAAAGCAGAGTAAGTGGAAAATGACCGACCAGGTACATCTTTATATTTTGAACCTTAAACTTTAAACTAATTCCTCACCAGTCTTTATCCAATCTCGTAGGAGAAGCATTTTTGGATTGCATTTTCTGCTGAACGTCTTTTTCCTTTTGGGCAAGGGCCTTTAGTAATTGCTCCACCTGCTTTTTGTTGAGTTTACTTTGTTGTTGATCAGGTTTTTGATCTTGCTTATCTTTCTTATCCTCGTCCTGGTTCTCTTTCTTTTTTTCATTTTTATCTTTCTTCTGGTCTTCTTTTTCCTGCTGCTTTTTCTTTTCTAACAAGGCTTTTTGGAGGTTTTCCCGGGCTTCCTGGTCGTTAGCATCCAGCTTGAGTGCATTTTTCCAGGAATCGATGCTTTCATCCAGTTTCTGCTGTTTGCTATAGGCTACCCCCTTGTTGTAATAAGCCTTCTCCTTCACGGGCTTTTCTTTACTATTGGTGATAGTTGATTCATAGGAATTTGTCGCTTCATCGAACTGGTTGGTCCTGAACTGGGCATTACCTAAGTTATAATTGGCAATAGGATTTTCAGGTGTGACCGCCAGGGCTTTTTTGTATTCCGCGGCAGACTGATCAAAAATCTTTTGTTGGTAAAGTTTATTGCCATTGCGGATTTCGCCAGTAACATTCTGTGCGTGCAATTGTAAAAGCAGCAACGTAAAAGAAATGGTTACGAAAATATTTTTGTTCATGTGCTTACTATTTTTCTCCTTTCCGGCATAAACAATTCTATCAATAACAATAAAAAAGCGCCCGCCAGGAACCATTGAAAATAACTTTTATAATTCACAAAAGCATCATCTCCCATTGCTGTTTGTTCAATAGTATTCAGTTGCTTCATAATAACGCTGGCAGCGTCAGCGGCATCTTCCAAATGCACATAAATGCCTTTGGTATCGGTTGCCAGTTGTTTTAGCTCTGTTTCGTTTAATTTTGTGATGATAGCGTTGCCCTGTGCATCTTTCCGGAGTTCATTCGTGTTATTATCAATAAGTGTCACGCCTTCGGTCGAGCCGATTCCGACAGTATTGATCATAACACCATTCTTGGCGAGCGCTTTCGTTAATTGCAGGGCCTGGGGATCGTGATCTTCTCCATCTGAAATCAAAACGATTGATTTAAATTTACGCTCTTTGCTGTTGAAGGCAGTGTTCGCCACACGTAGTGCTTCACCAATTACGGTACCTTGAGACGGCACTGTTTCAGGTCCTGCATTTTGAACATACATTTTTGCAGCGCCATGATCTGTGGTTAAAGGCATCTGCATATATGCCCTTCCGGCAAATAACACCAGGCCTATGCGATCATTCTCCATTTTATCCATCAACTTATTCACCAATTGTTTAGCCCTTTCCAGGCGGTTGGGTTTAATATCCTCCGCCAGCATGCTCTTACTCACATCCAGCGCTATCATTATATCCACTCCTTTTCGATTGACATTTTCCATTTGTCCCGGCTTTTGCAGGTTGCCCGCTGCCACTACTATTGCTGCCAGAGCCAGTACCAGCAAGGAAAATTTCAGAAAGAACCTGCCGGGAGAGTAGCCCTTTATCAATTCCTTTACTAACAAGGGGTCACCTATTTTTTTTATTCTCTTTTTTTTCCAACGGATGACAGCGATGAAAAAGAGCACCAATATTGGAATCAGTGCAAGGCCGGTAAGGTATTCAATATGTTGAAATCGGTACATCTGGAAGCAAATTAAGGAATAAGCCGGAGGAATATAAATTTGGCGCAGGCGTTCAGCATTCTTTTAACTTAAATTCTACACCCTCTGATGACTACTTTTTTCCTTCCTTAAAACCTAGCTGCCTCAGTATCTTATCTAAAATTTTAATTCTGGCAGCCGCTATATCTAACTTGGGATCTGGAGATTCGAGTTGCAAAACGAAAAAATAAACGTGGCCGTTCTCTTCTATCCAACCCACTACCCATCCCAATGAATAACCATTGTCCATATTTCCCCAACCTGTTTTATAGCTTAACTTATAATTGGAATTCTCTTCCTGCAGCATCATTCTTTTTACAATGCTTTGTGTTCGGGTATAAAAAGGCAATTGATCGAAATACAGTCTTTTTGCGAGTCCCAGTTGTTCATCTGCGCTAATTTTGATTGAATTATCCAACCAGAAATGGTCTATACTTTTAACGATTGCCCGGCCATGAAGGGCGGCATATCCAAGTGTATCCAGCCATTTTTGCATGGTATCTTTGCCAATACGGCGAGCCAGTTCCTGGTACCAGGGCACGCTGGAAAGATGAAAAGCCTGCATCATATTAAGATCCTGGTTCAATTCTGTTCTTTCCCGTACGACACCATCCCAGGGAATAACGGTGCTCGTATCCTGAACCCTGCCGGTTTGTATTCCTATCAAAGAATTTACGATCTTAAAGGTAGATGCGGGAAGATAGGCGCTATCGCGATAACGAACGAGGTTGTAAATGGTGAAATTGCCCTGCCCGTTATCGAACAATCCAAAACAGCCATCTACCTTTTCTTCATCAAAATATTTTTTCAGGCTATTATCCTGGGTAACATTGTTGGGAGAACATGCAACAAAAACAAAAGAAAGTATAAGAGCGGTACAAAGTAAATTTCGCATTAAGAGTAGTTTAACGTTCAACGTTTAAAGTTGGTTTACAAAAGTTTGAAAATACCTGGAACCCGAACTTAAGAAAAGCCAAACTTACGAACTCCAACCTTAAACTTTAAATTTTAAAGGGTAAACTATCTCGCCAGCGTTCTAACCGAAACCTTTTCTTTCTCCTTTTCTTCCTTTCCAACATACATGCTAACCAGCTTCAGGTAAACGCCGTTTGTCCAGCCAAAACCATCCTGGCCGGGGTATTCACCGCCTCCCGCTTCAAGGTGAGTATCAAGCACGTTGTATTTTTCCATCATTCTGCCTGTAGATTTAAACACTTTTTCGTTGATTGCTACCCATCGCGTAGCAATGTCTCTGGCGGCTTCCTTAAAGTTATAGTTTTCAAATCCTTTTATGGTTACCCATTGAAGAGGGGCCCATCCATTTGGAGAATCCCATTGTTCACCCGTCATATTATTAGTGGTAACAATTCCGCCATCTTTTAACAAGCGGGATTTTGTTATAAGCAATACTTTATTTGCCTGGTCAGCAGTGGCAAGTTTCATAAACAATGGATATAGGCCGGCGGCTGTAATTATCGTGTCAGTGATATTAGTTCTAAAGTTGAAGTCAGTAAAGAAATTCAAGGTTTTGTTCCAGCCATATTTAAGAATGGCATTTTTACGTGAAGCCGCTTTCCGGAACAACTCATTCGATAATACCTCATCCTTGTTCAGCGATCTTGCTTTGGCGAGATTGATTTCAAGCCCATAAAGCAGGCAATTAAGATCAACCGGGATGATATCAGTAGTTTGTACCGTGATTATATTTTTGGCATCTTTAAACCAACGGCTGCTGAAATCCCATCCACTCTCCGCACCCGCGCGAAGATGACGATACATCTCTATTTTATTTCTCCCTGATTTAACAGTGGTCTCTACATCCTGGGCGTAACTTTCCTGGCGGGGAACGTCACTGTCGTCCCAATAACGATTAAGGATAGTGCCGTCTTTCAGTTTAACTATGCGTCGGTGCGCTTGTCCGGGTTTAAGGGTTGCCGCTCCTTCCATCCAATATTTATATTCCTTTTCCATTGCCGGCAAGTAGGTTTTATAAATACTGTCGCCTTTTACTTCTGCCAATAAACCCACCATGAGTGAAAAAAAAGGCGGTTGAGAGCGACCCAAATAATAACTACGATTTCCGTTGGGGATATGACCAAAGGTTTTGATCAGGTAAGCGAAATTTTTAATCATATTTTCCATAATTTCATATTCCCCACTTTCCTGTAATCCGAGCATGGTAAAATACGAATCCCAATAATATATTTCACGGAAGCGACCACCCGGAACGATGTAGGAATAAGGTAAGGGCAGTAGCGAACTCCCTTTCATCGGTTGATCTGCTTCTCTTTTTAATACCTTCCAAAGATTCCTGATATGGGTAACCAAATCTTCCTGTGTGTTAGTTTGATAATTGGTTGCCGGGTTTATGGGCAATACAAAATTTTCGTTCACAAAAAGTTCCAATGAAAAGCGGATTGCCGGGTTGCTTTTAATTTTTTTGTAATCGGCTACGATACCTGCGGGATCTTTTTTAGGCACACAATCCACGAAAGTTTTTCCATCGGGAAAAATTTTAGCCATTTGCACATCTCTGAAAAGTTCACCGTAAATTTTATCCGGGGGTGATGGCTGCTGGCTAATGCCAATAAGCAGGTAACCGCAACAGAGCAGGAGGAAGCATAGATGTTTCATGGTTTTGCCATTGAGATTGTAAGATAGGAAAAAGGTATCAGGTATGAGGTATGAGGTATGAGCGAAGCCCGAAGGGGAAATATGGTTCCCTCTACGAACATGTTACCCCTTCGGGATAAATTTAAACTTTAAACCATTTTTCTATTATCAAATCAAGTTTTCAGCGTTTTCGCTCATACCTCATACCTCATAGCTCATACCTCATACCTCGTACCTGAGCCCTCAGATGCGTATCGCCAACGTAGTATTTAAACTTCTTCCATCCGAAGCCCACACACCAGGTCCGGGGTAAAATGTTGGACGTTTTGTAAAATATTGATTGTTGGTCGCATTATTAACCTGGGCCTTTAATTCAAGGTTCTTTAAAAAGCGGTATGTAGCCGAAAAATCCAGTAACCCATAAGACGGTACCGATCCAACCGCACCGGTTTAACCGTATTTAAAGCATCAGCCAAAGTAGAGGCCGTATAGCTGTATAAAGCGGAGAAATTTATTTTGCGAACACGAAACGTTATGCCGTTCCGGGTGGTTAAATCAGGTGCGCTCTCTACTTTATTGCCTCTTATATTTCAACATTTGTATTCCCTGATTTCACGACAACATCTGTATAACGCGCATGCATAAATGCTGTGGAAGTAAAAACAGATAAGCCTGTTATATTACTTAACATCCAATCGCCCTGAACAAAAATTTCCATTCCCCTGGTTGTTGAATTTCCAATATTGGTTCTGTAGAGAATTAAATTCCCTGTGTTATCAGTTTGTGCCAGTGTACCAAAACGATTGTTTAATTGAAGAATGTAAGCAGTCACATCCCATTTTAGAAATTTCCAGCTACCCTTAAAACCTGCTTCTGCATTATAGCCTTCTGCATCTTTAATGTTAGGGTCATCGACTTCATAAACAGAGGTAGGAATAAGGTCTTTAAAAACCATAGGATGATAGGCCTGCGACCAACCTCCATATACTTCCAGTTTCTCTTTAGGTTTGTATGATAAGCTGCCGCCAAAGAGGGGGAAATGATCTTCTATATAAAGCGGCTTTCGGCCTGTTTTATCGCTAAGGTTAACATCGGTTTGTTTCAGGTTAATCATTTCCGTTTTCCTGCCGGCGAAGATATAAGTGCCTTGTATATCAGGTAAAGATTTAATGGTAGACTGACGCAGGTAGGCAATGATCGTTACGCTATCGAGCGATTGAGAAGGAATGGTATCCTTGCCGGGCAAAGCGGCGATTTGCGATTGTGCATTGGCGTGAGTTATGATCAACACAAGTGCTATAGAGCATTTATATATGATTTTCATTATGATGTAGTTTAAACCTGGTGAGGGTTTGACTTGAAGACCCTTGCGTTTATGAATCTCAAAGGTCCGTCGGTAATTCTGATCTGCTCCATCAGAAACTGCAAGTAGATCATGGTTCATACCTCACACCTGACGGCTATTTAAAACCTTACAGAGAAGCCCGCATTTACAGTATAATCAGAAAAGGCCGCGTCGCCCTGAACATGTTTGTTTTGCTTGATAGAATTTTCTTTATCGGTCACGCTTTGAGTTCTGTTACGTTCCACCGCAAAAGGTATTGATACAAAGAAGTTCAGTTTTTTTATACTATAGGTAATTGTGGGTTCTACGGACCAGATAAAACCCGGTCTGCGAAAATCACCGCTTCCACCTACGAGGTCGTAAACAGGAATTCCTTCCAGTCTTGCCCCTGCAGAAACCCCCAAACCTTTTATGCGATTGAATGAATAGCTTACACCAGCCCTTCCCATGTATTGGTCTGGTACACTGCTTATGGCCTCGTTTGCTAGTGTGGCTGATACCAGTTCACGGTAAGTGCGTACCCCATTTTGCTCGCGGGGATTAATAAGGTAATAAAAATTACCGTAAACAGCAATATTGCGTTTAATGTTATAGAAAGCGTTTACTTCGGTAGTAAAGCCTGTTCCTCCATCGCCTAGTTGAATGGACTGGTCCACGGTACGTAATTCCTTTGCGCCACCAACGCCTACATTGTACCAATAGTCTTTGTAATTATAGTCACCGGTTGGCAGTTTAACTCCCAATCCAACCTGGATATTGCCTTTGTGATTTTTTGCAGGATCCAGGAGCCAGTTGTAAACAGCCAGGCGAACGTCTCCAATGCCGAAAGAATGCATAGAATGTCTTTCAGTTCTACC
>JBDSBP010000087.1:0-39050 GCA_039921525.1 Chitinophagaceae bacterium | reverse complement strand
GATGGGGTAATTCAAAATTGCGATCGGTTTCAATTGCCGCCGCACCTGATAGACCTATACCGGTACCTTATTGCCAATGATAAAATCGAAGATATTCTTGACTACAACAGGAATAACCTGAATATTCAAACAGATACCGTGTTACAACTAATAAAACAAGGTGCTCAGGGATGGGAAGAATATGTTCCCGCCGAAGTGGCTACTACAATCAAAGAACGAGGCATGTTTGGATATACCGGTGAAAATAATGGCAGTAGCCTGGGCAAGTTTGTAACGGAGGATGGCGATAAGCTTTTGAATATAACTACATGACCAGTCCACCTTTTGTAAATGGATGTTTCAAATAAAAAAACGTTGTTGTATATGGACACTAATCATTTGATAATGACCCGGGCAATGTCTTTACGTTGAGATGGTGTCTACATAGTAAACCGGCTTAACAATGGAGGCTGACCAAAAACTCAAAAAAAGGTTAGACTGTGAGTTCTCAAAGACCTCACAGGTCGAACCCTCTTTTTAGTCGGCATCTACAAAATTTATGAAAACTAAAAAGCGTAACTTAATGAAATTCTCCTTTGTGGTTGCTTTTACCGGGTTCATACAGTTATATAATAACTGTCAGGGGGAAGCAAATCATATATTGACTATAATGTTTTCAACATAGCCGCCAGTTCAATTTGGGGGTGAATATCAAACTTATCTTTACGTACGCTGGAGTGCGACCATACACCCGGTTTTCCACTCAACGCTTCATTGTTCATTTCGAAACCGGTGCCGTTTGGTTCATCCAAACCTTCTACCAGCCCTTGCTTCAAATCAATTTTGTATTTGTCCCGTAAAAACAACAATAACTGTTTCAATGCTTCGATCTGTTTAGTTGAATACCTGTGATGATGGCGGAAACCCCTGAACATATAACCGAGGTCGCAAACCTCGGAAGGGGTCATTTCAGAATTCACATAATTGATATATTTTCCGGAAGTTGTTTTAGTTATCGGCCCGTAATTGCAGATCTCGATCCCGATAGATTGCCTGTTTAGTTTATCGTTATTGGCAGTTTTTAGTCCCAGGTGCGATGCCCAGAAATCTTCATTATATGCCCTGAATATTATTCCATCCATGCCGTCTTTATTACCGCCGCCGCGGTCCGGCCCGCCAATAACAAAAGCAGTTGCCACCCTGATCCTGGACTTAGTTGTACTCCGGTCTTTATTCCAGCCATCAATGGTCCAGTCTGCCCTGTGAGATCCCGCTGTATGATGCAGGTAAATTGTATTCTTCATCGTTTTCTCTTCTACGTATTCTCCTCTTTCAAGGATTTTATCAGTGATCTGTAAACTCATTGTTAGTGTTTATGGGTTATAAAAAATATTTAAATATATATAAAATGATATGCAATAGGGTAGGAAGATTAATACAGAGCCAGTACACGTTTCAAAAGTTAAGGTATAAAAGAATTTTATATTATGCAATGTTTTGCTCGCCTGAATAACTATAGAAGAGAAAAAAAAATAATCGCTATCCGGGCCAGGTTTGCAGCTTAGTCGCTATTGTATACCAAATCAAAATACATCGCCGATTCGTGTGGGTTATGCCGGTACGCTCTTATTTCAACAACAAATCCAGTGTCTTTATAAAGTTTTATTGCAGCCCTCTTGAAGTCAGCGGATCCAGTTTTATTTTAATTCCATTCATTTCCATTTCCAAATCTTAACATATATGAAGTTGTTTTATCAGCTCACCAGGAAACCTGGCACCTGTTACCTTGCTTTATACACTTCCAGTTCAATCTCAATCATAAACTCCGGCAACGCCAGTTCTTTTACACCAAACCAGGAGCCTGTGGGAAATTGTTTTTTGTAAATAGAATTTCGGTAAGCAGATTGTTTTAAGAATTCGGGCATGTTGGTGGTGAGGATATTTTCTACCACCACATCATCAAAAGTGCAGTTATAGTGTTTTAAAATTTTATCCAGGTCACTATAACAATTTTTCATCTGCTGTAGTAAATCACCTTTTGCAGTGGGAACACCTTTATCATCCATACTTACGGCACCTGACACTTTAATATCGTTGCCGATTTTTACTGCATGGGTATAGCCATACGCTTTTTCAGTTTCGGGACGGAGGCTGAAATACTCGGGTACTTCCGGCAAAACCGGTTTAGCGACAGACTCCGTGGTCGCTTTGGTATTATCGGTATTGTTACAACCAAAAAGTAAGGTTACACCAAGCAGGAAGAAAATGGCGATTGTGAAAAGTTTGGTCATAGTGAAAGATTTTTAAATGTTTTTATAATCGTTCCAAAGTATATAAACTCATTCAGAAGTCAAAATCAAAAACCCATCTTTATTCAAACAATACCGGGCAATGGGTCTTTAATTAACAGCTTATCCTTTTCTCCCGGGTACAGCCTGCGCATATTGCGATGGCTTACCTATTCTACTGGCAGGGTTGCCTAAAAGGGTACCTGAAAAAACTGTACGTTTTTTTCAGGACAATACGGGCACTAAAAATCCCGGTCGCTTCGCAACCGGGATCCATGGAAAATGTAAACAATCAGACCTGTTATTTTAAATTTTCACCCAGGCCTGTTTTTTATTACTCTCAATAATTCGTTCGCAGATAACAAGCTCCCGTAATCCATCGGCAAATGTTGGAAAGGTAGGCGATTCCGGTTGTTTGCCAGCGGCTATGGCAGCATAAACTTCTTTAAATAATTGTTTGGACGTGTCTGGAAAGCCCTCGTTATGCCCTCCCGGAAAACTGATCAAACCTGCCGCTTCGGCGTAAAATAGCGAAGGGTCTTTCATGAGCATTTGATTGGCGGCTTCCCGTTTTCCGATCCAGACTTCGCTGGGCTTTTCCGAGTTCCATTCAAACGTTGATTTAGAGCCGGAAATTTCCAGGTTTAACCGGTTCTTACGTCCTGCCGCAACCTGGCTTACCGTCACCACACCTCTGCGGCCATTATCGAATCGCAGCATCACATTGGCATGATCTTCTGTATTGATAGCAATTTCCTGGTAGTCTGACGGCTGCAACGTTTCTGTTGAATAGGTTTCCACTCGCTTCATCGGTTTGAGTCGGGTATTGTGGATGGTTGAAAAATCTGCCATTACCTCCGTAATTTTTAAGCCTGTTATGTATTCGGTAACATCCAGCAAGTGTGAGCCGATGTCGGCAATGGCCCTTGATTCACCAGATTTATCCGGTTCTAACCGCCAGTTATAATCGTTTTTATAGAAAAGCCAATCCTGCAGGTATGAACCCATAATGGAATGAATTTCACCCAGGTCGCCTTTTTCCCGCATCGTTTTCATTTGCCGAACGATAGGATAGTATCGAAGGTTAAAATGGACCGCGTTTACCAATCCCGTTTCTTTGGCTAAAGCAACCAGTTCTTCAGCTTCTTCTACTTTATTGGCCAAAGGTTTTTCGCAGATTACGTGTTTACCGGCTTTTAAAGCAGCCTTGCTTTGTTGAAAATGTAAAAAGTTAGGAGTACAGATATGAATGGCGGTGATATCGTCCTGCTTGAGCAGTTCATCAAAAACACAAAAACGTGGAATACCCAGTGTTTTCGCTTTTTCCTCCGCTAATTCAATGGTTGCTTCGCAGAGAGTAGCAACTTCAATATTTGGCAAGCGACGCAGCGCTTCAACGTGAGCAGGGCCGATAAAACCGGTACCTACCACAGCGACTTTGATCCGATTCATTTTAATTTAGTATTAAGTTAGTAAAAAGGATATTCTTCATTGGACAAGATAATTAAAATCAGATTCACTTTGCATGGTTTGATCGTCATATTATGAGGCCGGTATAAATATCAGTTAATATCGTTCAGTAAAGACTTCTGTCATCTAATTGGCAGTTTTAATTCAATAGCTATGAATTGGCTTATTTTAACTAAACGATATTGAATATCTTCAAAGCCGTATGGTAAGTTTTTAGTTCACCCAGGAGTAAACCGGGCTAACCCGTTTCCATTTAAATAGCATTACTATACTTATGTTTGCAAAGAATTTCTTTTCAATGAATAATTAATGATAGATATTTTTACATAATATCTGCAAATAGTAAACGATGCAACCAGTTACAATTGATGAATTGAGAGAAATTGTCGCGCTAACCGACCTGCCCGACGAACATCTCCAATGGATATTGGATCACTCGGAATATCGTGAATACGCTGATGGTGGCCTTATAGCCAGGTACGGTGATCCGGCAGAAGTGATGTGGTTTTGCCTGCTGGGTAAGGTTGCTTTTTACATGTACCTAAACGGGCGGCAGGTTTACTATTTTACATTCGAGAATAATGATGTAACGAAGGGGGTAGGAGGTTTGATGCCTTACTCAAGAATGACAACGTATCCCGGTTACTCCTACGCGTCAGGCGATGTAAAACTGCTTCGTTTAAACAAAAAGTGCTTTGCCGAACTGGAGCTTCTTAATCCTGACTTTATTCAACGGCTTATCGGCATTATGACCGAAAGGGCCAAAGCATTTGCCACCACCAAGTTGCAGATGGAGAAAGTAAATGCCCTTGGCATACTCGCTGCCGGTATTGCACATGAACTCAACAACCCGGCTGCAGCCATCAGCAGCATTTCAGGTGACCTTGTCAAAAAGTTGAAACGTAATTACGAACTTACAAAATCGTTGCTTCAATGTAAAATAACACCAGGGCAACTTCAAAACATATTCATGTTGGTAGAAAAGAAAGAAAGAAAGAAGGCGCAAAATATCAAACGTACAATGCTCCAGTGCATGACAGACGAAGATGAATTAGGGGAGTGGCTGCAGACAAAAGGAGTAAATGAAATTGAAACAGCAGAAGCTTTTTCAGACTTTGGTTTTACAATAGCCGAACTTGAAATTATTTACACCGATTTAGGAGAAGAGGCTTTTACCCGTGTGATACCATGGCTCGAAAATAGTATGAGCTCTCAAAAAATTATTAAAGATCTTGGGGATGCTTCTGGCCACATATCTAACCTGGTGGCATCTATTAAAAGCCATGTTCATATGGACAAGGCCATTGATTTGCAAGACACCAACATTCACCAGGGTATTGAAAATACATTAACACTCTTAGGTTTTAAACTTCGTGAAAAAAATATCAATATAAATAGAAAGTTTAACCATACCATGCCCGATGTTCCCGCGTATGTTAGTGAACTTAACCAGGTTTGGACGAACCTCATTGATAACGCCATCTTCGCCCTCGAAAAAAACGGGGAGCTCACTATTGAAACGTCTTCGGATAATAAGCACGTAAAGGTTTGTATACAGGATAACGGTACCGGCATTCCAAAAGAAATTTTATCGCAAATTTTTGACCCGTTTTTCACCACTAAAAAAGTAGGCGAAGGTTCTGGCATTGGATTGGACATTGTAAACAGGATCGTTAAACGTCATAACGGCGAAATAAAAGTTAGTTCTGAGCCTGGGAAAACAGCGTTTACTGTTTATATTCCGTTAGTTCAAAAAACAGGATCAAATTAACCAGCAAGCTTATTTTCATGTCTCTGGCCGACGGACGGCTTATTAAAAAAATCATATGCAGGATAAGAGCGTAAAGGAAAAGTCAGTAGCCAAAGTCACAAAAAGATTAATTCCTTTTTTGTTGTTAATGTATGTATTTGCCTTCCTGGATAGGGCAAACGTAGGTTTCGCCAAACAAGCCTTCCAGGCAGATACCCAGCTTACAGACAGTATGTTTGCTTTCGGCGCTGGAATTTTTTTCCTGGGTTATGCATTGTTTGAAATTCCTTCGAACCTGATCATGCATAGGATAGGAGCCCGCATATGGATGTGTCGCATCATGGTAACATGGGGGCTTGTTTCATCAGCAATGATGTTTGCTAAAACGGAAACAACGTTTTACATACTGCGTTTCCTGCTCGGCGTTGCTGAAGCAGGATTTTTCCCGGGAGTGATTTTGTATCTCACTTATTGGTATCCTTCGCAGGTTCGTGGCAGGGCCCTGGGACTTTTTTATTTCGGCGCACCGATTGCACTTATTCTCGGTGGACCCTTATCCGGGCTATTGCTTGACCTGGATGGCTTTGCAGGAATTAAGGGATGGCAATGGATGTTTTTGGTAGAAGGCATTCTTGCTTCCGTTGCAGGCATATGGGCGTTCTGGTATCTCGATAACAAACCCGCCGATGCATCATGGCTTAACCCGCAGGAAAAACAAATTTTGCAGGATGAAATAGATTCAGAGGAGGTGATAAAACATCATAAAGGTCCAAAAAGTGTTTTAAAAAGTCTTGCAGATCCGAATGTGTTATTTTTCTGCCTGATCTATTTTTTTATACAGGCGAGCTTATACGGGTTGGTGTATTATATTCCTACCCAGGTGGCAAATCTTTCAGGAAAAAAAGTTGGACTGGAAGTAGGATTACTCACTGCTATTCCCTGGATGTGTGCCCTCCTGGCTGTTTACTGGCTCCCTCGTCTTTCTAACCGCCTGGGCGGGAAACGTATCACAGCATCCATTACCTTAGTCATGGCCGCAGCAGGCATTGCCGGATCAGCATCAACAGGCAATCCTGTATTTGCATTTACGGCAATATGTGTTGCGGCTGCGGGTATTATAGGCCCACAGCCTATTTTCTGGACCTTCCCCACCGGTTACCTGGCGGGTGTGGCGGCCGCAGGTGGTATTGCACTTATCAATGCATTGGGAACACTAGGCGGTTTTGTTGCACCGAATGCCAGGATATGGATGGAAGAGACTTATGCATCAAAAAGCGCGGGCCTTTATCTACTTTCAGGCAGTGCACTGCTAAGCGCCATCCTGATACTTGGCATTAAAAAAAGCATCAATGATGGCATCGAAAACAAAAGGAATAAATAAAAATTTGCCTGATTATATGAATATAACCATAAAGCACATACGCGCTTTTACTGTAAGGGGAGGGGGCGCAGATTACCACGACCAGAATAAGGATCACTGGATTGACGACCATGTTGCTACCCCCATGAGCAAGTATCCTGAATACCGTAATAGCCGCCAGTCTTTCGGCCTTAATGTTTTAGGCACGTTGGTTGTTGAAGTCGAAGCATCTGATGGTACCATAGGCTTCGCCGTTAGTACTGGGGGTGAACTCGGGGCTTTCATCGTAGAAAAACACCTCGCCCGGTTTATTGAAGGACAGAACGTTACCAGCCTCGAAAAGATCTGGGATCAAATGTACAATGCATCGTTGTTTTATGGAAGGAAGGGAATTGTGCTTAATACAATATCCTGTGTTGACCTTGCCCTGTGGGATCTGTTAGCCAAAATAAGGAAGGAACCCGTTTACCATCTACTGGGTGGCGCCGTACGATCAGAACAACCCTTTTATGCAACAGGCGCGCGACCCGATCTTGCTAAAGAAATGGGATTCATCGGCGGAAAAATGCCGCTTCATCATAGCCCTTCTGAAGGGGAAGAAGGTTTGAAGAAAAATATAACGGAGTTGGAAACAATGCGCAACAGGGTAGGCGATGATTTTTTCCTGATGTTTGATTGCTGGATGAGCCTTGATGTTAACTACGCAATACGGATGGCATATAAAGCAAAGGAATACAATTTGAAATGGATGGAAGAATGTCTTTCACCGGATGACTACTGGGGGTATGCAGAATTACGTAAGAATGTTCCGAAAGGCATGCTTATCACTACCGGTGAACATGAAGCCACCCGTTGGGGATTTCGTTTGCTGCTTGAAATGAAATGCTGCGATATTATCCAGCCTGATGTTGGATGGTGCGGTGGCATCAGCGAACTCATAAAAATTTCAGCACTTGCAGATAGTCATAACGTAATGGTAGTACCTCACGGATCTTCCGTTTATAGTTATCATTTTGTAATTACCAGGCACAATAGTCCATTTGCCGAATTTCTAATGATGGCCCCAAAGGCAGATAAGGTAGTACCCATGTTCAACCCGTTACTGCTGAATGAGCCTGTTCCCGTTAATGGCCGCATAAAAGTTAGTGACCTGGATGAGCCGGGTTTTGGGGTGAGTTTAAATCCGGAGGTTAAATTAAACCGGGTTTATACTCATTAAAATTTGCTTTCAGCATAAATACTTTTAATAACCTTCATGGATGACTGCGCTACCTTCCCCTCCTTGAATAAAGAGCTACCGTTAGCACACATCTTTTCTTTTGTTACACGAAAATTCCAGATGTTATGATTGTTGTAAATGGAACAAGCCCTGAAAGGGTGAAATATCTTATCCGAGGACGAGGTCATTGTAACAAAGAGCGGCATCCTCTGCTAAGATATTATACCCTACAGGGCTTGGGTCAAATCATAATCCCTGTCACAGGTCTCCACCCTGTGCTAGTGTTAAGTTAACTGTGTTCTGACGCATTAGCTATCGGCTGCCGGCTATCAGCTATCGGCAAACCAGATCGCTGTTAGTTGGAACAAACGGTATTATTTAGCTGAAAGCCGATAGCTGAAAGCGGATAGCCAATACGTCATTTGATACTTAACTTAACACTAGTATATTTAGCCCTTACAGGGCCTACCCACCATTTTCAATTATCTCTTACCTGGATGACTATGCATAATAAAATAAGAAGCGTCCTAACCGTAGCTCTTTGTTTAAGGATGGTAAGATACGGCAGTCAAAGTCACCCATTATTTCAACGAATTTTCTATTAGCATCCCAAAAGGTAATATACCTTTGCTGTTGCGCATACAGTACGCAGTTAATATGCGTAAGCGCTTCATTTCAACCTTAGATATTTATTACACATCCAATCTCCCTTCTATTGAATCATCCATCGTTTTGCCCACCATTGCGCCCCACAACATCTTCACACCAGCGACAGCATTGCCATGTTTATTATCCCAATAATACCCTGTTTCAGGTGCAAATCTTATAACAGAAATGCGTGGATCATTTTCTCCTTCTGTAAACCATGTTTTTAATATTGGTTCCCACAATTCTTTAATTAGCGAAGGATCTTCAGAGATACTTGCATGACCTGTCAGGTATAAAAAATCCGAGTGTGCAGAACCTTGAAAGTACAACTTCACTGAACTATCTTCCGCAATTTCCGCATTTTTATGACTGTCATTGGCGCTAAGGAACCACAGCGTTCCGTCCTCGTCGGTCTTTTGGATACTCATTGGCCTCACACCAAGAGACGGTCCTATAGATGATCTGGTGCAGAAAAAACAAGACTTGGCTTGTTTTACTAATTCAATAATCCTGTCTGCAGCTGCGAAATCCTGCAGATCTTCATGATTGTCTTCCTGCTGATTTTTATTAATGCTATCCATTGTTATAATGATTTAATGATGATTTACACAGCACAATACACATGCCATCGCAATGCGCGCCTTTTGTTTAAGCAACACATAATAAAAGTTCTATATCTTTCATCAAACAAAATTTTATGTAGAAAATTATCGCCAACACATTTATTGGCATAAATAGATTTTATTTTCAGGTAACTTTCTTATATTCAACCCGTTTCTTTTTAATGATAGTCTAAAAATCATATTTCTTGTACTAAAATATCCTATATGCCATTACCTGCCATTACATTTTCTACAACAAGGATGATAAAAAGAATTCTCATTTTCAATATTTCACTTTTCGCAATTACCGAGTGTCTATGTGCGCAGGAACCACTGAAACTTTGGTATAAAAAACCCGCAAAAGTATGGACCGAGGCCTTGCCCGTAGGTAATGGCCGCTTAGGTGCTATGGTATTTGGTGGCGTGGGAAAAGAATTGATCCAGTTGAATGAAGCCAGCTTATGGACGGGCGGCCCTGTAAGAACGAATGTTAATCCGAAAGCGTATGATAATTTATTGCTGGCCAGGGAAGCGCTTTTTAAAGAAGAAGACTATGCCAAAGCATATGACCTGGCAAAGAATATGCAGGGGTATTATTCAGAATCTTATCTGCCTTTAGGAGACCTTATAATCAGCCAGCAATTTAAAGATACGGCAGTTTCGTCCTATTACCGTGACCTGGATATTATCGATGCCATTACTACAACCCGCTTTAAAATAGGTGGTGTCACCTTCACGAGACAGGTTATCAGTTCCCAACCTGACCAGGTAATCGTTATCCACCTTACTGCCAGTAAACCCGGGCAATTAAATTTTGTATTAAGTACGAAGAGCCCCTTGAAGACATTGCTATCGGTAACTGGCAACAAAGAAATAATAATCAAGGGTAAAGCGCCTTCCCACATTGAACCTAATTATATTCGCACCAATAATCCGATTACAGAAGTTGATAGCAGTGGATGCAGGGGCATGCGATATGAATGGCGCATAAAAGCAGTAAGTAAAGAAGGAAAAATAACTGCAGACACAAGTGGTATTGCCGTCAGTAATGCTACAGATGTTCTTGTTTATCTTTCCGCCGCTACCAGCTTCAACGGCTTTGATAAATGCCCTGACTCGCAGGGAAAAGATGAAGATAAATTAGCTTCAGAATATTTAATTGCAGCTGTTAAAAAAAACTGGCAACAGCTGCTTGGCAATCATCTTTCAGATTTTCATCATTATTTTAACCGGGTATCATTTAAACTTGCGTCTCCCGCTGATAATAAAAATGCATCTTTACCAACTGGTGAACGCTTGCTTGGTTACACGGAAGGAGCAAAGGATCCCTCATTGGAGACACTCTATTTTCAATATGGCAGGTACCTGCTTATTTCAAGTTCGCGCGCAGCAGGTCTGCCGGCCAATTTACAGGGTATATGGAACAAAGAATTACGACCACCCTGGAGCGCTAATTATACAACAAATATCAATGTGCAAATGAATTATTGGCCCGCGGAGCCAACCAATCTTTCCGAAATGCACCTGCCTCTTTTAGATTTTGTTAAAAATGCCGCCGTAACCGGGAGGGTAACAGCCAAAGAATTTTACCACGCAAAAGGCTGGGCGGTTCATCATAACAGTGATGTATGGGCGCTCAGCAACCCAGTTGGCGATATCGGCAAAGGCGATCCGATGTGGGCCAACTGGAGCATGGGCTCACCCTGGCTTTCACAACATTTATGGACACATTACGAATTTACGAAAGATAAAAAATGGTTGAAAACAACGGCTTACCCGCTAATGAAAGGGGCGGCAGAATTTTGTCTTGACTGGTTGGTAGAAGATAAGAATGGCTTCCTGGTAACAGCGCCATCTTTCTCCCCTGAAAACAGCTTCATTGATGATAATGGTAAAAAAGGAAGTGCGTCTATCGCTACTACTATGGATATGTCCATCATCTGGGATTTGTTTACCAACCTGGTGGATGCTTCCAACGAATTGAATGAAGATGCAGCTTTTCGTGACCTTATTATCGCTAAAAAGAAAAAGTTGTTCCCGCTTCATATCGGTAAAAAAGGAAACTTACAGGAATGGTATAAGGATTGGGAAGATACTGATCCGCATCACCGGCATGTATCACATTTGTTTGGATTGTATCCTGGTCGCCAGATTTCTCCCACTACTACACCTGAATTTGCTGCTGCGTCCAAAAAAACATTGGAACTAAGGGGCGATGCAGGTACAGGCTGGAGCCTGGCCTGGAAGATAAATTTCTGGGCAAGGTTATTAGAGGGCAATCATGCTTATAAAATGATCCGCGACCTTTTGCACATTACGGGCCAGACAGGCACTAACTATGCAAATGGCGGCGGTTCCTATGTAAACCTGTTTGATGCGCATCCTCCATTTCAGATCGACGGCAATTTTGGTGGGATATCCGGTATGTCGGAAATGCTTTTACAGAGCCATTTAGGAGAGATCCACCTGTTGCCTTCCTTACCAGATGCCTGGCAGCAAGGATCGATAAAGGGTCTTAAGGCAAGGGGCAATTTCGAAGTATCTATCAATTGGAAAAATCATCGTTTAACCAATGCCGCTATCCGCTCCGCATCTGGTGGTATTTGTAAGATAAGAACTGCTGTTCCGGTGAGAATTACAGGTGTTAGCGAAAAATCGGTTGCTGGTAAGAATGGTTATGTTATTTCATTTCATACAGTGAAAGGAAAAGTTTATATGATTACGGCGATGAAATGACATCGTTGAAGCGCGGGTCTGGCCCTGGCTGCTGATAATGGAGGCCGTTTAATAATTACGATCCCTAATAATAATAGTATATCAATATTTTCGATTATTGGCATTACCAAAACAAGCTACAACCCTTTTGGGGAAAAAAAGAATTGCGGGTTCAGTGGCAATTTTAGACTTATGTTAGTCCTTTCCAGGTGTTGTAAAATTTCATTATCCCTGTCAGATCGCCATTAACAGCATAAACGATTTTCATGAATTATATTAAAGCAGAAGAGGCAGTTCAGTGTATTACTTCAGGCAACCGGGTTTTTATTCATGGCAGTGCGGCCACCCCTGTTCATATTATCAAAGCCTTGCAAAAAAGACATCTTGAATTGGAAAACGTAGAACTGGTTAGCATCACCACTTTAGGAGATGTTGATTTTAGTAATGCTGAATACAGAAAAAGTTTTTTTTTTAATTCGTTGTTTGTATCGGCCAGTACCCGATCTGTGGTTAATAGCAGTTATGGTGACTACGTACCGATATTTCTGAGCCAGATACCTCAATTATTCAAGCAGAATATTTTACCCATAGATGTAGCAATTATACAAGTATCACCTCCTGATGCACATGGCTATTGTTCTCTTGGCACCTCTGTTGATATAGCAAGAGCTGCGGTTGACATGGCGAGAGTTGTCATTGCCCAGGTTAATCCCCGTATGCCCAGGACTCATGGTGATGGGTTTATTCATGTAAACAAAATCACGTCTCTTGTATGGAAAGAAATGGAATTACCGGAGGTTGATTACTCCTCCAAAACAAGCGAAAGTATTATTCAGATTGGACGATATGTAGCTTCCCTGATCGAGGATGGAGCGACCCTGCAAATGGGTATTGGCAGTATTCCAGACCAGGTGTTAAAAAATTTATCCGGGCATGCGAACCTGGGTATTCATACCGAAATGTTTTCTGATGGAATAATTCCATTGATCACAACTGGAATAATAAATAACAGTCGTAAGAAGCTTAATGTCGGGCGGTCAGTTACGGGTTTTATGATAGGTACAAGAATGCTGTATGATTTTGTGGATGATAATCCCGGAGTACGCGTTATGGATATTGGTTATGTTAATGATACCAGCATTATCCGGCAAAATGCAAAAGTTACGGCAGTTAACAGTGCCATTGAAATAGATCTTACGGGCCAGGTATGCGCAGATTCTATTGGCACCTACCAGTACTCCGGCATAGGCGGACAAATGGATTTTATGCGTGGTGCATCTTTATCGGAAGGTGGGAAACCTATTATAGCCATACCGTCGGTTACGTCTAAGGGATTATCGAGGATTGTACCGTATTTGAAAGAAGGTGCCGGAGTTGTTACAACCAGGGGCCATGTGCATTGGGTGGTAACGGAATACGGTATAACAAATCTTTTTGGCAAAAATTTAAAGCAAAGGGCAAGAGCTCTTATAAATTTAGCACATCCGGATCATCGGGAAGCCCTCGATAAAGCGTATTGGGAAAGATTCCCTGCATAGCTGCCGGGGTGACTAAAAACTAAAAAGAGGGTTGGTCCGGGCGGGATTTAATAAAACTCTCCAGCACTAACCCTCTTTTTAGCCAGCCCCGAATTGATTCATTAAAATTTTGCTCAAAGGGCTTCATCGTGACAATGGATGGCGCCCTTTCAGGCATTTCCTAATTTAACGAGGCCTATCTTTTTTCATACCTGCCAGTTTTCTCTCGTATCTTAATTCTATACATTACTTTTTTAACCCGGTTGCTATCATCAATTTCGCTGGTTACATCATGCTCATGTGCATGCACAATTGAAGTGGTCATAATGGGCATTACCCTGTTCAATAAGTTGCTTCTTTCATACTCCGCTTCATCGCCAGCCAGTTCTTCAAATTTTCCGTACACTACCACGCTTTGCCAGTTGGCTATATCCGTCATGGCATCTACTTCAAAACATACTTCCGGGTTTTTACGCAGCCTTTCCAGCTTCTGACCATCCCTGCTTTGGCCATAGATATATTTACCATCGAACACATATAAAACCGGCACAATGTAGGGCTTTCTTCCAGCTGAGCAGGCAATCCGTCCTATTATTTGGCTGGATAACAGGTTGTTTATTTGAGTTTCTGTTAGTTCTCCTAGCATAATTATATTTTTAAATTTTTAAAAAAATCAGTTTCATTCAAGGATAGATATTGAAACTATTACCTGGATTTTAATCAAAATTATTAAAGTATGAAATCAATATTTATGACAACTGCTATCGCTTAATGATGATCATCATCATAAAAATGATGCTGCTGTTTTCGGAACTTCATCCCTTGCCAGCAATGAGGTGTATCAAACTTAATAATGGCCGGTAAATCTTTAAAGTATGGAATTGACTATAGATTATGATAGTACGGTTAATGATGTACAGGTGCAATTCAATACCTTGTATCCATTCTTAAAACTGCAGTTTTTAAAATTAGTACCGGAAGAAAATAAAGATATATATAAAAAGACAAAAGCGATTCCTGAGCTTCCTGTAAAGAAGCTGAGATTAATGAATAACTGCGTTCGCATTTCAATTGAAAAAAAGGTGACCGTTGCCGAGCTATTAAAAAACTTTAGAGACATAGGGCTGCGGGTGCAGGTATGCCGTAAATCAGCTAGCCAATGGGTGGAAACCTCACTCACGGATGACTGGACCCTGGAGCGTCAGAACAACGAAGCAATGCTGCTCAGTGTACCTATGGAAAAAACATGTTGCCAGAAATGCGAACAGGGCGGTAGCAAACCCTGCCTCGATAAATTATGAAGGTAGATTCCTTAATTTTTTTTCATTCAATAAAATCACTTTACCATTTTCAAAATCAATAAGTTTCTCTTCTTTAAAGTCTGATAAAGTTCTTATTAATGACTCGGTTGCGATCCCGATTGTATATGCCATGTTCTTACGAGTCAGATCTAAATGACTGGTTGCTGATTTTTCATCAATCTTGTTTTTATCAAACAACTGGAGCAATCCATAGGCTACTTTTTTTCTTAAGGAGTTATAGGCAAAGTTTAAAAGATCTTCTTCCTTTTCAAGTATATTGTTTGTTACAATTTTAATAAATTGTTTTGCAACATTAATATCGTGGGTTATGAGCTGTAGAAAATCTTCCTTGGGGATAAGCATTAGTTGGGTATCCTCCAGCACATGGGCCGATTCCTTGTAGTTTATTTCGTGCAGAATAGGTGTATAGCCTATAAAATTGCCCGGCCCATAAATATTCGTTATCAGTTCCTTTCCATCGTCATGCAACTTGGATGTTTTTATTTTACCGTTGGTAATGAAAAAAACTGATTTAGGCCGCGTACCTTCTGTATAAAGAATGTGTTTCTTTTTATAACTAACAATTTCCCTTTCTTCAGAAATCAGGTGGATATTACCTGATTGCCCGGCAGTTTTTATAAATTTATCTACTTCTTCCGAAGTATTATTATACATCTTTTTCAGGAGTGCTGTTTTTTCCAGTCGTACCTTAACGGCCTTTAAAAGGTCTGTTCCATCAAAAGGTTTGGTTAAATAATCGTCCGCGCCTAATTCCATTGCCTTTCTAAAATCGTTTTTTTCAGATTTAGCGGTGAGGAATATAAAAGGGATGCCGGTGGTAGCTTCATTTTTGCCAAGCAAATGCAAAACACCATACCCGTCCAAAACCGGCATCATGATATCGCAGACAATTAAATCCGGAACTTCTTTCAATGCGAGTTCTACACCTGCTTTGCCATTTTCAGCAGTAAACACGGTGTAATTAGAAAGTTCCAGAATCTCTAATATGTTATCCCTTACCTCTTCGTTGTCTTCAATAACAAGAATTTTTTTCATGTTACGGTATTGATTTAAATATTAAATGGAAGGTATATTAAAGGTGAATATTGATCCGCCATTGACGGAGCTTTTGAAAGCAATGCTTCCATTAAGAAGTTCGAGGTAATTCCCAATAATATGCAGTCCTAAACCGGTGCCCTGGATATTGCTTACATTCTTCCCCCTGAAAAAGCGCTGGAAGAGGTGTTGCTGGTCCTCCTCTGAGATGCCTAGTCCATGGTCAAGCACTACAACTTCCAATTCATTATCTTTGAAATTAGCGCTCACTTCAATCACCGATCCCTCCGGTGAAAACTTTATGGCATTGGAAACAAGGTTCATGACGATGTTTTTCAGGAGATGCCGGTCTATAATCATATTTGCATTTCCCAAATGACTGAAGTTTATTTTTTGTTCATGTTTAAGCATCTGTTCCATTTCTTCCAGAACCACCTGGATATCCTGGCGGCATACCTCCGCTGTTATATTTTCCTTCCTGATTTCAATCAGCCCTTCCTCCAATTTGCCCAACGACAAAAAATCTTCTAAAATGCTTTTCATTCCTGCCACCGCATTTTTTATGCGTTGAATATGTTTTTTGGTTTTGCCGGAATTATCTGTGTATTGTTCCAGCAAATAAGCGGAAGAAAGTATTGTACTTAAGGGAGTGCGGAATTCATGCGAGGCCAGCGTAACAAACCGGTATTTAAGATCACTCAATTCTTTTTCACTTACAAGCGCCTCACTCAATTCAGTTTTTGATTTTTCCAATTCTGCCAATGTTTCCCGGAGCATTTTAGTACGGTCTCCCACCTTCTGTTCCAGCTCCACATTAAATTGCTTAAGTTGATTGGTAATGGTTTCCAACTCTTGTTTTTGCAATAACACTTCTACTTCACTGTTTTTTCTTACCGTTATGTCAATAACAAATGCCATTACAAACGTGTGCCCGTTAACAACATAGTGGCTGAGGCTCACTTCAACAGGGAACACTGAATTATCTTTTCTTTTTGCGTAAAGATCCCTGCCGGCGCCCATACTGCGAGGCTCGGGATGATGGTAGTAATAATTCCGATGTTTTATATGTGATGAATGAAATTTGTTAGGTATTAGCTCTTCCACCGCTTTTCCTAAAATTTCTTCTCTTGAATATCCGAATTGGGTTTCGGCACATTTGTTAAAATTAATTATCCTGCCATTTTGATTGGTTACAACAATACCAATAGTAGCAAAATTAAAAAGGGCCTCAAATTGTTGGAGCTGATCATCTTTGCCTGTTTCTGAATAGTTGTTCACATTCATTTAGAAGTATATTTAATTTATATACCAGAATATCGTTATTCATTAATAATTAAGCCACTATCGTTTACTATAATTTCCAACGTATGGAACTAAAAAACAGTCAGGCGATGTTGATAATGTTGATCCGGTGTCATTGAATATTAATCGGATGAAATTAATCTTTTTGCAGGATAGCCGGAACAACATGGTTATATTAGCAGGGGTATAGTTGTTTTAATTGTATGTAGTTCTTGTATTATTTCCGTAGCTGGTATGTTGTTTTAAAACACCTAAACTACATTAAGTGATTACTATTAATTATGACGAGTTATCCTGGAATTATATGACGGTGATCATATTTTTAGAGTGCGTATGATGTTAGCTTGCGATCAAATAACTAAAAACCATTAGTTTGATTTAGCCATAATTTGAAGCTTTGGCCATCAGCCTTAAGCTATCGGTCATCAGGAGGAAACATATCAATGATTGAACTGCTGTTAGCAGATGGCTGATATTAAATGAACACGTTATTTCACGCTAATATAAAATTAGGTCAATAGTTGTTTATAAATAATTTAACTCATTTCAAAAATTCAGTACCCGTTCATCACGGAGTTACGATTACACGAATAAAAAACTACTTAATAATCAACCGGATTGCCAACAAATTTCAGTCTTAAAAAAATATATAAAATGAGAAAACTAGTAATACTTGGCTTGTTTGCAGGCTTTGTGATCGCTTGCGGAGATAGCAACAGCCCCGCTACAAGTGATAAAAATGTGGTTACTGCTGAAAAGTCAGAAAATAAAAACCCGGATGAGAATCCGTCTTATGACCCTAAACGGGGTGAAGGTAAATTTACAAAAGTTGAACTAGCCCCAACATTAGATGCTGCGAAAGCGGAAAGTGGAAATAAAATTTACGGCGTGAAATGCAGCGGGTGTCACAAAACTACTGACGAGAAGCTGGTTGGACCAGGATGGTCCGGCGTTACATCGCGTCATGCTCCGGAATGGATCATGAATTTTATTACAAACACAGACGCCATGATTAATAAAGATCCTAAAGTGCAGGCGCAACTCGAATTATGCCTTATACGGATGCCCAATCAAAACTTATCTGACGAGGATGCCAGGAATCTTCTTGAATTCATGCGAAAAAATGATGGATTGAAATGAACATCCGACTTTACACTGCTAACTCTATAATTAAATATGCTAATAATGAAACGAAGTAAATTAAATCAGGTTGGCCTGGCAGTTTTTATACTGGTAATTAGTATAAATGCATGTAAGCCTAAAAATGTTGCGTCTGCTGTAAGTGGAGATGCCGCATCCAAGACCTATGTAGCACCCGGTAAATACGACGAGTATTACAATTTTGTATCAGGTGGGTTTAATGGCCAAATGAGCGTATATGGATTACCGAGTGGAAGGCTGCTGAAAGTGGTTCCTATCTTTTCCGTTAACCCGGAAAATGGGTACGGTTATTCGGAAGAAACAAAACCCATGTTAAACACCTCACATGGTTTTATAGTGTGGGACGATCAGCATCATTTAAACCTGTCTCAAACTGACGGCGCTCTTGACGGACGTTGGATATTTGCTAATGCCAATAATACACCACGTGTTGCAAGGGTTGACCTAACAACTTTTCATACCGCTGAAATTATTGAGCTGCCTAACAGTGCCGGCAACCACAGTTCTCCCTTTATTACAGAAAATACCGAATACGTTATTGCAGGTACACGATTCAGTGTACCGCCTGATGATAAGAATGGTGATGTGCCTATTAATACATACAAGAAAAACTTTAAGGGGACCATCAGCTTTATCAGCGTAGATAAAACTACGGGGTTTATGGATATTGCTTTTCAATTGCAATGTCCTGCAGTTAACTTCGATTTAAGCCATGCGGGAAAAAACAAATCAAGCGGGTGGTTCTTTTTTAGCTGCTATAACTCTGAACAGGCCAATACATTATTGGAAGTAAATGCATCCAAACGTGACAAGGATTTTATAATGGCTGTTAACTGGAGGAAGGCAGAAGAATTAATCAAAGCCGGAAAGGGGCGTAAGCAAGCCGTAAAATATGCCAGCAATCGCTATGATGAAAAAACACATACGGCAACATCCACCATTAAAAATGAGGTGACGGTGATAGACGTTAAGGACTTTCCTGAATTGGTTTACTTTATCCCTTGTCCAAAGTCTCCACACGGCTGCGACGTTGATCCTTCAGGCGATTTTATTGTAGGCAGCGGGAAATTAGCCGCTTTAATCCCGGTATTCAGCTTTGATAAAATTATGAAAGCAATCTCTGATAAAGCATTTGAAGGAGAGTATGAAGGTATCCCGGTAATAAAATACGAGGCTGCTTTATACGGCGAGGTTAAGAAGCCGGGCCTTGGGCCTTTGCATACAGAGTTTGATGACAAAGGCAATGGCTACACAACAATGTTTGTGTCAAGCGAAATAGTGAAATGGAATATTAAGGAATTAAAAGTATTGGACAGGGTGCCTACTTATTATTCTCCCGGTCACCTGATGATACCGGGTGGGGATTCTAAAAAGCCAACAGGTAAATATTTAGTGGCATATAATAAAATTACCAAGGATCGTTTTTTACCAACAGGTCCCGAGTTAGCGCAAAGCGCACAGTTGTTTGATATTAGTGGTGATAAGATGCAATTGTTACTGGATTATCCAACCATTGGCGAACCACATTATGCACAGGCAGTTGTGGCCAGCGTTATCCGTGACAAGTCGGTTAAGTTCTTTAAGATTGAGGAGAACAGCAATCCATACGTGTCCAAAGGTGAAGGTACTACCAAAGTAACCCGTGAAGGAAACAAAGTTCATATTTACATGACGGCTATCCGCTCTCATCTTACGCCTGATAATATTGAAGGGATCAGGATGGGCGACGAAGTTTATTTTCATGTTACCAATATTGAACAGGATTGGGATGTGCCGCATGGATTCGCCGTGAAGGGCGCTGCGAACGCCGAGCTGTTGATAATGCCCGGCGAAACCGCTACTCTTAAATGGGTGCCTGACAGGGTGGGTATGTTCCCCTTTTATTGTACAGATTTCTGTAGTGCCCTGCACCAGGAAATGTCGGGCTATGCCCGGGTTTCTCCGGCTGGCAGCAATGCGCCTTTAAGCTTTAGTACAGGTACTAACCTGCCAAAATCAGACAGTATACCTAACGGTGAGGAAGCTTCACCTAAGTAATAATATTTAGGGTAGAGAGGTATCAAATGCTGCATGGGTTATTGCAATCGCACATTTGTACCTCTCTTTCATTTTTTGAATGTATATTATGAAAAAAAATACCATTACCTCCATAACAAGGGTTTTGCTGGTCATTTCCGGACTGGCGTTATTGATTGTTTTGTTCACACCCATCTGGCGGATAGATTTACAGGCGCCTCAATATCCCGAAGGATTAAAAATGTATATTTATGCCAATAAACTGGCAGGTAATATTGATATTATTAATGGCCTCAATCACTACATCGGCATGAAAACCTTGCATGCAGATGATTTCACCGAATTCAAAGTACTGCCCGGGATCATCGTTGGTTTCGCCTTATTCTTTATTATAGTAGCAATAGTTGCAAGAAGGAAATTGTTGAATATTTTATGTTTGCTCTTTGTGGCTTTTGGCATTTTGGCTATTATAGATTTTTGGAGATGGGAATATGATTATGGGCACAATTTAAACCCTGATGCAGCGATCATCGTTCCGGGTATGGCTTACCAGCCACCCCTGATAGGCTTTAAACAATTACTGAATTTTGGCGCTTTTTCCGTGCCCGATAAAGGTGGATGGATTTTCCTGGCAGTGGGTGCCGTACTGTTATACTGTGTGATATTCGAATGGATCATGCGAAAGAAATTAATTTTGCCAAAAAATGTTATGCCAATATCAATTATAGCAACGTTGATGATGTCGCTTGTTAGCTGCAGCACCGCCCCAACACCCATACGCATTGGACAGGATACCTGCGATTTCTGTAAGATGACCATAAGTGATAACAGGTTTGGTGCAGAAATAGTAACCAATAAAAGTAAAGTATATAAATTTGATGACGAGCACTGTATTATAGCCTTTCTAAAATCAAAACAAATAACGAAGGAACAAATTGGTGAAATTTATTTTGTTGATTTCAGAAATCCCCACCAACTGATCAATGTTGAGCAAGCTTATTTTTTGCAAAGCCCCAGCTTTAAGAGCCCTATGAATGGAAATATCGCAGCTTTTATTCATGAAGATAGCCTGGTTAGTGCATTACCTGATTTCAAAGGCAATAAAATATCCTGGGAGGACATGCAGAAATGAAGGCTATACTTCTTATAGCATCCCTGTTTCTTTATAGTATAGCATCGGCAAATACCATACACGCAGGAGGTAAACGTACTTATAAAACCATAACCGCAGCTATTGAAGGCGCAATGAATGGTGATACGGTGCTGGTAGATCCGGGACATTATAAGGAAAAAACCCTGGTCATACGAAAAAGAATTATACTATCCGGGATAAATTATCCGGTACTTGATGGCGAAAGAAAATATGAAATCATTTCTGTAATGACCGATGGGGTTGTGATAGATGGTTTCAGGATTATGCATTCAGGAATTTCGAGCCTGAACGATTTGAGTGGTATAAAAATATATGACTGCAAAAATGTAATTATAAAAAACAATATCCTGGAAGACACTTTTTTTGGCATTTACACTCAAAATGGTGTCAACTGTACCATAGAGAATAATAAACTTACAGCCATCAGTGAAGAGGAACAGCAAAGCGGCAATGGCATTCATTGCTGGAAGAGTGACAGCATGCGTATTATAGGCAATCAAATCACCGGTCACCGCGATGGAATTTATTTTGAATTTGTTAAAAATTCTATTATCTGGCGTAACACCTCCATAAAAAATATACGGTATGGACTGCATTTTATGTTTTCTAACGATGATACGTATGTGGGAAATATCTTTAGTAATAACGGCTCCGGTGTGTCGGTTATGTTTTCTAACAGGATAAAAATGTTCAGCAACTATTTTGAAGAAAACTGGGGTGATGCTTCGCATGGCATTTTACTTAAAGAAATATCGGATGGATACATGGAAGGCAATCATTTTTCAAAAAATACCAGTGCCATATACATGGAAGGCGCCAACAGGATTTATATGAGGCGTAATACGTTTGAAAACAATGGATGGGCCTTAAAAATTCAGGCCAGTTGCATGGGTGTGGTTTTGGAACGAAACAATTTCATCGGTAACACATTTGATGTGGGCACCAATGGCTCACTGGTACAAAATACGTTTAACAATAATTACTGGGATAAATACGAAGGATACGACCTTAACAAAGATAAGATAGGGGATATCCCATACCGTCCAGTAAGCATGTATTCTATGATTGTGGAAAAATACCCGCCGGCAATGATATTATTCAGAAGTTTTATAACATCCTTACTGGATAAAACGGAAAAAATATTACCAAGTCTTACACCCGAAAATTTAAAAGACAACGCACCATTGATGCGAAGAGCTTTTTAAACTTTGTTATGATTATTGCAAGTAACGTAACCAAACAATTTGGCAAATTAAAAGCGCTGGATAATGTATCCGCAACCTGTAATAAAGGGGAATGCATTGCTTTGATAGGGCCTAACGGCAGCGGCAAAACCACGCTGATAAAATCAATATTGGGTATGGTGGTTCCTGATAGCGGTTTTATTACATTTAAGGATGCTAATATTTTACACCACTGGCGATACAGGGATGAGATAGGTTATATGCCGCAAATAGGAAGGTATCCCGACAATATGACGATTGGCCAGGTATTGGACATGATGAAAGATATAAGAAACAAAAAGATATCATTGGATGAAGACCTGATTAAATCTTTTTCGCTCCACAAAATGCTTAATAAAAGAATGCGCACGCTATCTGGAGGCACCCGGCAAAAAGTAAGCGCCGCCCTCGCATTCCTCTTCGACCCGGCCGTGCTAATTCTTGACGAACCAACCGCAGGACTTGATCCGGTAGCATCTGAAATACTGAAAGAGAAAATCATCACTCAACAGAGAAACGGTAAACTCGTTTTAATTACTTCACATATTTTAAGCGAACTGGATGAACTGGTATCCAGCATCATTTATATGCAGGATGGTAAATTGCTTTTCCATAAAAGTATCGAAGCGTTGAGACAGGATACGGGAGAAGACAAACTTTCGAAAGCAATTGCACGGGTAATGTCAAATTAAAGCTATGAAGAAAATTATCAAATATGTAATGACAGATATACTCCGCAACAGGATTGTATCGGTATATACTTTATTTTTATTGGTAGCATCTTTCAGCGTCTTCAGCCTGGAAGATAACAGCAGCAAAGGCTTATTGAGTTTACTAAATATTATCCTGATCGTTGTACCATTGGTAAGTATTATTTTTTCCACTATTTATGTGTACAATAGTGCGGAGTTTATAGAACTGCTGGTGAGCCAGCCATTAAAAAGAAAGTCAATCTGGTTAAGCTTATTCGCCGGGTTATCCGCTTCCCTTTCCATTGCTTTTTTTATAGGTGCCGGTATACCGGTTTTAATCTTCCAGGCTAACATGATTGGTTTTACAATGATTGCAACCGGTTTGATACTGAGCGTTATTTTCGTAGCAATATCCATGTTTGCCACTGTAAAAACAAGGGATAAGGCGAAAGGCATCGGGGCTGCTATCATGCTTTGGTTATATTTCTCCTTATTATTTGATGGATTTGTATTATTTCTTTTATTCCAGTTTGCAGATTACCCCATGGAAAAACCAATGATAGCACTAAGTGCGCTGAACCCTATTGACCTTAGCCGCATACTAATCCTGCTTCAACTGGATGTATCCGCCATGATGGGATACACCGGCGCCATTTTTAAAAATTTTTTTGGTACTTACACGGGTATACTATTCACTTTCCTGATTTTGCTTTCCTGGATATTCATACCATTATGGTTTTCTACGCGTAAGTTCAATACGAAAGATTTATGAATTTTGGGATATCTTTTGCCAGGAAAAGGGAACCGCAAGGGTGGAAAGAAAAACATGCATAGGGCCGGCAATTAGAATTAACGAGCATAATTATGATGATTGCATTTGATTTGCATTCTTTGAGTCCTTTGGTTTCTCTTTTTGCATTCTTTGCTGTTCCCCTTCTTCTTAAAACGTAATACTCTTTTTAATAACAGGTATATTTTGCATTTAAATGTATTAATGATGCGATATAAAAACCGGGATTTGTTGCATTTCAAGAATTGGATCTATAAAACTATCGGGGAAAGAATTAAACAATCCGGTTCTGCCATATGCGCCGGCTATAACCAGTGTATCCTTTTTTGACGATGCCCACCTGGCAAAATCTTCTTTAGGATTTATACTGATTTTGGAAATATTAATACTGCTAAAATTTTGCATAGTATATTCTTTTAGAAGGTTCATCTTTGGCACATCGTTATATTCGTCTTCATTTAAATAAACGATCTCAGCAGGAAGGTCTAAAAGTTCTGGAAACAAGTAGCAAAACTGTTTTAAGGCAAACATGCTTTCCTTCTTGCCGTCATATGCAATTATCAGTCTTTTTAAGACTGATAAATTCTCAGGTAATATAAGCACGGGACATTCTGACTTGTGCATAATCTGTTTCAAATTGAGAGTTCTTTTTAAAACTACATCACTCTTTTCAAACATTTTATTACTTATTATAAGCAGATCTGCAAACCTGGATTCATTGACCAGGTTTTCAATTTCATAGAGGTAATTTTCTTCATAAACACGGAATTTAATGAGTTGTCGCTTGCAGTCATTTTTAAAAAATAGTAAGTTTTCGTCAACCGTTTCCTGGTCCCTTTCAATAAGATCACCTACGAGCGCTTTGGAAGCATAGCCAGAAGCTTTACTTAGTTCGGTGTAGTTGAGAGTATGCGAAAAGCCACCAACCAAAAACAACGACCGTTCCTGTTGCACCTTGCACAATAATTCCATAACGGCTTTTGTAAATTGTTTTGATTCTGAAATTAAAATTATCTTTCTCATATCGTTTTTTTTAATCGTTGTGGTTTTTTAAGCTGGTACACATCTTCACCCTTTCATTTTAGAGCTTCGATTTTTTTTATATTGTTGTAAGTACCATAGTCATTGTCACGATTCCACCGATACAAAATCAAGCCTGAAGCGCCAATACAGGAACATGACTGTGTAACACAAACCGTTTGGTATTACTTTTATGAACAATCATATCCAACAAACCATATCGTTTTGGTAATACAATCAATAAGTCTATCTGATTTTTTTCTACAAAGTCCAAAATACTATCGTTGATATTTTGGCCGGTAATAAAATTAAAAACCGGTTTTAGCTTCATCAGCTTTTCCTGAAGCAGGCCAGACTGAAAAACTATTTCTGGATTAAATACATCCTTTCTACCTGTATTAAGAATATGGATGTTTGCATGGAAGTCATCGACTATTTTTATGATTTCATCAAGAGGAATTGTATCTACCGGCTTTTCAAAATCGCAGGCAAGTCCTATTTCTTTTATAGATGAATATTGCGCGTTTGGTGGCACGGTAATCAAGGGCCACATTAAATGTTTCATGGCATATACCGTATGCCCTCCGAATAGGAATCGTTCTGTAGCGGAAGTACCCTGGCTTGCCATTACCACGGCATAAGGCTTTATTTTCGCACAAAGAGTCGCTAATTCTTCAAAAAAAGAACCCGTAATCACATTAGTTTTCACAGATAATTTGAAATCCATTCGCCTGGTTAAATTTTCGCTGACTATGTTTAGTTCTTCTTCTGCGCTTTGTTGTAGTTGTTCCAGGTTTGCTACTAATGGCATCTCTGTATAACTAACGGGCATTGGATAGATGTGCAGCAACAGCAAATCAGCTTGGATAGACAATGCCATGTCTGCAGCATAGTTTACAGCATTCATGGCGGCCTGGGAAAAATCGGTTGCCACTATTATGGTTTTCATGTCAATTTCTTTAATTCTCAAAACTAATACTACCTGTTTTCAAAAACACTGATAGCCATCATCAAAAAAAATTGACTCTCATCATAAATTGCATATCCGCAATTTGCTCATTTTGAAGGCGAGCTTAATAAACATTGTAAATAAACGGACGCATATAATAATGAGAAGAACAATCAAATATTACCGGATCATCTGGCTTAAACATGACTTGCCCGCAGGGTTATCAGTATTTCTTGTAGCCCTTCCTCTCTGTTTGGGCATTGCTTTGGCATCGGGTGCACCCCTGTATGCCGGCCTCCTGTCTGGTATAATAGGAGGATTAGTGGTTCCCCTTATCAGCGGTTCGCAACTGGCTGTTTCAGGGCCCGCAGCGGGTCTGACAACGGTTGTAGCTGCAAGTATCCTTTCATTGGGCGACTATAAAATTTTTTTACTTACTGTTATTGTTGCCGGCTTGTTTCAAATTATACTGGGTGTGTTAAAATTGGGTGTAATCGCTAACTATTTTCCTTCATCTGTTATTAAAGGAATGCTGGCCGCGATAGGTATAATTCTTATTTCCAAGCAAATACCTTTAGCTTTGGGTTATGATCAGCCAGATTTCTGGACAAGTGGCTTTCTTCAATTATTTTCTTCCAGGCACATCTTTGGCTCATTAAAAAATTTTAATGAGCACATCACTTATGGAACTTTAATCATAACAATTGTTTCGTTAATCATTTTGGTTGTAATGCAGCAACCATTTGCAAAAAAATTAAAAGTTATTCCTGCGCCTTTGTTGGTAGTAATTATTGGCATTCTCCTAAACCTCTATTTTACAAACACCCATTCCAGCTTTTCGCTCCGCCAAAGTCAGCTGGTAACTGTACCTTCCAATATTTTTAAGAGTATTTCATTTCCTGATCTATCAAAATTTTTATCAACAATACAGATTTGGAAAGATGGCATTATGATAGGGCTTCTTGCAACACTCGAGACCCTGCTATGCATAGAAGCCGTTGACAAGTTGGATAAAAGAAATCGCATTACCCCTGTTAACAGGGAACTTATTGCGCAGGGCGTAGGAAATGTAACCTGTGGTTTTTTGGGAGCAATACCCATAACTGCTGTGGTGGTTAGAGGAGCCGCCAATGTGGATGCTGGTGGCAGAACTAAACTTGCGGCTCTTACTCATGGTCTTTTCCTGTTACTTGCCGTATTGCTTATTCCGTCTTTGTTAAATAAAATACCATATGCTTCTTTAGCTGCCATTCTACTTAACACCGGCTATAACCTTACAAAACCAAAACTGTACAGGAATATGTGGCATCTGCGCTGGAAACAATTTATACCTTTTTTAGCCACCATTTTTATTATCCTGTTAACAGACTTGCTTATTGGGGTAAGCATCGGGCTTTTGTTATCCATTTACTTTATCATTCAAAATAATTTCAAGGCTGAATATGTTCTCACCAAAACAAGACACCTGGGAATAGATACATTATACTTTAAACTAAATACCAATGTAACTTTTCTTAATAAAGTAAAACTACGAAAATCACTGGATGAAGTTTCAGAATACAGTGTTTTAACGGTTGACGGCAGTGAATGTAATTTTGTTGATTATGATATTTTGGAAATACTTAGTGAATTTCAAAACAAAGCTAAAGACCGACATATTGAGTTGCATTTGATAGGTATTGAACGGGTAGACGTGACCGGGGTTCATTAAATAATAAGGTATAACAGTTCCAGGTTCAACCTGTTCCGGTTGCCTGTTACCGTTACACCGTAATAAATGTTGAAAGCTATTCGTAAACCAGAGAGAGTTATGTTGCTATCTTCCCCGCCTTATTACTAGATATACCCCCGATATGTCATTTCAGCCAAAGCGCCATAGCAACTTTGCATAAATGCCTGTTGCGGCGCTTTGAGAAGAAATCGCCCGAGGTATAGGGTGACTTTAATGCTAGTGAGTTTTCAGAAAAATAAAATCTAAAAGAATTTTCATTTAAATTACAATTAGTATAACTTTAACTCATCAGGCATGCCAAATCCCGGAAGCTTTCCATAAGAAGTTTTAAATCATTACACATAGTTCTCCTCACTTTATTATGACAGCGCCAATAATAATTTTTTAATAACATCAATTTCATTTGAAATTTGATGAGTTGATTATGTTTGTTAAAATTCCAAAATCAATTAGCATGAAATTTAAATTTACCCGTTTTAAAACTTCCGTTCCTTTTTTACTTTTTGTTCTTTTAAGCTTGAATGTTTACTCACAGAAACAATCGGTTAAAGGAATTATCAAAAATGAAAAAGGCGAAGCGCTGGCAGGCGCAACAGTAAGCGCACAAAGCACCAGGCTTAAATTTTCGCAAACGGCGCAAACCAATGATGCGGGCCAGTTTACCTTCAGCGGCTTAAAGCCGGGAGGCCCGTATACTTTCAATGTTTCCTATGCCGGGTACACTAATAAATCTTTGGCTGGTTATTTTTACAAAGAAGGCGATGTTATCGATCTCCCCGTAGTAATGGAATTATTATCCAATGCTATGAATGAAGTAGTAGTAGTAGGTTATGGTACGCAAAAAAAGGTAAATCTAACCGGGGCCGTTGACCAGATAGGAAGCGAATACTTTGAGAACAGGCCCATGACGAATGTGGCCCGTGGCCTGGAAGGAACCATTCCTAACCTGAATATTAAAATGACGGATGGCAAACCTACGCGTGGCGCCGTTTATAATATTCGCGGCGCTACTTCTATCGGTTCCGGCGGTAGTGCCTTAATACTGATAGACGGTGTGCCGGGAGATCCAAACACCCTTAACCCAAATGATATAGAAAGCATCTCCGTATTGAAGGATGCTGCTTCTGCTGCCATTTACGGCGCCCGCGGTTCATTCGGTGTTGTACTCATCACCACGCGTACACCGAAAAGGAATAAGATACAGGTAAGTTATAATGGAAGTTATTCTATCAACAAGCGCACGGTGGTACAGGACTTTGTTTCTAACGGCTACGAATGGGCCAAAAACTTTGATGAGTCATTTTATGGCTTTTATGATTATATCTCTCATCCTCAAACCATCAATACACAGTTGCCGTTTTCCCTGGCATACCTCGATTCGTTGAAAGTTCATGATCAAAATCCTAATCTCCCCAGTTATAGCATCGACCCGGTAACAGGTAAATACCTTTACTATAGTAATACTGACTGGTTTAAAGAATTGTATAATGATCAAAACCCTTCCATGGAACACTCTATTAATGTGTCAGGCGGAAGCGAAAAAGTCAATTATATGATCTCCGGTCGCTATTTTAGCCAGGATGGCATTTACCGGTATAACACGGATAATTTCCACCGGTATAATTTTAGATTTAAAGGAAGCGTAAAAGTGAATAGCTGGCTCACCATAAGTAACAATTCCGATTTTTCAACCTATGACTACAAGTATCCACTTACTTCTGTGGGAGGTGTAAATGCACTGCTGAGATTAATGGCTGTAACCGCTTTCCCTGTTTCACCGCTGTTAAACCCCGATAAAACGATGACTATCGTGGGTGCATATTCGGTTGGCGATTTGTATTATGGTAAAAGTTACTCCACTGCCAAACAAAATTTTCTCCGGAACACGCTGGGATTTACGGCGTCAGTACTTAAGAATAAATTAAATATCAAAGGCGATTTTTCGTACCTCTATACTAACACCAACGAACAACGGAAATTTTTCACCGTACCATACAGCACAAAGCCGGATGAATTAATCACAACAGGTCTTAACTACCTAAACAATAAGGGAATTACTGAAAATTATTATGTAGGAAACCTGTACGGAGAATACACGGAAAAATTAGGTAATCATAATATCAAAGTATTGGGCGGATGGAACGTTGAATACGACCAAATCAAAAATTTATTTGTGCAAAGAGACGGATTGCTGTTGGATAACCTTCCTGACTTTAACCTTGCTACAGGACTGAATTACAGGGTTACCGGCGGAGGTTCCGAGTGGGCAACGGCTGGTGCTTTTTACCGGGTTAACTACGATTTTAAAGATAAATATTTACTTGAGCTTAACGGGCGTTATGATGGATCATCGAAGTTCCCTGAAAATCAGCGGTTTGGTTTTTTCCCATCCGCCTCAGCCGGATGGAAGATTTCAGAAGAGAATTTTCTGAAAAAGGCATCCTGGATCGACAATATGAAAATACGCGGTTCATACGGGTCGTTGGGAAATGGAAATATCGCACCTTACACTTTCCTGCAAACACTCGGTGCTTCTACTTCCTCCGTAATTATGAATGGTATTTACCCAAGTTATATTGCGCAACCCGCCGTAATACCCAGCGGGTTAACATGGGAGAAATCAACGATGCTTGATTTTGGTGTAGATGTGCAGGTACTAAACAGGCGTCTGTCTGGAACTTTTGACTGGTATGAACGAAAAACAACCAATATGATCACTTCCGGACAACCGTTACCATCGGTATTTGGAGCGTCGGTACCAAGGGGTAACTTCGCCGATCTTAAAACAAAAGGCTGGGAAATTTCTATAACCTGGATGGATGAGATTAAATGGACCAAACCGCTTTCATATAGCCTGCGGGTTACACTGGCTGATAATGTGGGTTACATTACCAAATTCTATAATCCAAACAAACTATTATCTACTTACTACGAAGGGCAAAAACTGGGAAACATCTGGGGCTTTGAAACAGAAGGTTTTTTTGAATCAAAAGAAGATATCGCCAAACATGCAAACCAAAATTATTTTGTTGTTTCTAACAATAACCAGCCACTTCCCGGCGATCTAAAATTCAAAGATATTAACGGTGATGGTAAAGTGAACATCGGTAAAAATACCCTCGATGATCCGGGTGATCAGAAAGTAATTGGTAATTCGGCTATCCGTTATACCTATGGTATAACCGGTAACGTTGACTGGAATAATTTTTCGCTCTCTGCATTTTTCCAGGGCATCGGTAAAAGAGATTGGTATCCTTCAACAGAGGCTTCTTTTTTCTGGGGACAATACAACAGGCCTTATAGCTTTTTACCAGCCTTCACGTTGAACCATTGGACAGAAGATAATCCCAGCCAAAGCGCTTACTTCCCAAGATACAGAACATATACCGCTTTATCTGGTACCAGGCAACTTGCCGTTGCTCAAACCAGGTACCTGCAAAACGCTAGTTATATCCGCCTGAAGAATCTTACGGTGGGGTATTCACTGCCTAAAAAAACGCTTGAAAAGATGACACTGACAGCATTCCGGATTTATTTTACCGGTCAGAACCTGTGGACCTACACACCTATGTTTAAAGTAACCAAAAATTTTGACCCGGAAGTTATTGAAGGTTCCGATGCGGAGATCAATGCTAACCAGGGTGATGGTTTTTCTTACCCGATGCAGAAATCATACACGCTCGGTATCAACGTAACTTTTTAAAAAAAAACCAAGGCTTGTGAAGGCTCATTGTTTTAATTATAAAAATTATTTAATGAAATACTTATCTCTATTAATTGCCGGAATGTTAGCACTAACATCCTGCAAGAAGTTCCTGGATAAAACACCACTTGACAGACTGACCCCGGAGCAGGCATTTTCTTCTGAAAGTAACCTGCAATTATATTCAACATCGTTTTACCTGATGCTTCCCGATGGCCCGGGTGTTTATAAAGGAGACGGTATGACAGATATTACCGTACCGAATGCTATCCCTACTTACCTGGCCGGGAAACTGAGCAGCCTGGAAGCAACCGGGTGGAGCTGGACCAGCCTGAGGAATATCAATTATTTTTTAGAGCGTTATGATAATCCCGCCATCCCTTTAAAAGCAAGAAATCATTACGGGGGAATAGCCCGGTTTTTTCGGGCGTACTTTTATTTTAATATGGTTAAGCAGTTTGGAGATGTTCCATGGTACGGCAAAACACTTGCAACGGATGATTCAAGTTTATACAAACCAAGGGATCCAAGAATGCTGGTAATGGATTCTGTTTTAGCCGATATAAATTTCGCGTGTAATAATATTTATAGCACAAAAGATAACGGCTGTACGCAAATTACCAAATGGGTTGCGCTGGCACTGAAGTCCAGGATATGTCTTTTCGAAGGCACTTTCAGAAAATACCACCCGGAATTTTCATTGGGAAGCACTGCTAATAAATGGCTTACAGACGCAGCAGACGCTGCCGACCAGGTTATAAAAAGTGCACAATATAAATTGCAGAATACAGGCGCGCCGGAGAAAGATTACCGTTCTCTTTTTACCACTGAAGCGCCCGTTGCCTCTGAAGTGTTGCTGGCGGCGGTATATAATAACGCTTTAAAAAAATGGCATGATGCTGCATGGTGGTTTAACAGCGCTACGCTGGGAAGCCGCCTGGGATTATCAAAAAATTTTGTGAATACGTATCTTAATGCAGACGGTAGCCGCTTTACGGATATTCCTGGCTATGATACCATGCAGTTCCAGGTGGAAGTAAAAAACCGCGATAAAAGATTACAGCAAACTATCCGTATGGGGGATTATAAAAGAACAGACGGCACCTTCGCTCCACCTGATTTTACGGTTACCTATTCCGGTTACCAGATACAGAAATTTTCTTTAGATGATAAATATTTCGACACCCGCACTGAAAGTTATAACTCCATCCCGATCATACGTTATGCTGAAGTGTTGCTGAATTACGCCGAAGCAAAAGCCGATCTTGGAACACTTTCTGTGGCAGACTGGAACCTAACGATCGGTGATCTCAGGAATCGCGCCGGGATACAAAACCGTACCATGCCCATAACCGTGGATGCGTTTATGAAAAATAATTTCTTCCCGGGAATTTCTGATGCTGCCCTAATAGAGATCAGGCGCGAGAGAGGAGTGGAATTGGCAAGTGAGGGTTACCGGTATGATGATCTGAAACGCTGGAAAGCAGGCAAACTGCTGGAGAGACCCTACGATGGAATTTATGTGCCGGGCAAAGATATTTTATTGGATCTTAACCAGGATGGAAAATATGATGTTTCTTTCGTTGATAAGATACCTACAACAAGGGTAAGCGGTGTTGTCTATTTTCTTTTGGATAACGCCACTTCAAAACTGTCGCAGGGAAGTAAAGGCAACCTGATCTGGTTAAGTAATATCCCGAAGACATTTGATGATAAGATGTATTTATACCCGATACCGTTTAATGATATTGTTTTGAACCCGGCATTGAAGCAGAACACTGGATGGTAGGGTAGGAGGGCGTGGTCTTGGCAGGCTAACGTTCCCCTCCTTTTTCAAGGCTGCTATAAGGAAACAAGTTCTCGTTGTATTGATCCGCATCCTGTTTTAAACCGGGGATAAGCCGGGAAACGGCACCATATCATTTAGTTAAGCTAGTTAGGGCACATTAATTTCGGTGGTGCAGACTAAAAAGAGGGTTCGACCTGGCGAGCCCTCTTTTTAGTCTGCCTCCAGCCCTATCAGTAACCTGTAAACGCTTCGTCTTTCCGGTCATTTCTTGAACCAATAAATCAAAATCCCATACCCAATCCCCGGAGGCGGATCACTTGATTTAGCCGTTTGAAATGCCATGAATTTGCCATCCGCAGAAACCACCGGGTTTGCGGCTTTACTTCCCTCGTACTCATTAAAATTAGTAAGGCGCACCATATCTTTTGTCCCGGTTCCATCAAGCTTAAATTTCCATATATCTATATTAGCCGATCCACGGTTCCCACCCAGCCAATCAGCCTGCCGGTCTGATTCAGCGGCCAGGTATTTCCCGTCAGGGAAAACGCCTTCCGGCTCAGTATGTAATTTTGGATCATTCGTGAGGTTCGTGGCTTTCCCTGATTGGATATCAAGCCCCATAATTGCTGTGATACCGTTTGTTACATAACAAAAAAAGATCAGGCCTTTATCATTATTATAGAAATCCTGCGCTTCTATAATGCAACCCTGTTCTGCACTTTCATATACGGTTTTCTTATTGGTGAGTTTCGGTACAGTTCCGGAAACATCTATATCAGCAAGAACGAGTTCTCGCACCACAGGACCTGTAACGGCTGGCTTGGTCTGCGTATAGACGATTTTCATGTCTTTTTTTGAAAGAGCAAAACCCACACTTACTTTTTGTCCGAGCTTTACAGGTTTAGCTCCCCGATCATTTTTAAGATACCATAACTCACTATCGCGTAATCGACTCGTATCAACATTTACAAAATGATCTGGCCCCATTAATAAAAAATCGCCGTTTGGCAGGTGCATTACCCGGAGGAAAGCTGCCGCCGGTACATTACAGGTGAGGCAGCGGATAACCCGGGTTTTAAGATCTATCACCATTGCATTCCCATAATTGGAACCCATAAAAGCCACTCGTTTACTGTCAGGTGAAATATCGGCGCGTTCTCCAAAATAGGTTAACTGCTCAATATTTTTGGGAAGGTGATCAAGAGGATCGCCGACCTTTCTTTTTTCTTGGGCGAAACATTTTGGAATGCCCGCAACAAGAGCAAAAGAAAAGGATAAAATGGATAATTTAATAATCTTAATTTTCATAGTGCTTTTTCGGGAATGATTAGAATGGGCAATGTAGTTTAATTCAGCATTGTTATAAAATGTGGGTTACAAACCTGTGTTATGGTGATGCTTCATCTTCCCCTCCTTGTTCAAGGAGGGAACGTTCGGAAACGATGCGAAGCACGTTTCTGAACGGGGGTGATTGCTGCGAAGTGTTACATAATACTCCCAATTCCTGCGGCTCAAACACCTTTTGTTGGCTGCACTCCGCGGTAACCACCCCCGTTGGATTCCGTGCTGCGCAACGGAATCCTACATCATCCCCGCCTTAAAAAAGGAGGGGATGACAGCACCATCACTCTCACTGGTTTTCCGTGGTACTTTTTAGTTATCACGGTTTCCAAAAACTTCCGCCAATGTAATATTTGCCAAACAGGTTAAAGTAATACACGGTTAAAACACGTCCATCTCCCAATTCAAGCGATTCCGGGTAGCCCACATCCCAATTGATAAAATCGTTTCGGATCTGTACTTCCGTTTTGATGTCCCAGGTTTTTCCATTGTCCGAGCTGAAGCAGGCCCTAATGCCGCCAGGTTTAGTATGCTGGCTTTCACGAATGCCATATGTAGCCATTAATCTACCATCAGCAAGTTGGATAAGGTCACCCGGATGGCCGATCATATTTGTTTTAAATGGGGTAACCCAGGTTTTGCCATCATCATCCGAATAGCTTCCATACATAGAATTATCTCCACCATGATTACGCATGATCGTTACGATTCTCCCGGTATTGGTTCTGACAATACCAGGCTCAAGAAAGCCACCTAGTTTACCGCCGGGATCGCTTGCCATGGTTGCAAGATAGCTCCAGCTGTTTCCTTTATCAGTAGATCGAAGCATAACAGCGGAGCGGTTACCAACATCCTTGCCGGGATTATAACCTATCACGCCCATTAATAGGGAACCGTCCGGCATTTCTATCGGCGCATCTGTGGGGCCTTCCAAATTGGTAAAAGGCATTCCGGTTGTTTCAATATAAGATGGTGAGGACCAGGTGTGGCCATTATCTTTAGAACGTATTGTGTATGCGCCCAGGTATCGCTTTCCGGGTTCTGCAACCCTTTTATCGGCCGATGCGTAAAGAGGTGTCGTGTTGTAAACTCCTTCTTTATCATACAGGTTATTGTAAAAGATGCCAACCACTATAGTGCCGTCTTTAAGTTGTATACCGCAACCCTCGCGCTCATCAACATCTTTAATGGCCGCGATAACCTGCTTTTCGCCCCATGTTTTTCCGTTGTCTTTTGAACGAAGCATTATAACGTCACCATCGTTTGAGATATGCTCATTCCCTTCACGCGTGGTAATGAGCAGTTCGCCATTCTTTAATTTAATGAGGTCGGCCGGGTGCTCATGTCGAAAACCGTTAGTATAAATTACGTGGTGTTCAAATTTACCCGCTCCCAGCATTTCACTATATACCTGGGTAGCCAACATATGAGTTTGCTGCATTACGGTTGCCATATCACGTTGTAAAGCATCAATTTCACCTTTAAGTACTTCTATTGAATTACTCATCACATCTTTGTAATCCTTTACCATGAACCAGCCATTCTTCCATCTTTCAAAAGGAAGAATTTCCGCTTCTATCATGGCAGCTTTACCCGCCTCTACAACAGATGCAGGCACACCTAATTCAAATATTCCGCTGTTCCCGTTTAGTTCAAATTCACGGTGCGAACCTGTATAAGGAAATTCAACCCGCTTCGAAACATATTTCAATTCATATTCGCCTTCTTTCCAAATATAGTTTCGCATCATACCCAGCGTAAACGTTAAGGCATATTTGCCATTCACGCTAAGTTTAACTTGTGGTCCTTTTGAAATTTCAGACGGCAGTACAGAGGTGGCTGCAATAAATTCGAAAGTAGCTGGTTTTTTTTCCGGCACTTTAGCCGTTCTCCAGGAAACCATATTCTTCCCAACGTGTCCGGGCACCCACCAGCCGGCGGTGAGGTATCCTTTTCGCATGCCGCGAAAGTCTTTACTTAGGGTTCTCGTGTCATTATGATGAAATGCTACCGTATCAAAACCTTCTACCAACTGGCGATCCTGCCCGTTTACCGCCAGGGATAAAAGTATAGAAGAAAAAACCAGGAATACTTTTAGTTGATTACTCATATTACTAAGATAATAAAATAATTTATTATAAATTTACCACCAATATGTTCAAGGCAAAGTTTTGCAGCTTTATGTCTTTAGCTGTTGTCATGATTGTATGTCTATTTATGTGGATTGCGGTTCGTTGCACGATCTTCAGGGATGGATTCCTTCGTTCGTCCAGTATTCTTTTTATTTTGCTCTTTACTTTTGAACGCAATGGCTTCAATTTCTACCAGGTAATCGGGGTTGGCTAAACCGGCAACAATCACTCCTGTGATAACAGGTGGGTTGCTTAGTTTTTTTAAAAATTTTTGGGCGCCTTCAAATCCCTTTTTTGCATCCTGACCTTGTACAATATAAATTGTCAATTTGAATAAGTCGGCTAAGGCAGCCTCACAGGACTTTAAAGCCGTTTCAATGTTCGTTAAAATGTATTCTGTTTGTAAAGTGATGTCACCTTTCCCAATTATTTCCAGGTCTTTCGTGATAGCGTTTTGTCCTCCAATATAAATTGTATCTCCGCTTCCTTTTGTAATTGCAATTTGAGAAAACGCGGGATTTTTTAGTAATTCGTCTGGGTTTATGAAATCTAATTTTTTGTTCATTGGTTGATTTTTTTATGAGTTTGTTTATGCAATGACCGGTAATGGATACTTGGTGATTGTTGATTAACTATTTCGTCTATATCGCCTGGACGTGCTGATTCGTTTTTATTTTTAAGCATATTAATTGCTCAGCGTAAGTTGAAGCTGATTGAAAAACACCACTTACTTAATTTTTTTAAAATTTTATTATTTCATGGTTCGGTGCTATGTTGATTTGGCCATGGTCGGCCCTTCCCAGTTTCACACAGTAATTTCAGGCTTCTCAGGAACCGCCTCCAGGTATAGTTGCATTCAGCGAACATAGCCGTATACTCCCTCCAATCATCGTGATGGAAAATTAACAAGGTTACTTTATCACTATTCCTTTGTTGTTGTAATTGATCTCTCACTTCAGGATGCGAATTCAAAAGTGCGTCTATATCACCTTGTTGAAGTTCAAAAGAAATGGTCGTTCCTATCCATTCGATTGCTCCGGTAATGCAGATCCATTTAACTCCTTCTAAAGGTTTCAGTTCCACGATCTACATTTCTTTAAAGTACTCCGGGCCGAAAGCAAAGCGTGCTATATCATTAGGTTCTGATTTTGCTGTTGTGCCTGTTGTCCACCACGTCGATAGCCATTCTTGTCTGGTGATTGCACCATAAATTTTTCGGCAGGTGCCCCAATAATTAATTCGTGACAGATGTTTGGCATTAAGTAATCGTTTTAAACGGTGATTTTTGTCGCTGTTTTATTTAGATATGCCCGCTTGGGCTATTTTTAAAGTGGTTGCATTTGTTAGCGATTCGTTGTTCTTGATTTTAATTCTGCGTGACTATTATTGTAAACGTTGCCTTTCTTTGGATGGGTAAATTTTAATGCCGACCAAATTGAATTTATACTTAAACAAGTACTTTCTACAAGCCCAAAGCCATAACCAATATTTATTACTTTTGGTAGGGAGAGGTCTGTATCTAACAGCCCGCCTTTGGGCCACGAAACCCAAAGCATGCCGCTCAATTTAAGATGCGGTTTAAGCCTGGGAAATTTGTTCTTGTATTCTGACTGATTTTTAACGAATAAATGAATGTAGTCGAATTCACCTGTCATCCTTTTTGCAATATCAACGTCAGGTAATTTTATTTCGTCCATTGCATCACGTGGGGCATTGATAAATAAAACACGACTGTTCTCTTTAATGCCCATTTTCTCTGATACTGTTTTCATTTTTTTAACGATGATATTTCAATTTAATAAGGATTGTGCATTAATCCAAAATTAAACATTACCTCTTTCCCACTAAATATAAACTTCCAATCTGATCCAACAGATTTGCCACTGAAACAGGTTGTATTTAATCCAGATCAAATTACCCAGGTTAAGGCAATTCGTGAAACGTTTAACAAGATACGAAACAGGAGAAATTAACTATTGGGCTGAATAAAAAGATTCTAAAAAACAACTGAGGTTGATGCTGCTATCTTCCCCTCCTTTTTCAAGGGATGTTGAGGAACGATGCGAAGCACCTGACCGAACGGGGGTGGTTACTGCAGAGTGTTATGTAATATTCTAATTTCAAAAGGGCGAATACCATTTG
>JBDSBP010000086.1:0-8312 GCA_039921525.1 Chitinophagaceae bacterium | reverse complement strand
CATCATTTCCACGCTTCCTATTCGGGGAACATTAAGGGTAATTAAAATTTCATCGTCATTATATTCTTTATCCCTTTCCTGGGTAGCAACTACTTTTGGGTTTACAATAACAATGGTGTCGACTGGCCTACGTATAACAGCCTTATCGCTTATCGCGATGCTTTGGTTAAACCCTTTGTAACAGCAAACTAACAAAATGCATAGGAGGAGTGTTCTGCAGTAAAATGCAAAAGACAACCAGTGAAGGTTGGTGAAGGAGTATGTACTGGTATTGTTCAATTAATTTTCGGTAGTTACAAAATTTATTCTCGGTTAAAGGTGATGTAAATGAACCCGGTATAAGAACCTGGTGGACTGCCGGACAGGTTGCCAACAGTGAGTGTTCCGCCTATGTTAACGGGTGTTTTTTGTGGTTGCGTTACAACAGTGGTGAAGGGAGATACCGGATCTGAACTCCCGAGATGTACCGTCATAGTGCCTCCATTACTCCCGATAAGCGTCGCATCGGGACCGTTCATAATAGAAATGATCGCACCCATGGGTGCATCAATATCAAAAACACCCTGGTAAAAAGGTATCGCCAGGTTTAAGGCTATCACATCACCAGATATGGAACGGGTTCCATTTGTTGAAATAGTTACAGTCCCTCCTGCATTAGCATGGGTGAAAGCGCCGAAGCTTAAGTTTTGCACCGTGGTTACAGATATAGAAGCCGGATCAACAGGTAAACTATCCGTTGGCTGGGCATACGAAAATAAAGCCATCGAAATTAATGGAAGGATTAATACCAGTTTTATAATATTCCACTGATATTTTATTAGCGGGATTACCATTGAAAATGATTATTCCTTAAAATGCACATTTGTACCTTCTTTTATTTATGCTATTATCTGTAGATGCCAGGTAGTTTCACGTTGCCACCAGAACATAGCTGTCGATGGCGTTCAGGGTAGGAATTAATGTTAAGGTGTACTTTGTGACAGTGAATCTTTAGTAACGTGAATTGTAGTATTGTATTTGATTGCAACCACTTATTATTTGCTGAATTTTTTGTTTAACACACAGCTACAGGTTCGGGTAAGTGGAAAGATTTAACTTCCGTAAGTGGAATTATTTATTGCTTAATCAATGTCATTTGGGTAAGGAGTCAGAATAGTTAGGACTGTTTACAAGTTGGTGTCAAAAATTGATAATATATGGGAGGTTTCAATTTTTTGTTTGTCATTTCAGCGAAGCGCAGCAACCCTCCCGAATGGAAACATCTAACGCGCTTCAGCTGAAATCTCCGGAATGCGGGCTGGCTTCTCCGTGGAGATTTCAGCTCAAAGCGCCGTAACATACATGTATGTGAAGACGCTGTGGCGCTTTGGCTGAAATGACAAGATGGGGGGAATTTTTGTTTGTCATTTCAGCGAAGTTCGGCAACCTTCCGAATGGAAACCTGTATCAGCAACAAAAATCTTTTATTTTAGCTTCAAGCAAATTGCAACCTTTCATTAGATTCAGTCAGACAAAAACCATATCTTTAATAACAACATGTTGACATTTAACACGATACTAGAAGAGCTAAAAAACGTTCCAGTTGACCGACTGGAAGACTTGTATTCTATCATTCATTCTTTGCAGATAGACACAAAGAAATCAGACAAGACAGGTAAAAAAATCCTCTCCTTTGCCGGCTCTTTCAGGGATATGTCTGAGAAAGACTATGATGATTTTTTAAAACAGTCCAAAGAGACCAGAAATAACCTTTTCGGCCGTGACATCACTTTATGAAGCCTGTACTTGTTGACACTGACATCCTTTCCGAATTTCTTCGCGGCAGTCCAAAAGTGGTAGAAAGTGCAGAGAAGTATTTGCAATCTTATGATGCCATAAATTTCAGCATCATCACCAATTACGAAATCTTGAACGGACTGCTTTTTAAAGATGCTAAGAAACAACTCAAGAAGTTTAGTTTACTGACTTTGCTGATCTTAACAAAATACTTCCGTTGACAATTAGGGCAACCAAACAGGCTGCTGAGATTTACGCAGACCTTAAAAAGAAAGGACAACCCATTGGACATACCGATTCCCTGATTGCTGGTATAATATTAACAAATGGATTACATTTGGAGACAAACAACACCGAGCATTTCAGAAGAGTAAATGGACTTGAATTAGTAAACTGGTTGCAATGAGTCTTTGCCAGCCTCTAAAACTGCATTGACTATGGCAGGGCAGGACTTTGATAAAAGAGCTAAGGATTAACATCAGCATATTTCCCAGCAAGACCTTATCAATTCAGGCTATCAGCCTTCAGCTATCAGGAGGAAGCCTGAAATGCTTTGATTTGCTGACCGCTGACAGCTGAAGGCTGATAGCAAAAACGTCAGTTTAACTCTGACTCAACACTAATATTTTATCACCACAGTCTCCTGGAATCTTTCCCGCCTGTTAAATACCTGCAGGTAATAAACTCCCGGCATAAGTGCCTGGTCAAACGGAATAGTTTGACCGGATGTTCCACCACTGTGATCTATTGAACGACTGATAACTTTTCGTCCTTGGGAATTAATGAGTTGTAAGGTAAACTGCCCCTTATTTACATTGATAAGGTCAAAATGCAATTTTTGGTTAATGACAGGATTGGGGAAAACCACTATTCCTGGCCGGACATATACTCCTTTTGCCAGTATGATACTGCTGTATACATATTTTCCATCGTTCTGCAGGGCGGCTATGCGGTAATAGTGGTCACCGTTAGCAATATTTTTATCCAGCCATTGATAATCCCGGGTAGTATTACCTGCTATTGAAGCAATTTCAGCCTGCTTTTCAAAGTTTGAGCCATTCCCGGATCTTTCCACGTCATATTTTTTAATATCGCTTACTTCGGCAACCGTCCAGTTTACCTGTATGTCACTGGCTTTTTTTGCCGCGCTTACGGCAATAAACTTGAGCGGTAAAATGCCTGTCTGCCTGAATATTACCCGGAAGCGGTTCATAGAAAAAGTAGAACTGTCGTAAATATTAACAGTAAACGGTATAAAAGTGGTATCCGTTAAAGAAATCGGTTTTGACGTATGCAGGTAAGTATCTTCAAGAAAAGGAATGGTGTTGCTCCGCGACATATCATTGGCAAAAACCTGTAAGGTGTAAGTAGACCTGGAAAGCCTGGCGATATTCAGGAATAATGTATCACTCTGTTTTGGCATCGGCCTCGCATCAATGCTTAATAGTTTACCTGAATTAGAGATGGCTATTCCTTCCCCGGTATTAATCATTTTACCGGCATCTTCATTACCAATACCAGCGGAAAATTCGGCCCCGAAAGCAGCCAGGGAACCATCTGCCAAAATACGGGTACCGGCAACGGTATATAACAGGTTTACCGCTATTAACGGAATATTGTTCGTGCCGGAATTGCCTGTTGTACGAAATGCGCTGCTGTTATAATTGTCCACCTTATCCTGCTCGCGTATGGTTAACGCCGGGGATGGGCCGGTTGTTTGTACAAAAAAGCCCTGACCTGATTGAATGTGCTCGGTTAAACCGGTTGCGCCTGAAAATGGAGAAATGAGCGTAACCGCTCCACTGGTATGTACTGTGACATATCCCCCAGTAGCACTAAGGTTCGGATCCCAGCCCCAGTAGGTATTGGCCAAATCAGTTTTAGGAACAGTAGCCCAGTCAATAGGTGATGCAAACGGATTTCCCAGTAACGTGAATCTGCCATTAGTCGGGTTAAGCGGTGAAGACGAACCGGAATTATAAACCTGGTCACCGGTCATTACAGTTCCTGTTGCGCTGAGCACGGTATTATTGGGTGTAGCAGTTGAAACTGAATTTATACGGTCACCATATACGAACATGTAGAAAGCACGGCCTGCCGTTAATGGGGTATATTTTGTTTTGTTACCATTAGCGGAACTGAAGGCTACAAATTTTAGAGTGGCGGCATTGTAATTATATAAGGATGTACCGGTAGTTTGCAAATCAAAACCGTCAGCGCTGGTACCACCGGTTATAATCACTCCATAATTAGCGGTTAGATTATTTCCGCTATTCTGCCAGTTACCCCAGATGGACAAACTTTCCTCACCGGCAGATAATACGGGCGATGCACTGGAAGTTACGCTACTGGTTATTAACCGGTATTTTCTGCGGCCTTGTACATACCGTTCCACGGTTACCGTACCTGTTATTGGGGTAGCGTCATTTGAAGTTATGGGTGCTATCCTTGCGGTGCCGGTATCCGAAGATTTGAGTGTTAGGAAACCACCTGTTGCTAAACTTCCGTTCAATATGGTTAATGAATTTATGATATTCAGCGTATCCCCTAATATAACGCCGGAAGGATTATTAATGATAAGGTCTTTTACCATAGTAGCGGAAAATAAAGATGGGGGGAGGGTTTGCCCAATGGAACCTGCCATTTCCATAGTTCCATTGCCGGCAATAAATTGTCCGTTTCCCGTAATAGCGCCGGTAATTTGTAAGGTGGCATTTGTAATGGTGAGGGTTGCGCCCTGCTGAATATTGATATCATGTATCGCGCTTATTCCACTGGTGATGGAAGGGTAATTTGTTAAACCCGCCGGTATAAAAACATTGGTAGTTGCTATGGGAATTGCGCCGCAAAACCAGTTACTGCCGTTGTTCCAGTCTGAATTTACACTACCCGTCCAGGTTCCGGGATAGGTGATGTTAATGGTGGCGGTGGTGCTAAAAGCGGAACAGCCTCCTGCTTCTTCAATGGTATACGTAACGATGTAGGTACCCGGGGTACTCATGCCCAGGTTAATAGTTCCGCTCGTGTCATTTAACGAGAGGCCGGTTGTAGAACTATACAATCCGCCACCGGTAGTGCCTGTTAATGTTGGAAGAGCGATACCGGAGGAACTGCAATAAGGACTGCCAGGGTAACTTATGGTGGCGGAGGGTAAACTACTTACCGTTATACTTATAGTTGAGGTTGCTGTCGACCCGTTTCCGTCGGTAACCGTTACGCTATAAACGGTAGTACCCGGTATAGCTGTTGAGGGAGTAGCAGTTGCGTTAGTTCCCAAACCATTGCTCCATAAGTAAGTGAATGTTGTATCGCCTGTTACATTTGCAGTGAGTGTTAGCCCGGTGTTTTGACAAACAACCTGCGAAGGACTTGCAACAATATTAGTAATCACCGGGTGCAACGTATCAATACCGGAAAAATCACCAAAACCAGTAACACCAATTGCGGTAAGTGTATTATTAGTGATATTTATAGATGAAGTAAATGACTGCCATGGTTTTGTTCCAATCCATTTAGCCATAGTGATGAAAGTTTCGTTGCCTACAATATCAGTGGTTGCGCCGCCATCTATATAGGTAGCGACTACGGTACCTGAAAAGCCCGTGTAACCGTTTTGAGAAATACTCCAGTAGCGGCTAAGGTAATTGCTGGTATTTGCATTGAAAGGATGTTTGGCATCATTGACTTTTACACCGGAATAACCTGCAAAACTTCCACTGGTAAATGTTAATGTAACGGGTGAATATTCCGCCGTGCCTGTTTTGTCTCCAACAGGAAACAGGAAGCCCGCCTGGGCCGCGGTAGTACCGGCTTTTCGTAATTCTCCGCCCCCGTCGGCGATAATCATATTCGTGGTCGAAAAAGGACTGCCGGCGATAGCATTAGAGGCATTGCTCATCGTGAGCGTTTTTGCGCCAACATCCACATTGCCGGTCGTGAGGGTTAAGGTAGAATTTATAATAACATCCTGCATTAGTAAAATGCCCTTGCCCGTAACCGTTAGGTTGTTAAACCCGGTTACCGTGGTTCCAAGGATGGTCTGCAGGGAATCGCCGCTGAATGTAAGAGTATTTGAGCCCGGTACGAATGTGCCGGAATTATTCCAGTTTCCTTTAAGGGTATGATCATAACCGCCGGCGTTAAATGTGGTCCCCGCCTCCAGGGTAATCATTCCTCCTATCGTAATTGGTGACAGGGCTGTTACCGAAAGCAGGTTCTTAATAGTAAAATTTCCACGGTTATCCATAGCCGAAACCGGCATGGACTTTATACCGCTGCCACCTAAAACAAGATTGTTGTAACCTCCTGAACCGCCGTTAGGGATAATCACTACCTGGTTAGCTCCTACATAAGCTATGGTGTTATTTATAAACCGTACGTTCCAGCTTCCCTTATTGTTGATGGCACCGAAAATTTGCATCACCTGCCCCTCAGACATGTTAAGTGCCGCCCCGGTATCAATGGTAACATTATAAAAATCAGACTGGCCTGCCATAGAAGCAGAGGGGTTGGTAAATGTTACCGTACTAGTGTCAGGAGCAAATGTTCCCTTAACAAGCCAGGCACTGTCGGCACCTGCCAGGAATAGTTTCCCGGTACCTCCAAGTAGATAACCGCTGCTGTCAACAGTAAGGGTGTTTATAGTAGTTGAATCCGGTAACCTGGGATCAAATTCGGTGGTAGCGGAATCGGGAATAACGGCATTATCAAGTGGCCCCGGTACACCGCCCGTCCAGTTCAGCGGATTTGCCCAATCGGAATTAGAGGAACCATTCCATACTCTGTCTCCTGTTGATGAATTGCCGAATGTCCATTCCATTAAACCGAAATCAACGTCTTCGGTAGAGCTGCCACTAAGGTTAGCCAGTTCAACCCAGTTTTCCGTGGTGCTGAGGTTTGATCTGCCACTTTCCAACAGGAACAGGTCAGGAATGATATAACGATATATAGCCATTTTGGTTTCCGTATTGCCGTTCAGCTCGGCATCCAGGTAATGAAACCGGGCGGCACCATGGAAGCCTGTTCCGTTCTTAAAGGCAAGGTCATATACCCTGTTAATACCATCCGTTTTCCAGGATGGGGCCGCACCGATTTTTATCTTATAACTGAATTCTGTGGGGATGTTTCCTATATTCTGGAATGTGGCCGATGTGAATTGGTTACCAAAAGTATAGGGTACGCCTGCGAGGAGGGTCGATCGTCTTACAATTCCTGTAACATCGCCGGCACCTATGGTTGTTGCAGTAGCACCCATATTCAAGGTATTAAGACCCATATCAAGATTGCCTCTTATGGTAGAAGGGTTGGCGGTTTGAAGCGTCAGGATGCCATTAACCGTAATATTGCCGGCATTAATGCCCGCGGCATTGGCAGCAGTCAGGCTATTAAATATCGTTGGTGCGCTGCCGGTAATTGTTTGCGATATAGTTCCGTTAAATGTTACCTTATTTGTTCCGGGTGTAAAAGTACCACCGTTATTAGTCCAGGTGCCGGTAATCGTAAAACTTCCTGATGGAGCTATCAAATTACCACTGCCAATGGTAACATTCGTGGTGCTTAAATTGCCACTGTTACCTGTGAATATGCCACCGGCGATTGTTAACCCGCCGTTGAAAAGATATGAAGCTGATCCAGCCAGGTAGTTGCCGCCCTGGATAGTAGTAAGACCGGTTACAGTATGTGCAAGACCGTTAGTAAGCGCATCAAACACACCTCCGGTGCTTGTATTGGTAAAGGTGCCGGTGTTTATTAAAGAAGTGTCGGCCAGTTGCAGTGTTCCCGCGCCCGGATGAGAAATATTATAAAAATTACTGCCCCCTGTACTCAGTACCTGGATGTCTGTGGGAGCATTGAAATTTACCGTTCCGGTACCGGCTGTAAATGTTCCGCCACTATTTATAAAGTCTCCGTAAACCGTTAAGCTGTTTGAGCCTGTGATGGTCAGGGAAGCGCCTGCACTAATGGTGAGGTTGTTACAAATGCCGCCTGCAGCGCCTATCACGGGTTGAATGCCTCCTGCAGGGATACTCACATCTGTTGAAGCTGTAGGCACAATATTGTCGCACCAGTTGGCAGCCTTATTCCAATCGCCATCAATAGTCGAATGCCAGTCTCCGGAATGAGTTACAGTAACGGTAATAGTATCCGGTATGTCAGCGAGGATAGAGGTGCAGTTTGCATCGGACAAACTCACGATGGTATAAGCGGTTGTGGTTGTTGGTGAAACGACTATTGTTATTGTTGGGGCATTACCACTAAAATCATCACCACTACTTAGCGTGCCGCTGATTACACCCGTACCTGTTACCGCCAGGACAAGGCTAACGGTTCCCCCTTCGCATATTGTTGCGGCGCCCGTCATAGAAGCTTTTGGACGGGGACTTAATGTAACCAGCGTGCTATCTAAAATGCTGCACCCGGTGGCATCGGTTACAGTTACCCGGTAATACCCGGCTAATCCGGCAACAGAGGGGTTTTGATCCGTTGAAACGATGGAGTCCTTCGGATTGCGCCAACTAAATGTGGGGTTGAATGCA
>JBDSBP010000085.1:0-8654 GCA_039921525.1 Chitinophagaceae bacterium | reverse complement strand
AACACTTCATGACTTGTCAAAGTAGAATTAATATCTTAGCTGTTTTTTAAAGTAGTCGTTTTTAACTCATTCATCCTTTTCTTATCCAGGTAGTGCGTTGCATACGCATCTTCAATATTTCTGTTTCCTGATTTACTGAAAATTAATCTGCGACTGACTCCTTTTCCATACTTTTCATAGCTGGTCGAAGATTTTTCCAGTTTTAGATCAAAGGCAATTTTTCGTATTGCCTTATTGATTATCGAAAGCTTGCTTAAATTTGCGTTACATACTTTTTCTAAATACCCGATCCTGCCAAATCTCCATGATTCATAGGCTTCTTTCTTCAGGTAGCCGAGTTTCAAAAGCATGTCGACGGAACATACAAATCCTTTCTCATAAATCAATAAGGTTGATAAATGTTTAACCTGCTCTTCCAATTCTTTATTGTTCATCCTTCATCTTTTTATCAAATTACTCCTCGCTATTAATTCGTTCAATTTGATCTTTCACAAATTCAAAATATCGTTTGTTTTTGAAATCAAACCATTTTTGAGGATAGTCGCCTGAATTATCAATTTGCCACTTAAAACTGACTTTACTTCTCCCGTTTTTTTGTTATAATATCAAGCCATCCCACCATCGAGTTGTTGAGAAATATCATCGATTTTCTTATCTGTCAAGGTAATCATGTAATAAGATTTTCTTGTGCTCCATTAAATACTGCCTTTTTGGAAAGGCTTCAAAAGTAATATTATGGAACAGGAGGAACGATCTAATTATAATTATAAGAGAATGCTTTTTATGATGAATGGCTTCAGCCTGGGCATGGGAATGCTTTCTTCTTCACCCCCTCTAAAAGTTGGTAAAAAAAATATCCTCTCTCAACATTCCCGACACGCAATCGCCCGGAAACCATGCTTGTTTTCGGAGGATTCTAAATCACTGCAGGAAAGCAAAGGTCCCTCACTGATATAACTTACCACTCTAACTCATTACCAAATCAAAACATCAAAAGAATTTAAAACCAGCCTCCGAATCATCAAACAGCTTACTTCCTGTATTTCAACACCTTGTTCATCACCGGCAAAAAATCCTTCTGATTCTCATGTATACACATGGTATCATGCCCCAGCTTCACAATCTCATTAAATTTATTTTTTCTCAACAGTTCTATACACGCGGCATAATCAGCTGCTGACAAATGATTGTTTTCAAACAGGATTACATCAATTGCCACCTCATCAAAATTAATTAGTTTAATTACTTCATAGTCGTATCCTTCTGTGTCGATATGGATCAGGTTAATTCTTCCTACGTTGTGTTTTTTAATGAGGTATTCAAAGGATCGCACCTCCACTGGCTCTTCAATTAATAGTTCCTCCATGTTGGGAATATGATCTTTGTGTTTAAGTATCACTTCTTTGTTGAATGATCCTAGCTGATCATACCAGAATGGAATATCGGTGTTTTCAGATTTCTTTAATCGATAAAATTTTAAACCTTCATTTGGCTGCCCAATGGCTACATTTTCAAATATCAGCCCATCATTTTTCTTATAATTTTCTTTTAGTTTGTCATATATATAAGGCACTGGTTCGATAAGGATGCCCTTGATACCGTATTTATTCACAAGGTCAAATAACGGATCATTGTTTTTGCCATTATTCGAGCCAATCTGTATAAAAAAGAAATCCTTCTTTAATAAAATAAACTGCTTAACATACTCATTCATTAACATTTTTAAAATCTCTTCATCTTTAAACTGGCGAAATATATATTTATAGAATATTTTAACAATCTTTACCAAACTACCATTAGCCATATACTTTTATTTGATTTATTACAAAATTATCTTTTTTTAAATAAAAAATTACTTATTGTTAACTGTGTTTCCTTTATCTGCAAAGCTTCTAGATTCCCCAAATAAAAGGGCATCAGTTAATAAATAGTAAATCTTTTGACATTGCTTTTGGTAAGCATTTTATGTTTGGAAATTAACAAAAGGCTCGTTAATATACGCGAGTCAATTTTTATGATCAATTGTGCAAGCAGCCGAATTTTATTCATCAGATTTGCGCTAAGATAACGCTTTAAATCTCTCGTTGAATTTTTATCCCCCTTATTTAGCGGTAGGGGTAATTAGTCCCGGGGGCGTTCTATTACATGAATGGATTGTTAGCTGGATTGGGTGAACCGATACGTAGTTCAGCTATAATCTTGCGAAATGGGTATGTTTAAGAAGATCAAAACAGCCGATAAAGGCATAGATTGTCTTACGATAGCCCAGGTATACCCATGATACTATAAATTACCAGGTAAGCAGTTCGTTATATTAAGGAGTTGAACCTTTTTACCTCGAAAGCAAGCAGTGCAGTACATAATATATGAATATTACCTTGATTTCAGCGATCATAGTATTTGCATTGTACAGAAGATTTTTTAGAAAGGCCTAAGGGTATATATGTATTGGAGGCAAATACATGCGCCAGAATAAATGCTGGAGCTATGGAGCAAAATCATTTAGAAAAAGTACAAAAAAAGAGCAGCTTGCCGCGTAACAAACCGGTATTGATTTTTGAGAAGATTTAAGAAGAACGTCCTGCTAATAATTCAAAAATGATGGAAAGGTGTATTTTTTTCCGGGCCCTATTCTTATGCGTGTTTAACGAAAAGATGGAATTCCGAAAATTTCAAGTATATTTTGGAGAAGACTACGACTTTTTCCCCTCATAATTGTCTTATAACAAAACCCTTTCATAAATCAGGAAATTTAGTTATATTACTAAAACTAACTTTTGATAGGTATCATTTGAGAAGAAAAGGAAGGAGCAAATTTATAAGTATCAATCGGGGTTCAATAATTAAAACCTTGCACTGATTAAAAATAAATATAAAGTTTTGTTTCTTCTACATCATTTATTTTGTACATTTATATTCATATTATATAAAATCAATAAAAAAACTAACTAACCAAGCTTAAGAGTATTAATTGTATTACCTTTCGAGTTTTAAAGTCCATTCCTAGTAATTTCCTCCCGATATTCCTTCTGACGATTTTTTGAAGATAGTTTTTTATTAAATCTTAAGACGATTTAAAGGATATTCTACAAATGTCGGGGTGTGATTTATTTTTAAGAGCTGGGTAAGCTCTTTTAGCTAACAAGGCTTTTTAAATCCTCCATCTCCATTGTTGCCCTTTGATGATTTTTATCTTTAGTATTTCCATGCCTATGATGTCTTTTTAATTGACTTAACACACCAAAACAAGAAAAAGTGAGTAAAAGATTATTATTGATCACTGGGAATTTCTATCCTGAGCTCACAGGCATTGGGAAGTATAATGGCGAGATGATTGAATGGCTTTCTAAAAACTCATTTACGTGTACCGTTATAACTACTTTTCCTTATTATCCTGAATGGAAAGTTCAAAAAGAATATAAGAAAAGCAGGTGGTGGTATAAAAAAGAAGTAAGACAATTAAATGACCCAGGTGCCAAACCCATAACCATTATCAGGTGTCCGCATTATATACCCACCAGCCCCACAGGGCTAAAGCGTCTCTTATCTGAATTCACCATATCCTTTTTTGCATATATTGCTGTCTTTTTTGTATTATTTTCAAAGAGACATAGTTTTGTTTTAACAGTCGCTCCCCCTTTTGAATTAGGCTTATTGGGGGTTTTATATAAAAAAATCAGGCGAGCTAAATTTATTTATCATGTTCAGGATCTTCAAATTGATGCTGCACGAGAATTGGGGATGATAAAATCATCAGCCATTTTAAAAAGTTTGGGGGTAGTGGAGAAGTATATTTTGAAAAATGCAGATTATATCAGCACCATTTCTGAAGGAATGATGTGGAAACTGCAGAAAAAGTGTTCAAAGAAAAGTATTTACTTCCCCAATTGGGTAGACACGAATCTGTTTTATCCAATGGCCGGTAAAGGTAGCTTAAAGCAGCAATTTGGCTTCAAGGCTACTGACAGAATTATTTTATATTCCGGGGCAATTGGTGAAAAGCAGGGTTTGAAAGAACTTTTACATGTTGCCAAGCACTTTGAAAAGAATGATGACGTAAAATTCGTAATATCCGGTTCTGGTCCATATAAAATTCAACTGGTTGAATTAAAAGAAAAACTTGGGCTTGAAAATTTTACATTTCTTCCTCTTCAGCATTGTTCGAAATTTAATTCATTTCTCAATGTAGCCGATTTTCATTTAATACTTCAGAAATCAAAGGCAGGGGACCTGGTTATGCCGTCCAAACTCAGTACAATATTAGCTACAGGTGGCGTAGCAATTGTGACAGCAAACCCCGGCACAAGTTTGTACGATATAATGAATTCGTCTGATATGGGAATTATTGTTGAACCTGAAAACCAGGAGATGTTGACAAAAGCGATTCAGGATGCGTTATCTATTGATACCACTATGAAGAAGTTGAATGCCAGAAAGTTTGCGGAAAGCAATCTGTCTATTAATATGGTTTTAGCCAACTTTGTAAAAAATGCACTCAATGAAACAAAATTAGTTGATATAAGATTGATACAACAAAATTCAGTAATTAAGGAAACCATTGATGAAATTGTAAGAAATGAACAACTGGCAAAATAAAAAATAATTCTGGGTAATTAAGGGTTTATTTATTGTTGGAATACCGAAATACCCTTACCCATGAAATTCAATATTAGCGCTAGTTGGATAGCAGTTAAACGAATTTATAAAACTCTACAGGTAAATATTCTTTAAGCCATCGTTAGTAGATAACCGGGCATGTTTGTCTAGGATTTTTTGAATGCCTATTTAAAGAAATCTAACGTTTACAACGTCATATGGTTTTTGAAACGATTAGTACCAAAACATTTTGGCTAATAATTACTAATTTCTACAAATGGAGGCAAATCCTAATTCAATGTTGTTCATTTGTTGAGTGTTGATAATTATAGTGATATTTAATCGAATTACAGGTACTAAAGGTTCATTACATACGTTTATGAGTTAAATTTGAAAAAGTTTTGTGGCTTACAAAGGCGAAGCCTTGTTCATATCCAATTGAATAACGCAATATCAGATATTTGGTCATACACTAATTATATTAATGATCTTAATCTATTCAGTTTAAGAGAAATAGTAACATTATCGAAATAGGTTTGAATATATATACTTTAACTTCTTAATAGCCGTTTTATAGATCAATGATGAAATCTATGGATAAGTGCGTCAATTAAAATGAATTAGTAAATAGCTGCGCCTAAAATTACCTGAATGCAGCGAATGATATCGTAAAACGCACGTCATTAAAGCGTTACAGGAGTCAGGATTAATCGGTTAGGTATCTTCAAAAGATACGATCGAAGAGCGTTTGAGCCTTTTTAGAGGAATTAGAATGATTACGTTAACTACAAATCAATTCTGATTAAATAGCTATAAGTAAACTTATATTAACCACATTTTAATAATAACCATGAATTTTATTTACACCCAGCCGAATCATTCATTTATTGCTAAACCGAAAGTAATTTAAAATGCAATCTGAACCATACTATAATCCTAAAACAGATGAAAATTTAGCAGGCTCTATTTGGGCAAAATATTTTCCTTTCTGGCCTGTTTTCCTGTTATTAAATGCTCTGGCAATTGGCGGAGCCTGGTTTTATTTACAATTTAAAGTGCCCGTTTACGAAACGAATGCTACCCTCTTAATTAAGGACGAGCGAAGAGGAACGGAAGACTCCAAAATAGTAGAAAGCCTCGATCCCCTGGCCAGCAAAAAAGTTATTGAAAATGAAATAGAGATCATAAAATCTAAGGCGTTAATGCACCAGGTTGTTATTGCCCTTAAACTTTATGCCCCTGTTTATGAAGCGGGCAAATGGACAAATACTTCTGCGTATAACAGCTCACCTGTCAAAATTGAATTGTACAGTCCGGATTCACTGACTGAAGTAAAGCGCGTGGATTTTACTTATGACGTTAATACCACGTTAATCAAGTTTAATGGGTATGCCTACCAGTCGGGTAAATGGATAAATTCTCCTTATGGACTTCTGCGTTTTCTGCCTAATAATACCGCTTATCATTTTAATGGACCTTTATATTTTTCATTAGTTAATCCTAAGAGGGTTGTTAATGAGCTTATCGAAAATCTGAGTGTAACTTCATTAAACAAGCAATCCAGCGTTGTTAATCTAAAGTTTAAGGGGGAGGTCCCCAATCGTTCCGAACAAATAATAAATGTACTGGTAGCTGCCTACGAGCAGGCATCTGTTTATGACAAGAATAAACTAGGCATTAATACCCTTGCTTTTTTGGAGGAACGTATAAAATTAGTGTCAACTGACCTCGGCTTAATAGAAAAGCAGCTGCAACAGTATAAAGCGCGGAAAGGTGCCATTAATCTTAGTTCACAGGGTACTATGTTTTTGCAGAACGTGAGCGATAACGATCAAAAGTTGAGTGACGTTAATGTGAAACTTGCTATGTTAAAACAGGTAGAATCGGATATTTTATCTGATGACAGCCGTTCTGGTATCGGGCCTGCTACGTTGGATGACCCGCTTCTTACCGGTATGATTGAAAAACTTACTAATTTTGAATTGCAGTACGAAAAATTAAAGAGAACAACAGGCGAAAACAATCCCCAGCTTGGTTCTTTACTTGACCAGATTCAAAAGTTGAAGCCCAATATTTTGGCGAATATCAACACTCAGAAGAAAAGCCTGGAGGCCAGTAAAATTAATATTAATTCAACTAATAATACTTATAATTCTCTTTTGCAAGGCCTTCCTCAACAAGAGCGTGAACTGGTGGAAATTAACCGTGAGCAAAATATCAAAAGCAGCATTTATATGTTTTTACTTCAAAAGCGTGAGGAAACGGCGCTTTCCCATTCTTCTGATGTCGCTGACAGCCGCATTGTTGATAAAGCACAATCAACTTTAGAACCGGTAAATGAAAGTAATTTAATAACTTACTTTATAGCAGTAATCCTCGCGCTTACATTAGGTGTTCTGTTTGTTTCCGCACATGAATCCTTTAACCGAACAATACTTTTTCGCAAGGAAATAGAAGCCATGACTTCTTTCCCGATTTTAGGGGAAATTATATATCACAAATCTAAACTGCCATTGTTGCTTCAGGAGGGCTCGTCAAACTATATTACAGGGCAGTTTCGGATGTTACGAACTTCCCTTTCTCATTTGGGTATCACTGCCAAAGGTAAAAAGATCTTAATCACTTCATCGATATCCGGAGATGGGAAGAGCTTTGTAACTGCTAACCTGGGGCTTAGTTTAGCCATGTCCGGCAAAAAGGTAGTAGTTGTTGAATTCGACCTTAGCAATCCGGCACTAACTTCAAAACTAGGTATGGATAACTTGGCCGGAGTGGCCGATTTTTTATTGGGTGATGTTGAAATAAGTGATATCATACAAAAAACACAAGTAAATTCAAATCTTTATTTAATTTCAGCAGGAACATTACCTTCCAATCCCTCTGACCTTATATCAAGTGACCGTGTAAACGACCTTCTGAACAATCTAAGTGAAAAGTTCGATTATATAGTCTTGGATTCCGCACCAGTAGCAACCATGCCAGATGCTTATGTGCTGTCAAAAAAATGTGATGCTACTTTATATGTTGTGCGACATAAGCATACTCCCAAAAAGATTTTACAGCGACTAGAGAAAACCAACGAAGTGAACGAGCTGAAGAATATAGGCCTGGTTTTTAATGGCGTTAGTTCAAGAGGGTTCTCCGGAAATAATTATGGGTATGGATACGGGTATGAATATAAAAATAAAGCGAAAACCAAGAGAAAAACAGAAGTGTGAAGATGAACATAGCTTGCGCCATAATTTTGAGTGGGCTTGTACTAATATATAATGGATAAATGAGGTCATTTTAAAATAGGCGAATGTTTGTTGACAAGTTCTTTTGGCATTGTTAAAATATTTTATGCGCATTTATCGGCTATCAGCTATCAGTAGTAAGATAATTATGATTTCCGTATAGCGGAATGCTGATCGCTGATAACAAATTTGAAGTCATCTTATGCTTGGTATGTCAATAGGGAGATTTTTAAATGTTTGATGAAACTTTGTTGATATACGATTAATTTCCCTTGGAACGCTTCCTTATTGTTGTTACTGCGAAATTATTATAAGTAGAAATCCTACTTAAATGTAAATGATATGAGTTAATTATGATGATATGTCAACAAGCTCAAGGATAATCTTCGGAAGTGTAGCGTCCTGGGTCCGGATCTTAGTCACTATAGTTTCGCAACTGGTGATTGTTCCGATTTATCTAAGCCATTGGAACGTGGAAGTCTATGGAATATGGATTGCTATCCAGGCCTTAATCAGCCTGATTTCTATGGTAGATTTTGGCCATCAAACTTTTTTGCACTTCGAATTTTTGCGATTTGGCAACGATAACCGCGAAATGTTAAGAAAGAATCTTTGGTCGGGTGCTGCGTTGGGTTTTATTATTAGTTTGGCGCAAATATTAGTAATAGTATTATTTTTAGCGACCGGAGAGTTAATCTTTTTTCTTGGTACGGATAAGATAGAAAACAATGCTCTTATCTTCGATGCCGGTATGGTTTTACTGTTGCAGGGAATTACCTGGTTGATTTGTACAAGTATTTCAGGACTACTCTCGAAAGCATT
>JBDSBP010000084.1:0-14307 GCA_039921525.1 Chitinophagaceae bacterium | reverse complement strand
GGCACCTGTATTAAATAATGGTCAATTCTTTTGTTAAAGTCATAACAACTCAATTACCACACATACTTTCCAAAAGAAGCGCGTGGCATTGGAACAATCGCCATGAGTTAGTGATTAAACGGTAAACGGATATCACCCATCAACTCCGCAATAAATAAAATGACGTGGGATATTGCCCTTGGTATACTATTTTATTTATATATCATCTACACTGGTGTAAGGCAAACATAATTCTCGATATGACCAGCAATGGAATGCAAAAATATTACAAAATTAAATAGATTGTATGTATTATTGAGGCTTTTGAGGAGGAAGGATTGTCAAAAGTCTCAATAAATAACTAACAGCCTCATATTTTCATTACACAAAATGTTTCTAAATAGTAAATATTTTTACAATAGATTACTGCCCGGAAGATTAAATCATAATTATATTTAGAGTATTAAACGCTGATATTAAATAAATATTCTTTTGCAGGTAAAATTCTTAGGGAAGAAAATAACATAGTGTGCGTCATTAACTTATTAGCGAAAGTAACAGGCAGTTGTTCCGTTCAACACACTTACCCTTGAAATATAAATATTACTTACGCCATTCGCCAGATTAATATATGGTTTAGGTACTGATTTCCGGTTTTCTTTTGTAAGGTCATTAAGAAATCCATTGAGATCAGGAATATTAATCACTACATCAGAAAGCGAAATCAGTTCTTCGGTGTTACATTTTACACCATCCTTGTTAAAACACTGTGAGGAAATACCCATCATAGCAATTTTAGAAGCCAACTTTTGTCGAAGAAATGCAAATGGATCCTGCTTATTGTAAATATGAATGTTCCAGATTAACATATTCAATCCTGGGGAATTTGGTTTAACATCGATGCTGCCATTCAGGTACATATTGAGTAAAGCGATGTTTCCCTTAAAATTAGATACATTGACTACTATTCCTGAATCTTGATCCAAGGGGGCGTACAATGCGCCATCAACCGTGAGATTACCGTTTCCATTCAGATTTAGAGGAATGAAATCTTTTTTATAGGAACCTTCCCACCAGCAATCCATTGCCACCATAGTGGCATTGTTTTCCAATCTCACTCCGGCACTTTGCCCGCCAAAGCAGTTTAACCTGCTGGTACCGGTTCCGGTTTTTACTTTATCGCCGCCAATGATAGTATTGCCATTTGAAAAGAAAGAATTATTTTTTTCAAAATAGGTATAATTGAGTTTATCGATATATAGTGTATTGGTTGCCTTGGAATAAATCTGGTCTATTCTTACCTGCGATTTTGGTTGATCGATGTTGGTAAAATTAAAAGCAACAGTTTTATCACGTGCGCCCTCCTGGTCAATTTGAATATCCTTTACCGTGATATAAGAAGGGCCTTTTATATTGAAGAAATTAAACTCTCCTTCGTTGGTGGTTATCTTTTTAAACACACTTGCATATAATAACCCATCACCTATTATCTGAATATCACTGCCTGCGGGTACTTCAATTGTTTTGCTGATATTATAATTACCCATTGGGAAATGCACAATGGAACGTTGACCTTTCAACGCCGAAGCTGTATTAATAATTTTTTGAATGGCTTCTGACCCGGCATCAGCAGGAACCTCAAAAATTTTTCTTTTAATATATGATACAAAAGGCTGAAGAGGCCTAATGGCAGGCATCCTCATGGTTTTACTGTTAAATTTTTTATCCTCAACCGAATGCACCCTGGAAGGAAAATCCTTTCTGAGGTTCTGGGGATTAGCTTCATTATAACTATTATCTATTGAAAGAAGATCATAATTCCCTTTGCACCAGCTATTGTAATCGATACTAAAAGGAACACTGCTATCATTAAGGAAAAAATTATCCATCAGCGTAATCTTCCCCTGGTGATGGTATTGAATAGGCACTGATTTGCAGCCTTTTACAAAATTGCCCTGGAATATCCTTTTGAACGCATTGCAGCTTGCACCTAAGTCGATAGAGAATGCCTTGGCATTATTTGAATAACAATTTCTTATAGAAGAATACATTGCATCTTTAATATTAACATCAGTTGTAATGGAATTATAGAAGTGTGATTGATAAATATGATAATTCCCAAGGCTGCAGCTAACTCCTATATTACAATCAATAAATTCAGAATCCCAGATCCAGTAATCCAACGCATTAAATCCTTTGATCGAAATACCGGCTCCCTGGCAGGATATGAACTTACACCGTTTGATCGCCACTTCCGAATCCATCATACCGGTACCATCTGAAGAATAAGTTCCCGTAGCTATCCCATACTCTGGATTACCCTTAAAAATCATATCACTTAATTCAATACTTGTTGGGGCGAAATTAGGTGCAGAAACATCCTTGTAATGCACCCCTAAAACCTGGATTTTTTTTTTATTATTTGCATCCCAGGTTATCCGACTAATTTTAATGTAAGCTGACCGGTTGCTATTAAACATGGTATCATTATCGCCACCGTACCATTTAATAATTGTTTTTTCCGGGTCTTCCCCGATAAAACTAACACCTATTTTACCAGTTAGTTTCAACGTTTGCGAAATTTTATATATTCCGGCCGGCAAATAGATAACAAGATATTTGGTGTTCGATTTATCATTGAATAAGACACTGGCTATAGTTGTTAACGAATCCAATGCCATCTGTAAAGCCTTTGTATCATCTTTATTGCCATCAGCTGCTGCCTTAAACCTGCTTTTTACATTTGCCCAGCTATTGAACGGGCCATTATACTCTTCCCGGTAGCTTGTTTGCGAAAAACAGTCATTTGCCGCGCAATAAGACACAAATAAGAATAACAAAAATTTCATGCGTTGTAATTATTTAAAAAAAGGATGGAAAGCGAGGCTGTGATTTTGAAGTGATGCTCTCAACCAAACGATATCGATTAAAAAATAAGGGTTATAATTTTTGTATTATCCTGTTGCAATTCCTAAATAAATGAATTCAAGTTCCGTTATCCCGATTGCAGTTAAGGAATGCTGAACGCCAGCGGGAATACGTACTACCATCGAAGGAGTAACGGATATATTTTCCTGGTCAATGATATATATTCCTTCGCCTTTAAGAAAGTAAAAAATTTCTTCCATGCTATTATGCGAATGCGGTGAAATACTTTCCCCCGGCTTCAATTTACCTAAAGCCAACTGGGTAAGTTTTGTTGATGTATCAAACGATTGAATCAGTACTTTTTTTAATCCGGCCCCATGAGCAGTGGGCTCAAACTCCAATTCATTGGCATTAATAGTCGTTTTCATCAGCTTTTGTAATACTATTTCATTAAAAACTGAAATATCTTTCTTAAAGGTTTCAGGTACAAGGTGAAAAAATAAGGTTTTAGTTCATTCGTTTTCCATGCTATCCTGTCTTCTTTATTTGCCGCCAGCCTTTGACGGATAGAAGAATTACTTAAACCACCCGATCTCATTTTTACCAGTATTTCAGGAATGTACACAGCTTTGAAACGGTTTTTAAAAAGAACGCGTAACATTAACTCATAATCAGAAGCAGTAATTAAAGAAGTATTAAAAAGCCCTAACTGCGTATATACCGATCTTCGTACAAAGAATGTGGGATGAGGCGGCATCCATCCAAAATAGAAATCCGACGGTTTAAATCGTCCTGATTTCCACGTGCGAACCACTTGGTTGGTATTTGTCGCTTTTACATACTGAAGGTCTCCGTAGGAAGCGTTTACATTCTCATCGGAAAACCGTCTTGCAACTTTTGATAATACTGAAGATTGCGCATATACATCATCGGAATTTAGAATACCAACAATTTCTCCGCTCGCTATTGTAATTCCTTTGTTCATGGCATGATATAAACCGTTGTCTTTTTCGGTGATTATTTTAAATACATGAGGAAATTCCCGAACAATTGTCAGCGTCTCGTCGGTTGAACCTCCATCAACAATAATATGTTCAATATCAGGATAGTCCTGAGAAAGGATGCTGTCCAATGTATCGCGTATGGTGGCAGCGCTGTTATATGATACTGTTATGATAGAGATCTTCATAAGGGGTATCCTTATTCTATGACGCGTTGCCGAACAGGTGCCGAGGGGTTCCCCTGGTAAACAGTATAGGGTTCCAGGTTTTTATTGGCGAGCGACATAACACTTAGCACCGCATGCGAACTACATTTTACCCCCGGGCAAACAATTGCCCTGGCTCCAATCCAAACACCATCCTCAATACTTATTTCCTTCACTATTAAATTAAACGCAGGTTTTGAAAAGTCATGATTGCCGGTAAGCAGCATGGCCCCCTGTGAAATACAAACATTGCTGCCTATACTTATTTTTGCCAGGTTATCGATCCATACATTTTCACCAATCCATGTATTATTTCCTATAACAAGTTTCCAAGGGTACTTAATATTAACCGATTGTTTGATAACTACATTGTTTCCAATAATAGCACCAAAGATTCTAAGTAGAAATATTTTTAAAGCCGAAATTGGATTTAGCGGATTGATAAAAAATAATACGTTTGTAAAATACCATAACCATTGCCTGATCCTGGATGCCCCGATCTCAGCCTTGTACCAGTCATTATTATAAGTAGCTATGTTTACCTGGTTCTTCATATTATTGTAAGCCTAATTGAAAAGTTCAAGGTATTCTTTTTTAAGACTTGATTCTTTATTATAGGCATGTGCAAATTGCCAGCCCGATGCGCAGTAACTATTAAATTGATCCTGGTTCCAATTGGCGGCCTCTTCTAACCTGTTCAGGAAATCCTGTTTATCAGACAAGGGTAAATCCCAGCCAAGATTCTGTGATTCCAGATCTTTCCAGGGTGTATGATCGCTGATCAATACGGGACGTCCGTTTAATAAGGATTCAAAAATTACATGTCCGAAATTTTCACCATGGGTAGGAAGAATAAATAAATGATTTTGCCTGTAAACTGGTGCGAGGTCATGATTTGGAATGGCGCCGAGGTAATCAACTTTAATATTGGATGGAAGCGTATTCACCAGTTCAAGGCATCGATTCCAATATTCTTCTTCTTCAACCGGGCCAACAATGGACAAAGACACATTGGATTTCACCTTTTTTAAAAGTGCTATTAAAAACAATAAATTCTTCTTGGGAGAGATCCTGGATACAAAAACGCATTTTAACGATCCGGGTTTCTTTTCAATAATTTCAAGGGCATCCTGTTTAGAGGAAGGATAATCCAGCACAAATTCTATTTTACTTTTTTGACCAAAAATATTTTTAATGTCTGTTTCTTCCGTTATATCTGTTGCATGAAAAACAATTCTTTTTTGAAAACCACGCACTTTGAATGCATGAAAGAAGATTTTCTTTTTGAAATTTTTAAATTGCAGGGCTCCTTTGTGTAACATGCCACGGGGTGCCAGAATAATTTTTGTATTTAAATCATCGTACCGGCATATTTCAATAGGAAGAAGGGTAAAGTTGAATGAAAACATGCTGTTAAGATAAACACAGTGGGGATTCACTAACCGGATTATTGATTGTATGGATTTGAACCCCCTTTTTTTGGGCGACAGGTAAAGCACACGCAGGTTATCATCCAACGTAATCCATTCATCTTTTATCACTGTATCGTAGGCCTGTTCATCACCGAGGTCTCGATCGGTGGTCACAACATGCACGTCCATAACGTCTTTTAAAGCGAAGGCAAGATTGGCGCAAGAGCGTATTTGTCCGCCCGCCTTATAACCGGGCAAAAACCAGTCTACAAAAATTAATAATTTTTTCACGCCACTACTTCCTTTGTTTTCACAAATTTACCGCTTAATTTTTTGTAGCATTCAAGATAACAGCCAGCAATTTTGTCGGGATCGAAGCGCTTGCAATTCTCCAATCCGTTACTGACCAACTCATCCCGGTAAGCTTCGTCATGTATTATTTTTTGAATTCCTGCCCTTATATCTTCAACATCAAAGGGATTAACCAGGCATGCCGAATCCGCTGCCACTTCTGGCATTGATAAGATCTTACTGGTAATGACCGGTCTTCCTATTGCATTGGCTTCTACTATAGGCATCCCAAAGCCTTCATAAGTAGATACGAAACTGATCATATCGCAACTTAAATAAAACTCCAATAGCCTTTCCTGTGTGATGCCTGATTCATTATGGTAAGATATATTATTAGCCAGCATCAATTCTTTAATAGGTTCGGATAACGAACCGATCACGTTCAACTGGCAACTTATTCCATTAAGCGCTTTTATTAAACGCTCCAGGTTTTTATGAGGCATAGTGCCCACCTGCAGTATTACAGGCCGTTTGGCATTAAAGGCTTTGAAACTGTATTTAAACTCCGGTGATATGGCTACGGGTATTACCCGGATCTGCTGTTCGGGATAGTTAGTGAATTTAACGAGTTCGAGTTTAGTAGCTTCCGAGATGACAGTTACCAGCGCACATTTCTTTAGCGGAAGCGTAAACCAAAAATATTTAAAGAGCTTATGTTTAATACCGTGTGAATCTGACAACATCCTGCAATCAAGCACGGTGAGCATGGTTTTTTCCCGGGCAAGGAGTATCGCGGAAAAATGAATATCACCGGTAATATGATTTACATCTCTTTGATTCCTGTATGCTTCCCAGATAATACCTAAACGTTGTAAAACTCCCTTGCTATAAAATCGGAATACCTTTGTAAAACATTGCACGGACAGGGGCATCCTGTTCCTGACGTCTGCAAAAATGAATTCCACACTTTTATGAATGGGAAATGGCTTCCTTTGAAAAAATACTACTTTAATTCTATCTGCCATTAATTAAAAATTTATTCCGCTCCTCTTCCTCCAGCATAATATCAATTACGTCAAAAAAATCAAGATTATAATCCCAGTTAAGGTTTTTTTTGGCTTTTGTATTGTCGCCGTATATATCGACAATATCGGTGGGACGATATAATGCTTTATCAATGATCAGCTTATCCATCGACAAATTTAGCCGTGAAAAAATATGTTCAATAATACTTCGCAATGAAACTGATTTACCTGAACCGATGATATAGTCATCCGGTTTCTCCTGCTGCAACATCAGCCACATAGCTTCCACATATCTTTTGGCATACCCAAAATCTCTCTTTATATCAATATTACCTACAAACAAGTTAGTCTGTAAATTATACCTGATGCGCAATGATTCATAAATTACTTTTTTCATAAAGAAATTATCACTTCGCAGGTAAGATTCGTGGTTGAATAAAATGCCGCAGGATGTAAATAGGTTATAAGATTCACGATAGTTAACTGTGAGCCAATGTGCGCTGGCTTTCGAAATTGCATAAGGGCTTAGCGGATGAAAAACAGTGGTTTCTGTTATGGGAAGTTCTTTAACTAGTCCATACATTTCACTACTGGAGGCCTGGTATAATTTTATCTGGCTGATGGGATTAGCCATTTTAATAGCTTCCAGCAAATTCAACACTGAAATTATATTAAACTGGATGGTTCCAATTGGCTGGTTGAAAGAAAGGGATACGGAGCTTTGAGCCGCCAGGTTATAAATTTCATCAGGTTTGTATTTATAGATGAGCTTAAGAATCTGGGTAATATCAGTAAGATCACAGTCTTCCAGTACAACCTGGTCAAGAATACCCAGGTAGTGTAAACTTTTAAAATTGGTTTGGTTATAACTTCTTGTCAGGCCTACAACGCGATAACCCTTTTGTAACAATAGCTCGCTTAAATAAGCACCATCCTGGCCTGTAATACCTGTAATTAATGCTGTTTTCAAACTATCTATAATTTTAACTTTTAAAAAAAATTCAGGCGGGATGTTCTTAAATTTTCAAACCAAAAATCTTAGGGAATACCCTATAAAAAAAATAAGTAAAAATGGCTGCCTTGCTAAAGGAGTTGACCATGGTGAGCACATCATTCTCAATACTAACGGCATAAAAAAACAGGTATGGGAACCAGAGAATGATGGAGGGATAGTTTACAGCTACTTTTAAGAGATAAAACAAAAAGAAGTTAAACAATAACCCGAAAAAAAACATGAAAATAATGCCTCCTATTCTCCCAAAATTGCCCCAGGCTTCGCCAAAAGGACTAACATTTGCACTCCATCCTTTTAATTTTATTCCCAAAAATCGTTGAAAATTGTAGGCCCCCCCTGCTTCCGGTTTATCCGCCCATATTACCCTTGGCACAATAGAGGCAGCTAAAGAGGTTGCAATTGTTTCCCCATTAGCATAAGGAAACCTGGCTGGAACAGAATAAAGCACATTGGAAATAATTTGTCCCTGGTTAAAGCGCGCATACATGAGAAACAGCATTCTCTTATCGTCAAGTATACTGGCGGGATCGCTTATTTTCTCCTTTATTAAATCACTAAAAATAGCGATTTCATTACCCTTATTTTTTCCTGACCAGGTTTGCTTTCTTAAACCAGGTTTTATTGCCTGAAGAATAATAATGCCAAATATACCAGCGACTAAAATTAAAAATTTTTTGGTAAAGCTTATTCTGTAACCCAGCACTAACAATATTATTGTTAATGCACCCATGAATATCATTTCCCCAAACATGCCGCCTAAAATAGAACGAACTATCAATACACCAAAAACAGCAATCAATATCGAGCGTTTAAATGGCATATTGGAATAAAGGCAATAAAATATTCCAACAAACATTAAATAACTCAATAAAAAACTCACAAAGGCTAAAGAAGACGGTACATAATTTTTAGCGACAGATGCAACTAATCCTATAACAACCAAAATCAGACCCTGCCACTTTGTTTGTGCCAGGTAGGTTTTCACATTAATCATATACTGTACCTGGTTCCTGAATGTAATTTTCTGATAGAATACCGGCAACTTCATACCTAACATCATAGCCAGGGTAGCAGGAAACATAAATGAATAATAGTCAGCTGAGGGTACCCTCATGAAATTAACCCATACCTTGGATTGCATATTTGTTGACGTGAAAAAATGATATCCTGCTATTGGCAGAAGCAAACAGGTAATAAGCGCAATAATGATAGCCACATCTAATATAACCAGCTTCTTACCAAGATCATCAACAAAACGTAAAATAAAAAACACAAAAAGAGCTACCGACAGGCATTCATAAACTGTCAGGGTTGTATAACCATAAACAACAAAATAAGCCGCGACAGCAATTAAGAATATAACTTTTTTCATTTCAATATTCCATACAACTATTTAATTCAATTATCATTTTTGGATTACCGTCAGGTCGTAAATTTCTTTTTCGTAGCAAAAAGCATAATTAACCCTTCATCAGTAATTGGTTTTTCCAGTGGTTTACCGACCGGCCGACCTTCTTCGAATTTATAAATAAAATATCCATAATCAATTAATAGTTTCTGCGCATCACCGGGCTTGAGGTCTTTTGCATGGCTTTCTGCCCAATCAATGAATTCGAAAAGTATGACAGGGGCGTTTTGCCTTCTTAATGTTTTCTCAGCGCTTTTAAATGCATAATACTCATGCCCTTCAATATCAATTTTGATAAAGTCAACGGAATTAAGATTGTGCTGGCCTAATAAAGTGTCCAATGTTATGGTTTCAACATATTCAGACTGGTCCGTAAATACCGGGGATAAAGAACCCTTTCCATGTTGATCAGGAGGACTAAAGAACTGCACCTTTTGGCCGTCAACATCACTAACTGCTTTATTTACCAGGATGCAATTACCTATTTTATTCATTTTTACGTTTTCTGACAGGTAGCTAAATACCTTCGGCGACGCCTCGATGCACATAACCGTTAAATCTTTTCGTTGAATGCAAACAGGTAATGTAATTGCACCAATGTTAGCACCGATATCTAAAAAAACAGCGTTCGGCCTAAGGTGTTTCAAAATAAAATTGGAGGTTTCTCTCTCATGCGCCCCGTTTATGAGGATACTAAACCCGATTGGCTCCTTAAAGTTGGGCACTTTGAAATACAGCCCTTTTTCAGCCTTTAAAACAACGTCTTTTTTGTCAGTTATATAATTTCTTAACAGCCAGGTACAAATGCGGGTTTTACCTTTGAATTCAGGTAAAAATTGTAGAAATCGGATAAGCATAAATATTTTGAGTATTGATTATTCTTTGTTCAGGCTAGAACATCTAATAAATTCCTGATGTACGATTTTATTTTCACAAAGCCAGTTTCATAATTAAGATGCTGCATAAAATCCTCATGTGCAGCAAAAGACAATTGCTCATAAGATCGTATTATCAAACTGATCTTTTTTTTGATTTCGATCGTATCGAGTTCAGTTGGTAAAGCCCAGATATACTTACTTAAAAATTGTGTGAAATTTGGCCGGTTGTAATATATAACCGGCAATCCAACCGCAGCATATTCATACAGCTTATTAGATGCTGTACCCAGAGTAGTATTCATAATATCATTTTTTGCGAGGATACCAATTCCTATATGACAGGTTGAACCGGCTAGAGGAACTTCTGCATATGGTGTGACCCCTAAAAAAAATACCTTTTTTCTTACCCCGTGTTTTTCAGCCAGATCCGTGCATAACTGCTTGTACTCATCTCTGCAGGGCCCCTTTAATATCAATTCCAAACCATATCCGTCTATGGACTCTTTCAGTAATGGAATAATTTCCTCTATTCCATGATATGGTCCAATACTCCCCTGGAAGATGAGCCTGAGTGGCTCGCCAATTGTTTTAATTTTATAAAATGATGCATAAAAATATTTTGATGGATAATTCGGTATGAAGAAATATTTTCCCTTAAAATTATCCATTGGAAAATACTGTAGTCTTTCATTTGTTGGAAGAGAAAAAATGTCAAGATATTTAAATGCTTTTAATTCTTTTCGCGCCGCAAACCAGCCAATAGAAAATTTTCTTAAAACACCTGGTTCGGTAACATCATGATTATGATACCATATCTTATGGTTATGCAGTAAAGGCCTTATCAAATGATATGCAAACAAACTCAAATTATCATATACTAATATAACAACCGGTTTTTTACACCTGCATTCACGCAATAATGACCTGGTAAACTCAAAAAAAAATCTAATTTTTTTTTGAAGGGGTGATTTTTCCTGGTTTATTGAAGAAATATATTTACCAGAGGGAATTGCTTGTACATTAGGCGGATAAACCCAACTACCTTTTAAATGAGGCCTGTGAATGATAGAAAGATTATCAAAACAATCACTCAATTCCCCTATCGCATTAAGAGTAGGAGGATAGGCTTCCGGGTGAAAATAAATTGCAATTACGAGGTTCTTCGTTATTCTACTGCTCATCTAATAATCACCTCTTTAAATAATTATAAATTTTTGTTTTGAATTTATTGAAAAAAGTTACGGGAGTTACAATACTAAGCGAAGAACAAACAATATAGAAAGAATATATACGAATGCGATTAGCCAGGCTAAGTGATTTAAAGTTCTCATTTTTTAAGGGATGCAAACCTGCTATAAGCCCTATTGCTTCGGGGAACGCTTTATTACTTTTATAATCAAGAATCCAGAATGGAAAAGTTATCGTATAGATTTTTTTAAAAATTCTGTACGTCATTTGCTGGTTCAATGTACCTGCATCACGGAAACCATTTATCAATACATTCATTACAGAAGGCAGGCCGGCATTAACTACTTTATAGTCTTTCCAGTTACGTGCTAAAGTATCCCTGTACGAATTACTCATTTTACCTTCAATGCGGAGGTCTTTTAATACCATTGGCTCCTTTATAGAAAATAGTCTGTTACCACCTGCCACCATTAAAACACCCAGGTACATTTGTGCGAAAACACTTCCGTCAAACTTCCCAGTATTATATTTTAAAAATGCTGGTCTGTTATAGATTATGCCTCCTACAAAACTAAAATTGCTATAATTTTTCATGGCAACATCATTTCCGGTACCGAGTACTCCAGTCTGGGCGGCTCGCGCAATTACCACTCCAGGGTTATTGTGTTCTACATAATTGCAGAAACCTATTTCAGGAAGATTATTTTTCTGCAGGAAATCCACCAGGTAAGCTACAGTATTTGAATCATATAATGTATCATCATTACCGATTAACATACAGTAATCACCTGTGGCAATTTCTATTGACTTGCGATAGTTGCGGTCATAACCACAATTCACCTGGTTCCTGCTATAAATTATGGGAAAGCGGTAGTATTGTTGCAGGTTTTTTATTTTGGCCTCGGTATCATCTGTGGAGCAATCATCACTGATTGAAATTTCTATATTTTCATAGGTTTGATTTGCAATTCGCTCCAGGCTTAACAGTAGGAATTGAATTCGGTTATACTGTGGAATACAGATAGATACTTTCATGTTACGATGATGTGTTACGGAAATTCTAAAAGTAGCCGTTCAGGCAGGCTAGTAATTGCTTGCTTCTGTTATCATAGCTATAATTATCGCGAACCGCCCTTTCGTGCCCTGCGCGTTTAATAGCCGTAACTGTACTATTATTTTTAATTAGGTAATCCATTTTTGATCTAAGCTCTTCGGCAGAGCCAAAGTATACCGCCTCCTTATCTTCTTCAAAATATTCCAACTGCTCGCTGGTTCTCTGAGATAATAAAAGCCCACCATATCCCGGGACTTCAAATGAACGCATGTTATGTGATTCTTCTATAAGATTTTGTTCCCGTAGTATGTTGATAATGCCTGTTGCAGAAATAATTGCATTTATATATTCTTTGCCATACAACGATTTTTTTTGATAGGCCCGTCGTATATATGGATGAAATATATTTCGGGATTGCCATTTATCATTACCATAAATATCCATTTCACTGCTTTTTAATTTATCCAGGTAGGCAGCCCTCCTTTTATCATATGCCCCTATGAATAATATCCTGTTTGTATATTCACTTACATCTGCGCTATGTTGAACATCTGTTTGATCATCATATCCAAAAGGGATAAAAAAAGCATCTTTCTTAAAAGCCTGTTTTAGCTGTTGTACAATTTTTTTAGAGTAACTAAAATGTATATCGTAAAAAGGAATACTTTCAAGAACATTTTTATTTCCACTTCCGGAAAGTAAAAATTTAAAGGGGTGATCAAGATTGAAGTTTGCTACTATTGCTGCGTGATCCTTTAGCTGTTTTATTGTTTCGGGAAAAAGCTGCATTCCTTTAAAAACGAGGATAACATCATATTTCTTTTTATCTAAAAATTCCAACAACCTCCTATTAATATCCCTACAAAAAAAATCGGGCGATATTTTATTTATAACTTTATTAAAACCGTTTTTACCTATATCCACATAATATTGTCGTGCAATTTCAAAGGTTGTGATATTAATTCCACATTTTTTAAATCCATTTATAAAAAAATTTTCAATGGCGCCGGCATCGTCTGTACCTAATATTAAAATGGATTTGGGAATCATGCCGGAATTGGCTTTTTACCCTCAAGATAAACAGAGAGGTATATTTCCCTATAACCCTCCACATCTGTGATCTCGGGGATATAATTACTAACACCATATTCTAATGAAAGAATATCTGTAAAACCTGCATTCTTAAGTTTAGTGCCGAGGCTCCTTTCATCATACATAAATTTATGTTGGTGAGGATAACCCTGCCATTCATACACCACTTTTTTTGCCATATTGATGTCAGGTCCGTACTGTCCTTCCCGGTGCATGTTGATTGCCCACATTATAAATTCATATGCGTTTTCCTGTCCATTTTCAAAATCAGCAATGTATTTCTTGCAAATTTTGTAAAGATCAGGAACCGCTAACCGGATTACACCTCCAGGTTTAAGACAGCGGTAACTCTCTTTTAATAACAAGTCTGCTGCTTTTGAAGACAAGTGTTCAAAAACATGAGAACCATAAACAACATCAATGGAATCGTTCGCGTGCTTCCAGGACCTATTCAGATTCATGTATACTACATTTGAATCGTTGTACACAACGTTAGAGAAATTCCTGGTAATTACTTTGCCTATTAAGGGGATCTTCTGAATGTTTGCATTGAGAGATGAGTCCGTATTGACCCATCCTTTCGGCCTTACCGCGCCACAGCCGAGGTTAATTTTTGTCATAAAACTTATATTTTGTAAAAAGCGAAAACGCTTCTATCATTTGAATTCACAAAACTAAAACGGTTTGTAAAAAGAGAAATCCGGTTCAAAACTTTCTATTTTTTTTAGAACAATCAGGCCTGAACTATTAAATAACTGGTAATTCCAATGATACCAGGAGAAAAACAACATTGGATATTTATACAGCCGCCATAAAAAAAATTTTATAGTTGTCTTAAATGATTCATTCCCTTTTACCTGTAAGCTTTTTTCAATCTTGTATTTCCGATG
>JBDSBP010000083.1:0-13219 GCA_039921525.1 Chitinophagaceae bacterium | reverse complement strand
ATCATAATAAGTATTTAATGATCAAAATCTAATATTAAAACATACAAACGGGATAAAACACAGGCAAAAGAAATACTATCTTCATGCTTGTTCTGGCCGACAGCCGACAGCTGACAGCCGACAGCTGGCAACCAGCACTTAAACATAAACAATCTCACACGCCTAATGGAAAAAATTCTTGCCAGAGCCCGTTGGTACCGCCTGATACCGATCGCTTTTATCACGTATAGTCTTGCTTATCTTGACCGCGCCAATTTTGGATTCGGTGCGGCCAGTGGAATGGCAAATGACCTGAACATTACAGCGGGAATGTCTTCCCTGTTAAGTTCGCTTTTTTTCCTCGGTTATTTTTTCTTCCAGATTCCCGGTGCCCATTACGCGGCTAACAAAAGTGCCAAAAAATTAATTTTTTGGTCATTAATATTCTGGGGTTTACTGGCCACTGCAACCGGGCTCGTAAACAACGTGTATGTATTGATCGTGATCCGGTTTATGCTGGGTGTTGTAGAAAGTGCTGTAATGCCGGCAATGCTTTTATTCCTGAGCAGGTGGTTTACGAAAACGGAACGCTCCCGTGCTAACACGTTTTTAATTTTAGGCAACCCGGCAACAATACTTTGGATGTCGGTTTTGTCTGGCTATATAGTAAATGCAGTTGGCTGGAGATGGATGTTCATATGGGAGGGATTGCCTGCTGTACTATGGGCATTTTTTTGGTGGTGGCTTGTGGATGATAAACCATCCGATGCAAAATGGTTGTCAGAAGAAGACAAGCAGGATGTGGAGAAACAATTGCTTTTGGAACAGCAGGGTATTAAACCAGTGAAAAATTACCTGGAAGCTTTTACATCGAAAACGGTTGTGTTATTAAGCTTGCAATATGCATTTTGGAGCATAGGTGTGTATGGCTTTGTATTATGGCTGCCTACAATTATCAAGTCTGCCCCAAACATGAGTATTGTAGATACCGGTTGGCTTTCAGCCGCTCCTTATGTGTTGGCAATTATTGGTATGTTAACCGTTTCTTATTTATCTGATAAAACATTAAATAGAAAAGCCTTCGTTTGGCCATTCCTGTTAATCGGTGCTATTGCTTTTTATGCTTCTTATTTAGTAGGGACAACTGATTTTTGGCTTTCCTTTGTGTTGCTTATCATTGCGGGCGGCGCAATGTATGCGCCGTATGGTCCTTTCTTTGCCATCATTCCTGAAATTTTACCAAAAAATGTTGCCGGTGTTGCCATGGCTTTGATCAATAGCTTTGGCGCACTGGGTTCATTTGCCGGCGTATATATAGTGGGTAAATTAAATGAGTCCACGGGCGGATTTGGAGCATCTTATATTTTTATGTCAGGCTCTCTTCTTTTATCGGCAATACTTACTTTAATTGCTGTTAAAGGATCCAATAAAACAAGTTCACAAAACCTATCAGAAGTACTGCATATTAACGATTGACAATTACTGGTATCTATATATTTCTTATGGTAAATGTGAAGGTGGGAAGCCCACTTTATGTATCTTTAAGAATGGCTATCAGCTATCAGCTATCGGCTATCAGCTATGAGGCCGAAAATATAAACCTATAAATGAAAGAGTATAAAACTAAGACATACACAACATAATGATCAATCCTGGTTGCTCAGCTGATAACTGATAGCCGATAGCTGATAGCCATTCACTAAATATTTATAAACATAAAAACGCATCATTAAACATGAAAACAGAAAGAAGATCAGCATTGAAAAAACTTTTTGCTTCTATTGGTGGAGTAATGGGGTTGGGCTTATTGGCAAATGCAAAAACCAATACCGCTCCCGAGAAGAAGGTTAATAACGTAACGAACTTCCAGGACGTTCCATTATTCTCCGGTTCAACCATTCTTGGAAACATGGTATTTATTGCCGGGAAGGGAGCACATACTGAACCGTTTGAGATAAAAGCACACACAGAGATCGTGCTCAAGGAACTGGAGAAAGAATTGATAAAGGCGGGGTCCTCCATGGAAAAAGTATTGAAGGTGACCGTTTTCCTGAATGACATTGCCGACTATAAAGGAATGAATGAAATCTACAAAGGCAGGTTTGGTAAAAAACCACCCGTACGTACCACAATCGCGGTAGCAAAAGGTGGCGTTCCCGGAGATTCGCTGGTGGAGATGGATTGCATCGCTTATATATAGGCGTTATAGTTATGCATAAATAACCTTCCCGAATTTTGGCAAAGTTCTGGTAGAGATAACGTCTTGCTTTAAATGCTTAAAAAGGTTTTCGTCAAGTATTGACAGAGCACTGTAGTTAAGTTAAGAAAACCCTGAAAGGGCAAAATATAGTAGCATTGGGAGAAGCTCACTTCTAATATATTAGGCCCTGAAAGGGCTTTTAAACGTGAATGATACTATTCCTTCCTCTTAGTGAATGTAGGTCCTAACGTATTTACATGGGCAGGTGAGTAACGAATTGGAATAAATATTCAACACTCCTATCAAATCACTATATCGTTCCCAAACTATCAGCCATCAACCATCCTTTTGCACCATCAGTATTACTTCTACTGAACTTAAATAGCTCTCCACTCCAATACTATTTTTTTTCGCGTCAGGATGAGCCAGTAATTGTTCAAAGTATTTACTGAAAAGATCCATATGCTCCTGCCAGTTGATTAAGATGGAAAACAAATAGGTGCCTTTTGGAATGGTGTAAGAATCTACCTTATATTTTCCAGGCTCATCTACTGAGTTTTGATGCACACATGCTTTGTAAAGCAGGCCCCCGTTTAATTGTTCCGCAACGCCGTACATATGACGGCTTTGAAAGTCGGGAACATGGCTGGCAAGTTTTTCATAAGCGTCTTTCACACCTTCCGGGAACTTGTCGGCTGTAACGGACAAGGTTGTAATATCTTCTGCTATTTCTTGAGTCATGAGTTGCATATAAAAGTGTTTTGCTTTATACCAAAATTCTTACAAAAAAGTCGAAATAAAAATGGGCATATCTGCCTAAATAAGGGGGTGTTTGCGACATTAGCATTCAAAAAAAAATCCGGCACTTATTTATTAAGCACCAGATTTTTATAATTCAACGCTTCGATTTTTTTTAGCAACAATTTCTTTAATGAATTAGCTTGCTACTATAAAGCCCTTCCTGTGCAAATATTCCCTGACATTACAGATCCCTGGACCTACTTCGGCAATCGCTTCGTAAAGTATCTTAGGAGTTACCTGGAACTTTGCAGCCCATTCCTTAACGTTAAGGGTTTCGTGTACATTGATTCTCGAAGCGTCATGAACACCTCTTTTTCTTAAATCATGTATCATATTGCAATGATTTGACTCTTTCAAGATACAAAAAAATCGCTGATACAAAAAAAAATATTGAGCTTCAATAGCGTGTAATCCTCAAATATCATCCCCTGAAGTTGAATAAATCTGGATCAAACAAATGGTAGGCCATAGCAGGTGCATCATCCACTTTAGTTAAAAAGATGAGCATCTTTCCGTAACGAGGTGCCTTGTAAGGGTTAGCTTGTTGTATTTCTAACAAAAATTCGATGTTTTCTTTACGCATCAAAATATTGAACTAATTTGGGTAGCCGGATTTGTGCCGGCTGTTGAATTACCCTATAACGTAAACAACATGGAAATCAATTAATTCCCAATTACCGTAATTATCGTATCCGAATTGCCTGACATGATGCCAATTATTACCCGATTATATTTTGTTATTGAAGATCCTCCGGGAGCCTCTACAGATACATTTCCGTAGTACTAAAAGAAATGCCTTATTTCTCCATAGCTGCCACTTACTTTACTTTTTCGAATTTTCAACATAAACCAAAACTAACATGTATGAAATTTTATACCTATCCACGGTGTAAGCTAACGGCATACCAACTTAAACCAGTTCCGCTGATTTCCGAGCCGTTAATATCTTCCTTTAAAAAGTTTATTAATAGTAATATCATTAAACGTGTAGCTGTAACGTTCACTTTATTAATAACTATCTTCATCCAGTCAAGCCTTTCCCAGGCTCCCATTTCCGGGAAAATTACCAACGATAAAGGAGAACCACTGGCAGGGGTTTCGGTACAGTTAAAAGGAAAGACGGTAGGGGTTTCTACCGACGCAGAAGGTAAATATTCCATTAACGTTCCCGGAGGTAAAGGGACCCTGCTATTTTCTTACATTGGATTTGCCCCGCAAGAGGTTAATGTAAACGGACGAACTGCTATTGATATAAAGCTGGCCGATGAGTCAAAAGCTTTAGACGATGTGGTTGTAGTAGGATATGGAAGGCAAAAGAAAGTGAACCTGGTAGGAGCAGTAGCTACCGTTAATGTGGATGAAAAGATTACCAGCCGGGCGCTCCCAAATATTTCTTCCGGACTCGAAGGTATGGTGCCTGGTTTGGCGGTTACACAATCTTCAGGTATGGCCGGTAATAACGGTGCCAGCCTGATCATTCGTGGGCTGGGTACGGTAAATAATGCCAGTCCGCTAATTGTAGTGGATGGCATGCCTGACGTGGATATCAACCGCGTCAATATCAACGATATTGAAACCATTTCCGTATTAAAAGATGCGACTTCCGCTTCTGTGTATGGCTCAAGGGCGGCTAACGGAGTTATCCTGATCACTACAAAATCAGGAAAGGGAATGAGTAAGACCGCCATCAATTTTTCGAGTAATGCGGCCGTAACAACTCCCACCAAGGATTTTAGTTTCCTGGCTAATTACCCGTTATCATTAACGCTTGAACAGCGCCGGGCAGCCGTTAATACACTTGCCGGAAACCAGCTCTACAAAAACGGAACCATTGACCAGTGGATGGCACTTGGTATGATTGATCCCTTGCGATATCCCAATACAGACTGGTGGAATATTATTATGCGCGATGGCGCACTTCAGAACTACAACCTTTCTGCATCCGGTGGAAGCGATAAATCAAACTTCTTTATTTCTGTAGGGTTGAGAGATGAAAAAGGGTTACAGCTCAATAATGATTACAAGCAATACAACGCGCGTTTCAGTTATGATTACAAAATGCGCGACAACATGAATGTTGGTGTTAAGTTTAACGGTAACTGGTCTAACTATACCTATTCGTTGCTTGACGGATTTACAGATGCTACTCCTACCAATACAGCTGGCTTCGACATGCAGTATGCCATAGCGGGTATTTTGCCGTACGATCCAACCACCGGATATTTTGGGGGCGTAATGGCCTATGGAGAAGATCCCCAGGCATACAATCCTTATACCGTTTACATCAATAACCTAAATCACAATACCCGCCAGGAGGCAAATACCTCCGCGTATTATGACTGGACGCCTGTTAAGGGATTGACGGCACGTGTTGATTATGCCCTTAATTATTACAACCAGTTTATTTGGAATGCCAATACACCTAACACCGGTTTTAATTTCCAGACTAATTCTTTCGGTAGCCGCGTGTATGTTGGAGCCAATGCAGGTGTAAGCAATGCCACCAACACAGGATATAAAACGATGATGAGTGGTCGTTTAAATTATCATACAACTTTTGGTCAAAATCATGACCTGAGTGCATTGCTTGTATACAGTGAAGAATCCTGGTATGATCGCTACCAGGGAAGTTCCCGTAACGACCGCTTGTACCCTACATTACATGAAATTGACGCAGCTCTTACAGATATTCAAACTACAGGAGGTAACTCCAGCAATGAGGGTCTTCGTTCTTATATTGGTCGCGTAAATTACACGGCCTACAATAAATATCTGTTAGAAGGCAATTTCCGTTCAGACGGATCTTCAAAGTTCCTTCCGGGAAGTCAGTATGGTTTTTTCCCATCTATTGCATTGGGATGGCGTTTCACCGAAGAAAATTTCCTGCGACCTGTTACAGACCGCTTTCTTAGCAATGGTAAACTCCGCGTATCTTATGGAAGCCTTGGAAATAATAGCAGTATAGGCCGCTATGAGCAACAAAATACAGTTGCTGCCAATAATTATATTTATGGAGCCACGGTATCCCGCGGTTTTGTAAACAGTAAGTTCATTAACCGTTTTCTTTCCTGGGAAACCACCACTGTATTTAATGCAGGCCTTGACCTCGGATTTCTCAATAACCGTTTAAGCGCATCTATCGATTATTATGATCGCCTTACTACGGGTATGATCCGCCCGTCAGATTTGTCTTTATTGTTAAGCGGTGCTTACAACGCGCCAAGAACTAATATCGGCAATATGAGAAACCGTGGTATTGAAGGCGACTTCTCCTGGAAAGACAGGGTAGGCAAACTAAATTATGGCATCAGTTTAAATGCCTCCTATAATACTGCCAAATTAGAAAAGTGGAATGAGTTCCTTTCAAGAGGCGCCACTAATTCAGGTAAGACAGTATTTATCGGTATGCCCTATGGTTTCGTATATTCTTATGAAGATATCGGCATTGCACAAACCTGGCAGGATGTGTACAATGCCACTCCGCAGGGCGCACAACCGGGAGATCTTCTCCGTAAAGATTTAAATGGTGATGGAAAAATTGATGGCAATGACCAGAAAGCGTACACCAATGTGCAACGCGACAGGCCCACTACTTACTTCGCGCTAAACGCTTATGTATCCTGGAAGGGATTTGATGTTGGTTTCCTGGTGCAGGGTTCCTCGGGTCGTAAGGATTATTGGATAAATGCTTTTAACAATCCCAACTTTGGTGTCTCTCGTTACGCTACCACTGAAAATCATTTAACGGAACCCTGGTCGGTGGAAAACCGGGGTGGCGCATGGCCACGAATGGGCGGCACAGGCAATAATACACTTACCACCAACTTCTGGTTGGATGATATGACATATCTGCGCTTTAAGAATGTTCAGGTAGGATATTCTGTGCCGGTGAACCTGTTACGCAGAATTCACCTTAACAGCTTCCGCATCGTTGGATCAGCTGAAAACCTTGCCACTCTTACTTCCTACCGTGGGCTTGATCCTGAAAAAGCGGGGAATAGCAGTGACCTGTATCCATTAAATAAATCGTATTCATTGGGTGTTAATATCGGCCTGTAAAAATATTATAAATGAAAAAAGTACAATTATCTTCAAAAATATGGATCATTGCCGTACTCACTGCGATGGTAATCGTTCCTGGTTCCTGTAAGAAGAGCTTGCTGATGCAGGAACCTACTACGGATCTTGCAGCAGGTGATTTCCTGAAAACAGAAGCCGATGCATCTTATGCGTTAAATGGTGCGTATGCAGCCGTAAGGCCCGTTTTCGACAGGGATTATTATTTTGACGGCCAGGGCGAATATATCAGATGTCGCGGTACCAGTGCAACAAACGGCAACCTCCGACTGGGAGATGCCTATCATAACGGTAACTATAATCCCACGGGTTATGGTGGCTCTTTCGACAAGATGTATCGTTACCTGTATGGAGCAGTTAACCGTACTAATTATGTGATCGAAAATGTAAGTAAAATGCTGGAGACGGCAAATGCCACTTCGGTAACAAACCTGGAAAATATTATTGGGGAAGCACGTTTGCTTCGTGGAATGGTGTATTTCCGCCTGATCTCTATGTGGGGGGATGTTCCTTATATAGGACATGTGATAGCTGAAAATTCTGAAGTGACCTCCCTGTCCCGGCTTCCCATCGCCCAGGTTAAGGATTCTATCATGGCTGATTTCACATACGCTTTCGAAAAGCTTCCCACAAAAACAACTATTCTGGGACGAGCCGCCAAACCGGCTGCCCTTTCCTTTAGGGGAAAATTACAGCTCTATTGGGCCAGTTGGAATAAGTTCGGTTGGCCTGAGCTTGATACGTTTAAACCCGATGCTGCAGCAGCGGATGTAGCTTATGCGGCCGCAGCAGCAGATTTTAAAAGTGTGATCAACAACTATGGCCTTACGTTGTATATGAACGGTGACCCTGGAAATATCGATGAATTAGGCAAGGCTGATATATTGCCGAATTATTATACGCTGTTTACACCCAAGGCTAACGGTAATCCTGAAATGATCATGGTATTTAACCATGGCGGTACCGGTACCGCGCAGGGTGAAGAACTGATGCGCGACTTTTCGGGCCGTTCTCATGAAGGTTCCCAATGCTGGGTATCGCCCCGCTACGAAATAGCCGATCGCTACCAGAATACTATCACTGGCGATTTTGCTCCCAAGTTGATACCAATGAATCCTACCACCAACGCAGCGGCCCGCACCACCCTCAATTCTGCGGTTAACCCTGCCAGTTATGCTAACCGCGATTACCGGATGAAGTCTTCCATGCAATGGGATTATGAAGTAAGTGTGGGCATGATTTCCCTGGCATCTACCGGCATTTGTCCTTTTATTTACCAGACGTGGGCGGGCAATGTAACCCTTAATGGGATAAAATATATTACATATAATACAGACGGATGTAACTCCGGTTTTGTGGCGCGCAAGTTCCTGCGTAACTACGCAGGTCAGGGACGAAGTGATGGCGACATGGCTTACCCGGTAATGCGTTTGGCAGATGTATACCTTATGTATGCAGAAGCAACAAATGCCACTGTTGGCCCGCAAGCCGATGCTATAACATTGGTAAATGCCATCCGGCGCAGGGGAAATTTGCCTGCACTCAAAGCCGACAAAACGGCGAGCAAGGCAACCTTCTTTGATGCCATTGAGCAGGAACGCATAGTAGAACTTTTTGCAGAAGGACAGCGCTCTTTCGATATCAGGCGCTGGAGGGCACTGGAAAGGATCTGGGGTGCACCAGGCGGAGCCGGCCTTTGGCGGATAGACACTTATGGCGCTAACCAGTCGAGATATTTTCAAAATACACAGCTCCTCGAATACCAGCAGGATTATATTTTCAGAATACCACCTGCAGAACGTGACCGTAATTCCAAACTGACACAGAATTTGCCATGGAGATGATTAACTATCAAACAGTAACTCTTTACATTATAACAAAAAAGTGATGAAAAATTTTTTAAAAATAAGCCTGGTTCTTTTGCTGGTCGCTTTTATCTGGTCCGGTTGTAAAAAAGATTCGCCGGTAGATGAGGATGGCCTGCTTATTACCACAAGAGCCGAATGTTATGTTAGCAATTTTGAATTGTTGGGAACGGACTTCGTGACCGTTAGAAGTAAGCCCCCGGTAATTGATACTTCTGCCCAGACAATTAACGTGGAAGTTCTTTTTGGTACGGACCTTAAAAATCTATACCCGCAGTTTTCCCTCGTTACAGATGCTAAACTGGATCCGAAGATCACGGGTAAGGTTGACTTTTCGGACCTTGCTAATCCTAAAGTATATAGTGTGATATCCGGCAACAGGCTGGTTAAAAAACCGTATAAAGTAACAATAACAGTTCAACGATGAGGGCTGCTGATAGCTGATAACTGACAGCCTTCCCACCCTCCTTACATTTAAAACAATTGTGATGAAACGAAAATCTCTATATTTTAATTACTCTTTATTACTGGTAGTATTGCTTCTGGCTGCCGTAGGTTGTAAAAAGGAAACCTATAGCCTGCCTATAGCAAATACAACTCTTCAGAATACCTGTATAAAGCGAACCCTTGGCCCCAACATCGTGGGACTCAATATTGATTTTGCATATGCGATGGCGCTGGCCGCGCCAGGGAAAATAGTTTCTGCACAAGTGGAAGCTTCTATACCCGGAGGCGCAAAGACATATATGGAGAACCGTTCGTTTTATACGAACGCAAGTGGAGTAGACGTTGGTATAACTGTTGGCTCTCCCTCCGTGAATGACGGCGCAAAAACAACGGTTACTTTTACCAAAGATACCATGGCAGCAACTCTCCGCTACTTTTATGCTATACCGGAAGCTGCCCGTGGCAAATCGGTAAGTTTCACGTTCACAGCTAAAAGCAGTGAGGGTGCAACCGTATCTTTTCCTATGGGACCATATACTGTTGCCAAAATGGATATGGCTTTGAATCTTAGAATGCGCGATGGCGACTCCAGTTATCTTTCCATAACTGATATGGCGGTGTATACTTCTGCTAATGTGGCCGCACATGCGGGCAATATAGACCTTGTTTACCTGTATCGTTCAACAACACCCCTTATTATCAATCACGCGCTGGTAGCACCTGCAGCCGATCCGCAATACCTGCCAGGTGTTACTCTTCCGGCAGGTGTAAATAAAACCGCCAAAATTCAGAAAGTTTTCAGCCTGCAGGATTTTAACCTGGCTCACCTGCAATTCGGTATTTATATCGATGACCTGGATTTTCAAAAATTGGATATGACAGGGCAGCCTAATTTTGCTATCAACCTCAAGCTTGATGCCGGCGCCTGGGTGGAAACCGCTGATGGTAAATACCGCGCCTATGTTTATTTTAATTCCGTGGACAACACGAACAAGGCCGCGGTAATTAGTATTAAACGGTATGTGGTGGAAGGGAAATGAATCTGCAAAGCGCTACTCAAGAGTATATGAAAACCCTTACTTTATTGTCCTTGCATTAAATTAAACTCAAAATGAATTAGGATGTAAGCAATTTTCCCAGTAAGCAACAGTATCTTTTAAAAGATTTTGAAATTCCGAAAAAGTATTTGGTTTTTTCAGGTAGCCCTGAACGGTTAGCATATAAGCTTTCAAAACTTCGGCCTCCTTTGCAGAGGTAGATAAAAACAGGAAAGGGATTGCTTTAAACCTTAATAGATCATCTTTATTAATCTCTTCCCGCAGATCAAATCCATTCATTACGGGCATGTTTACATCACAAAGAATAAAAAAAGGTTGTTTTTGAGTCTGCCTTAAAAAGACAAGGCTGTCCTTGCCATTTTCAAACCTTATTATTTCGTTGCTTACATCTATAGATTTCAAAACTTCTTCAATCAAGTCCAGGTCTTCCAGGTCATCATCTATAACAATAATGGGTCCTTCCTGTAGCTTCATAATAATAATTTAGAATTAATAAATATATTGCATTATCGATAGAAAAAATTATTACAGCGAACTTTATTTTCAGATTATTAAATCTCAGGTTGTTTGCTTTCCTTCCAATAAGCAAATATATTTTGTAAAGATGTTTTCAACTCAGCATAGTTTTTTCCTTTAACGAAAAAGCCGTGTACAGCAAGATCGTACGCTTTTTTTATTTGTGCATTAGATGCGACATTCGACCAAAAAATAAAAGGAACACTTTTATAAACCAGGGTTTCATCATCAAGTAACAACTTTCTTAATTCGAATCCATCCATTAATGGAATATTCACATCACATAAGATAAGAAACGGTGTATGGTTTAATGTTTTCAGATGGCTCAATACGTCTTTCCCATTATTAAAGAAACATAATTGATTTTTTATCTTTAATTCCCCGAATATCTCTTTAACAAATTCCTGGTCATCCTGGTCGTCGTCAACAATATAGATTGGGTAACCTTCATTCATATAGAATAATTTGTTTATTTATATCAATAAATGGACCACCGGGTGTTTGTTCGGAAATCAGGTAGTTTGCACGTTCCGAAGTTTTAAAGTTGGAAATCTGAAACTTTAAAAAATATTTAATTACCTTTTCAACTATATTAATTGCAATTGATTTGTTTACAATAACTTCTGTAATTCCTTCCAAACGTTTTCAGCAACAATTTTATGCCCTTCTGCCGTTGGGTGAATGCCGTCCGGCTGGTTCAATTTCTCTTCACCCCCAACGTCTTGCAAAAGGAATGGTACCAGGGCTACACCGTTTTTCTTCGCCAGGTCTGGAAAAACACGGCGGAACTCCGTAGTATACTTTTGTCCCATATTTGGGGGAATCTGCATTCCCGCTATAAGAAGCCGGGCAGCAGGATTTTTTTCCTTCACCTTGTCAATAATAGATTGAAGATTCTTTTTTGTTTCTGACAGAGGAATACCACGTAGTCCGTCATTGCCGCCCAGCTCCAGCACAAATATATCTAGCGGTTGGCGTAGTATCCATTCGATACGGCTATTACCGCCTGAAGAAGTTTCCCCACTTACACCGGCATTAATAATTTTATATGGTAGCTTTAAAGAATCGAGTTTGCCCTGGATAAGGGCCGGAAATGCTTCTGAAGGAGTTAATCCATAACCTGCAGTGAGACTATTTCCAAAAAATAAAATTGTTTTAGTTTTTTCGATGGCTTTGGCATTTTTATCGGCAGCTCGCGGATTAGCAACTGCAGGTTTTTCATTGTTGCTACAGGAAGTTATTGTAAACACAATTGCCAGTATTGATATAGAAATTATTCCTTTCATACTATTCCCTGGCAATTGTAAATGTTTTTTAAACATCTTGCGAATAGTTTCAACAAAACTATTCAGGTATTTTTTTTGTTGAGGCAGTCTGAAATATTGTATAATTAGCATTTCAAAAATAAATTATTTTATAATTAGCCTTAAAACGAGTGCTGATAAACATTGCAAATTAAGATAGTAATGGAGACCATACTCAACATTGAAAATGTAAGCAAAACTTATCAAAGCGCAGGCCGTACTTTAACTGTATTGGATTCTATTAATTTTTCGGTGGAGGCAGGTGCAACGATGGCCATTGTTGGACCGTCAGGTAGTGGTAAAACTACGTTACTCGGATTAGCTGCCGGTCTTGACCGTTCCAGTTCAGGAACCGTGGAATTACACGGCATCCGCTTAGATAACTTGAATGAAGACCAAAGGGCCAGCGTACGCAACAAATATGTAGGTTTTATTTTCCAGAATTTCCAGCTGCTTCCTACACTAACTGCTTTGGAAAATGTAATGGTTCCATTAGAATTACGGGGTGAAAAGAACGTCAGGCCCAGAGCGCAAGATCTTTTGGATAAAGTGGGTCTTGCAGATCGTGGTCACCATTACCCGGCGCAATTAAGCGGTGGTGAGCAACAAAGAGTTTCCCTGGCAAGGGCTTTTTCCAACAAACCCGGAATTTTATTTGCCGATGAACCAACCGGCAACCTGGATGCTGAAACCAGCGAAAAAATTATCGACCTGATTTTTAATCTGAATAAGGAAGCTGGTACTACGCTTATTCTGGTAACACACGACCTGGATCTCGCTGGAAGAACGGGCAGGGTGATACGATTGAAAGGAGGGAAGGCGGTTGTTAATGGTAAATATTAATGGTTAATTCTACTTTGACAAGTCATGAAGTTATTCTGTTGGTTCTGTCGCATGTCTGGGCAGCAAATATATTACACAGAGCTACACGGAGAAGGCACGGAGTTTCACAGAGCGCCTCCGTGTATCTCC
>JBDSBP010000082.1:0-6270 GCA_039921525.1 Chitinophagaceae bacterium | reverse complement strand
TAACGGATGGTGTATTGAATATTTATTTCAGTTCCCTGGTAGCTGATGGGGGAACCAACAGCCCAATGGTTTCCGCTATTGAAATCATAAGAACTTCTACAAATATCGCCCCGGTAGCTCATGCACCTGCCGATTCAACAATTGCCCTACCTGCCAGCAGCCTCGCGCTTTCTGGTTCAGGTACAGATGCCGATGGCATAATCAGCGCTTATACCTGGACACAGGTGAGCGGGCCCAACACTGCTACGTTCAGCAGTAAAATAGCGGCAGCACCGACTGTTAGCGGCCTGGTCGCAGGCAACTATGTCTTCAGTTTGATTGTAACGGATAACCAGTCAGCGGTAAGCGCTGCTGACCAGGTAACGGTAACTGTTAATACTGCAGGCAGTATTCCGGTTTACAGGATCAATTCTGGTGGATCCCAGTTGACTACTTCAGCCGGAGTATTTGCAGCAGATGCTTATTACTCTCCCACTCCTGGTAATACAGCCTCCACCACTTCGGCCATTGCCGGAACTTCGGATGACGCTATTTATCAGTCTGTAAGATATGGCGGCGCAGGCACAATTAATTATGCCTTCCCTGTTACAAACGGACAATATACAGTGATACTGCATTTCGCAGAAGCATACCTTAATAATGTAGGTAACCGCGTGTTTGATGTAAGCCTTGAAAACACAAAAGTGCTGGACAATTATGACATCTTTAAAAAAGCAGGGGCAAATACAGCCACCACGGAAATCCTTTCAACGAATGTGACGGATGGTGTATTGAATATTTATTTCAGCTCCCTGGCAGCTGATGGAGGAGCCAATAGCCCAATGGTTTCCGCTATTGAAATTATAAGAACATCTTCAAATCTTGCCCCGGTGGCCCTTGCGCCGGCCGATTCAACAATTACACTGCCCGCCAGCAGCCTTGCACTTGTTGGCTCAGGTACAGATGCCGATGGCACCATCAGCGCTTATGCCTGGACTCAGGTAAGTGGACCCAATACTGCCATGTTCAGCAGTAAAATAGTAGCAGCACCCACTGTCAGCGGACTAGTGGCAGGCAACTATGTGTTTAGTTTGATTGTAACGGATAACCAGTCGACGGTAAGCGCTGCTGACCAGGTAACTGTAACTGTTAACGCTGCAGGCAGTACTCCGGTTTACCGGATCAATGCCGGAGGAACCCAGGCTACTACTTCAATCGGTGTATTTGCAGCAGATGCTTATTATTCTCCTATTCCCGGTAATACGGCTTCCAGTACCTCGGACATTGCCGGAACTACTGATGATGTGCTTTACCAGTCAGTACGATATGGCGCTGCGGGTACACTCAACTATGCTTTCCCCGTAACGAACGGGCAGTACACAGTGATATTACATTTTGCCGAAGTCTACTTTAATAATGTAGGTAACCGCGTGTTTGATGTTACATTGGAAAGTACAAAAGTGTTAGACAATTATGACATCTTCAAAAAAGCAGGAGCAAATACTGCCACTACAGAAAACGTATCGGCTAATGTAACGGATGGTATATTGAATATTTATTTCAGCTCCCTGGCCGCCGATGGAGGATCCAATAGCCCGATGGTGTGCGCTATTGAGATCATAAAAAGTTCAGGTCTTCTGCATGGTGATTCGGTAGCAAGCACCCAAAGAATCATTGGCACCACCACCAACGAAGCGGTATCTGCTTTAACCAGTGTAAACGGTTCTGCAACTGATGAGGCAAATCTTAGTGCGCGTGTCACAAAGGCTTATCCAAATCCATTTACTGAAAATTTAAAAATTCAGTTTGCAAGTGCAACGTCTGCCAGCAAAGTAATGGTTGGCATTTACGATATGTCAGGAAGAATGATACAACAACAATACTTTGGAAATACATCGGCAGGAGTTAATACACTCAACATTAACCTAAACAGTCAAATGATGCCAGGTTTATATCTTGTAAGACTTGATGTAGATGGTAAACCACTGAAAATGTGGAAGATGATGAAACAAAAGAAGTAACAATAGTGCTGTGATATGAGTATGAGGTATGAAATTTTAAAAAAATGCGGGGAAATTTCCCGCATTTTTTGCATAGGAGATAATTGGGAATATACAGAGTAGATGTTAATACTTTGATTATTCTGAAACTTGCAAAATTCTGAACTCAGAAATTTTAGCATTGAACTTTAAACTATAAACTCTAAATTGTTATTGATAAATTTGTATTTTTTGTTCTATTATGAAAGAAATCAGGTCTATTGTCAAAGCATATGACACGATTGATTTTTCTTCTACCCGGGCGGTTCTTGCCACTGTCGCCAGAGTAGAAGGCTCTTCCTATCGAAGAACGGGTGCACGCATGCTTGTTTTGGATAATGGCACTTACCTCGGGGGTATCAGCGGCGGATGCCTGGAAGGAGATGCATTACGCAGGGCGCGAAAAGCGCTGGTGTTGGATAAACCCGCCATCATTACCTATGATACCACGCAGGAAGATAGTCACCAGATTGGCGTGGGCCTGGGCTGTAATGGAATCATTGATGTATTGTTTACTCCTTTAAATAATAATGATGCCCTGAACCCGGTAAAGCTATTATCTGGGTTAACAGAAAAAAGGGAACCAAGTGTCGTAGTAACGGTAACTGAGTGCGAGGATCGGTTTAATGCGCTCGGTAAGACAATTCTTTTCAAAAATGACGATCAATTCCTTGAAAACTTTGTTATTGACAGTATACGATTGGCCGTTTTACGCGACATCAAGGAATGTTTACTTAAACAGCGATCGCAGACTATTACCTATCCTCATCTGGATGGCAGCGTCAAGGTGTTTATAGAAGCTATTTTACCAGTTACCCACCTTGTCATTTATGGTGGCAATAATGATATTTATTCCCTCGTCCGTTTCACCAAAGAGCTGGGATGGGATGCAACCGTTGTGACAAATATGGCAAAAGCAGAGAAAGCCATATTTTCACTGGCTACAAGGGTTATAAACAATACCGGCCCCGAAGAACCTGTTATTGATAAACATACAGCGATTTTGCTGATGTCTCATGATTATAAAGCGGATTTTAAGAATTTACAAAAGGCTTTGCAAACGAGTTGCTCTTATATCGGTATTTTGGGTCCGAAAAAACGCACTGATAAAATGTTCAATGCTCTATCAGAAACCGGCAACCCGGTATCAGCAGCCAACCAGCAACGTATCTTTTCCCCTGCCGGATTAGATATCGGAGCTAATACGCCGGAAGAGATAGCTTTGTCTATAGCCGCAGAAGTACGTGCACATTTTGCCGGCAGAAAAGGAATGTCATTACGATTAAGAGAGGGCACTATTTATGAAATTTAACCAAAGGAGCAATCGTGTTAGTTGATAACCATGGAAGAACGGTAAACTATTTAAGGCTGGCAGTAACCGACCGTTGCAACCTGCGTTGTTTTTACTGTATGCCGGAAGAGGGCCTCGACTGGCTGTCGCGTAAGGAATTGATGACCTATGAAGAAATGCTGCAGGTATGTTCGTTGATGGTAAACATGGGAATTAATAAAATACGCATTACGGGGGGCGAGCCTTTTGTTAGAAAAGATATCATGCAATTTTTAACCGCCTTGTCGAAACTTGATGGCTTACAACAAATAACGATAACAACAAACGGCGTATTAACGGCTCCTCATATTCCTGCATTGAAGAAACTGGGAATCCACTCCGTAAACTTAAGCCTCGACACGTTAGACAGGAACCGTTTCTTCTCCATAACACGTCGCGATGAATTACCTCAGGTGATGGAGACTTTTGAACAATTACTCAGTCATGATATGGAAGTGAAACTCAATGCCGTTGTAATGGATAAAAAAAATATTGAGGACATCATTCCATTGGTAGAACTCACCAGGCATCTGCCCGTTAGTGTTCGCTTTATTGAAGAAATGCCCTTCAATGGCGAAGGAAGTCATTATGTTGGCCTCCCCTGGGATCATATCAGGATACTGAATCATATTAAAGAAACCTATCCCGGCATTCAAAAAATTCCCGACCCGCTTTATTCAACTTCCTACAATTATAATATTCCGGGATATAAAGGAAATGTTGGTATTATTGCCGCTTACACACGTTCCTTTTGCGGCAGCTGTAACCGCCTGCGTCTCACTCCGCAGGGTATGTTGAAAACCTGTTTATATGATGATGGGGTATTAAATATTAAAGATCTTATACGGGAAGGTTATGATGATGATAACCTGAAGAGCACTTTATTAAAAGTGTTAGGGCATCGTGCGAAAGATGGGTGGGAAGCGGAGAAGCTACGCAAAGAAAAGGGCCCCATTCATGAATCGATGGCAACCATCGGAGGGTAGTACATCGCCTATTATTTACTTAATCATTTATGTGTGTAGCCATCAGCTATCAGCCTTGATCACCTGGTTGGTCCGATGTTACAATGTAAATAACCTTGGAAGTTATATAAAAGGTAGTGCCTGCAGCAAACACCTGACACGCCCGTAATTAGTAATTCATAATTCGTAATTTCCCATGCTCACTGCAATCGTTTTAGCCGCAGGATTATCAACCCGGATGGGGATTAATAACAAACTGCTTCTTTATTATAGAAATAAAACGGTTATTGCAAATATTGTTGAGTCCATCCTCGATGCCGGTATAAAAGATATTATAGTTGTAACAGGGCATGAAGCGGACCTGGTAAAATATGTCCTGGCTACTTTCCCGGTTAAATTCGAACATAACCCTCGTTATGCTGAAGGAATGACTACATCCATTCAGCAAGGCATCAACGCCGCCCGGGGAAATGGTTATATGATCTGCCTGTCTGACATGCTTACCATTACGGCGACGGAGTATACATTTCTTAGAGATGCATTTGAAGAAACATTATCGATTGATTCAAAATGCATCTGCTTGCCGAGGTATAGAAATGAAATCGGCAATCCTGTTATTTTTTCCGCTTTTTATAGAGAGGCTATTCTTCAAAACCAACAACCGGAAGGCTGCAAAAACATTGTGCAATCAAATAAAGAACATTTGTTTTACCTGGAAATGGATACATCACATATTTTAAACGATTTTGACTACCCGGAAGAATATCAAAAACTGGAACCTTGAAGATTAATTTCATGGCCCAATATTTTAAGTAGCTATATGAAAATATTTATGATGAAAAAGATTTTATATTACGCAGTAATTATTTTCGTTCTTGCTAATTGTAATACCCCCAACCAGGCTATAGGAAAACCGGACCCTGCAACCAACACCTCCGGTACCACCGGGTCGGCAAATATGACTAATGGAAGTAATACCGCTGCAGATGTTAGAAATCCGGTAGGCACTCCAACTGATACGGCCACAATAAAGAAAGACAGCTTGCCTCATTAATCGTATTCTCTTTTTAGTTTTTTATCAAGCACAAAAGTTCCAAAGGGTAACAATGAAGCAATGAATGCTGCTACCACCTTGCCGAATTTCCACCTGTACTGTATCCAAACCAGTATTAAAAAAATACAAAACAGGGTAAATAAAACACCATGTGCCCAACCGAAGTATTTAACCGCAAGCGGATACCCGGCAAAATACTTCAGCGGCATTGCTATGACTAATAACACTAAGTAGGACACACCTTCCGCCAGGGCTATCAATCTAAACCTGCCAATTGTAGAACTTAAGAAACCATCACTCATCGTAATTTTTTGGAAAGATATGAATTGATTGACTGATAAACTGTCGCATAAACAACACGCTGGGTAATTGTTAATTCTACTTTGACAAGTCATGAAGTGTTCTGCTGATTCTGTTGCACCTCTGTGTAACAAATATATTACACAGAGTTAAAGAATGTTCGAAAGGTAACCCTTACTTGTAATTGAAAAATTATCTATTCGCATGTCGTTTTATAAAGTATATTAACGGGCATTATACTTTTTCGGAAGCTTTTACGCGGATAATACCGCTCCGGTAATGTGCTTTTGAATATGCCGATTACTTTCAACCGATAACAAAAAACCGGTTTGACTTGTCAAAGTAGAATTAATTATCCATTGTTAATTATAAATTATCAATCAATGTCGTTTAGTTTCAAGGGGCTGACCAAAATGTAAGGGTGTTTTTAGGGAATTCTCCGGGGATTTTGGCGTTCTAAATTCAGGACGTACCGGTATTACCTACGAAGACTGGCATGGACAAAAGCTTGACAGGAAATTATTAAATGTATTAATGAAGCATTAATGTTTTGTATTGTGATTGGTGTGATTAAATGATTAGCATGAAATTTCAGCATCATTC
>JBDSBP010000081.1:0-4335 GCA_039921525.1 Chitinophagaceae bacterium | reverse complement strand
CATGGGGTTCCCGCTGATGGCATGAGGATTGGTCCAAACAAATATGGAGAACGCACTTTTTTTAGTGAGAACTGGCCTAACAATACGAGGCATTGGCTTCCGTCCATCGATCATCCATATGATAAGGCTACCTGTGAATTTATAGTAAAAGCACCTTCCCATTACAAGGTAATTTCTAATGGTTTGTTGCTGGAAGAGAGTAACATTGATTCCGCAACGAGACTTACACACTGGAAACAGTCCGTTCCCATCTCTTGCTGGCTGTTTGTATTGGGTGTAGCAGATATGGCGGTTCAGTATATAGGCCAGGTGTATGGCAAGTCAATTCAAACCTGGGTTTATCCCAAAGATCGTGATGCAGGATTTTATGATTTTGCCGTGCCGACAAAATCAGTCATTGAGTTTTTTTCGGATTATATAGGCCCCTATGCATATGAGAAGGTAGCAAACATCCAGGCAACCAGCCATGGGGGAATGGAAACAGCATCATCCATATTTTACACGGAAAATCTGGTAACCGGTAAAAGAACTGATGGGTTAAGGAATGTAATCATTCATGAGCTTGCACACCAGTGGTTTGGCAACGCTGTTACTGAGTCTACCTGGGATGATGTTTGGTTAAGCGAAGGTTTTGCTACATACTTTACGCTTTTGTATATCGAACATACCTACGGGCATGATGAGTATATAAAAAGTCTTTTAAATTCCAAAAAATCGGTCTACACCTATTATGATAAAAACCCTGATTTTAGCATTATTGCGGATCGTACAGCCGAGAAGATGCCAGTTACCAACGTCATCACTTACCAGAAAGGTGCCTGGTTTCTGCATATGCTGAGAGACTCAATCGGAAATGAAAATTTTCAAAAGGGTGTCAAGGCATATTATAGCCATTTCATGAATTCCAATGCTACAACCCATGATTTTATGCATGAAATGGAAAAAGCATCGGGGAGAAATCTAAAGGCATTTGGGGATCAATGGTTATATCACGGTGAGAACCTGGAATTAATTGGCAGCTGGAAATATAACGCTTCATTAAAACAGGTTACGGTAAAATTAGACCAGTGCCAGAGAGGTAATTACGTATTTGATGTTCCTGTTGAAATCGGTATTTATGAGGCAAGTAATCCTGTTCCTAAAATAGCAAGGTTCTGGCTGAATACAAAAGCTGGCAATTTCAGTATACCATCTGAAGTGAGGCCGGATAAGGTAGTTTTTGATCCACGCACTGTTTTATTGGCGCGCGTGAATTTTGTTGAAGTTCATTAATTTTTGGGTGAAATCAGATGTTTCGCCACAAGGCACTAAGGCGCGAAGAGGCACAAAGGATATTAACCACGGAGGCAGGAAGACACAGAGTAACACCAGCTTTTTTCTTTTCTTTGTGTGTCTCTTTGTGCCTTTGTGTCTCCGTAAAAATAACTTTGTGTCTCTTTGTGCCTTCGTGCCTTTGTGACCTGTATTGCCATTGGATTATATTAACTAACCTCATTGACATGTTATTATGTAATTTCACAAATCCTCCAATGATCACCAGCAACTTATTGCTTAAATCGTACTAATGAAGATTGTACAATTTACTCTACCAGTGGAAATTAATAATTCCATACACTTGCAAGAAGATAAATTGCCTCACTTTTACGAGCATCTCCACCGTCATAAGGAAATACAGATAACCTGGGTAATAAGCGGCACAGGAACGCTCATTGCAGGTGCCCGTATGCAACGTTTTCATTCAGGAGACTTGTTCATTTTTGGTGCAAATCAGCCTCATCTGTTAAAAAGTGACCCTTCCTATTTTGTTGCCGATAACGCACAAAGTATTCACTCCTTAAATATTTTTTTTAGTACTACCGGATTCATTTCACAATTATTATCCTTACCCGAGATGCGGAGTATTAAAAAATTTGTCAATTCGACAAGTTTTGGGATGCAGGCGACAGAAAAAGACGCGGCAAAATTATCCGGGCATTTTTTGAAAATCAGGAACAGTTCCGCAGGGTTCAGGATCGGATATTTTATTGAGTTATTACAGGTTATGGCTAATTTAAAAAAATGGAAATACCTCTCTTCTGAATCTTTCGGGTATTTAATTACCGAATCTGAAGGGCTGCGTATGAATGATATTTATCAGTACACAATGCATCACTTTACTGAAAGTATCAGCCTGGAACAAATAGCCGGGGTGGCATTTCTGACCCCGCAATCATTTTGTCGTTATTTTAAAAAACATACCAGCAAAACTTATGTAAATTTCTTAAACGAAGTAAGAATAAATGAAGCTTGCAAAAGATTTATGGAAATGAATTTTGATAGCATTTCCACGGTTGCCTATCAGTCTGGTTTTAATAATGTAGTGTCTTTTAACCGCGTATTTAAAACCATTGTTGACAAAACTCCCAGTGAGTTCATTAAGACTTATGAGAAAGGTTAGGGAGTTGTACTGAGTTATAAAATTGCGATTAGGCAATTAAGTGAATTAATTGGCAACATCAGTTTGATTAATTACCTGGACATTATTTTTTTCAACCTCTGAAACTTACGATTAATTGTTGCAGGGTCCGCTGTTGGAAGAACCTCAACTATTTCAATGATGATCATTGAAGAGCACGATACCGGTTTACCGGTAGCTGTTCAATTCCTATCATAAAATTAAATTGGTGTTATGGAAGAAATTAAAATGGGCACTGTAGATATGGTCATTATACTCATTTACATTGTTGGTATCCTGGCAATTGGATTATATTCTGTCCGCAAGAATAAAATGACGAGCAACAACTATTTTTTAGCAGGGCGTAGTTTGAAATGGTTAGTGGTAGGTGCCGCACTTTTTGCTTCCAATATTTCTACTATACATATGGTTGGCCTTGCTGCTTCGGGATATAACGAAGGATTTGTCTGGGGTAATTTTGAGTGGATGGCAGTTTTTACACTCATTTTACTGGCACTGATATTTGCTCCTTTTTATTTTAAAACGAGGATTGCTACGCTCCCTGAATTCCTTGAAAAGCGATATGGGCCTGCATCACGAACCTTTGTTGCTTTTATGGGTATGATAGCGGCACTCTTTATTCATTTAGGAATGAGTTTATATGCCGGTGCCGTAGTGTTTGAGTCATTTTTTGGAATTAATGTGTATGTCTCCATTTTTCTTATTTCTATTATCACCGCAGTTTATACTATAATAGGGGGTTTAAAAGCCGTAATGGTAACCGAAACGGTGCAAACGGTCATACTCATTTCAGGTGCTGTTCTTCTCACCGTTTTTGGAATTTTTGCCTTGCCGGAACATGGAATAACATCATTTGCCCTGTTTAAGGCAGCATTAAAAGATGGGCAGCTGAATATGTTACATTCCTCTGCTTCAATTAAGGCACTGAGCCCAGCTGGTGCAGATACAGGTTTAACCTGGTATGCAGTTCTTTTAGGGTACCCTGTATTAGGGATCTGGTATTGGTGTACCGATCAAACACATGTGCAGCGTGTTTTAAGTGCACGTTCAATGGATGATGCTCAGAAAGGCTCCCTCTTTGCCGGCGCACTGAAAATTCTCCCGGTTTTTATCTTAATTCTCCCAGGCGTTATTGGCTATGTATTGTACAAGGATATAATAGGAACAGATGCAAACCAGACTTTTCCTATTCTGATTACACATTTACTGCCTGTTGGCATAAAAGGAATTGTTGCCGCGGCCTTGTTATCAGCTTTAATGAGTGTAGTAGCTGCAGCACTTAACAGTTCCGCCACGCTGGTATCCGTTGATATAGTTCAACGATTCAGGCCAAAAACTTCGGATAGAGAACAGGTTTTAGTTGGTCGGATTGCCGCCGGAGTCATTATGATAGTAGCTATGTTATGGTCTACACAAGGCGGGAATTTCACCAGTATTTTTGAGGCGATCAATAAGATTGCCGCTGCTATGGCGCCGCCTATCACAACTGTTTTCTTACTGGGAGTTTTTAGTAAGCGAGGAACAAAAGAAGCCTCCATCATTACGCTATGCCTGGGATTTCTTCTGGGAATAATTTCATTTTGCCTGGATTATGTTCCTATCAGCGGCAAAATGTATATCACCAATGGTTGGGGAATTCCTTTTATGATGCAGGCCTGGTGGTTATTTTGCATCAATTGTATTATCTATTATATAGTCAGCTACCTCACGCCCAGGCCCGATCCTGCAGCAATTGCCTTATGTACGTGGGATAGCCCGCTTTCAGTGATCACAAATGGAAAATTCACAGGGATCGGGGATGTCCGGTTTTTGGCGGGGCTGCTGTTGATATTCCTTATTATTTTGTATGCAATTTTCAGATAAGCTCCGGCAGCCTGCCT
>JBDSBP010000080.1:0-1673 GCA_039921525.1 Chitinophagaceae bacterium | reverse complement strand
TCATCCAACAGGTTTGGCAAGAGATGGAAACGGGAATTATATATTGCTGACTTCCTCAATCAACGTATTCGTAAAATCACCGCGGCCACGGGTATCATCAGTACTATTGCAGGAACAGGTGCCGCTGGCTATTCAGGGAATGGAGGCATTTCAACGGCTGCTACCTTAAACGGTCCCTGGGATGTAGTGTTAGATGCTGCCGGAAATATTTATATTGCCGAGTTATACAATAGTGTTATCCGCAAGATAGCGGTAGGAACAGGTATTATAAGCACCCTGGCAGGAACAGGCATTGAAGGATTTTCCGGCGATGGTAGTTCTGCCACTGCAGCACAATTAAATTATCCGTACAGCCTGGTGTTCGATGGCAGCGGCAACCTCTAAATGGCTGATTCATACAATAGCCGCATCTGCAAAGTGACGGCGGGCACAGGTGTTATCAGCACCATAGCTGGCACAAACGTCCCTGGCTTCTCCGGTGATGGTGGCCTGGCATCTGCTGCGCAGTTAAATACGCCAACAGGTATATCGATAGACAGAAGTGGCAACTTGCTGGTGCCGGAATTTTCGAACAGCCGTATCCGTTATATCTGTCTCTCACCCGACAAATGTTCGGATTATTTCAGTATATAAAATATGCTATGCATCTTACTCTCCTACTATCTACAATGTAAAAATTAAAAAAAAATGTATTGACCGTTCTAAACAAAAACCTTAAGATATACAAGCTTAATGTTTTATTTTGAGTTAATTATTCCTCATGAAAATTATTAGTTACAGTGATTTGCATTTCGAGTTTGGTTCTACGTGGTTACCACCCGTTGACATAGAGAGCGACCTGATGATACTTTCAGGTGATATTATTACGTTCAGAAATTATCGGCCACTGAGCAGGCTTTTAAAGAATTGGAATAGACCCGTGCTTTATGTGATAGGCAATCACGAATACTACACTCAAAGGCCAAAAGATGAAGAGGAAACCAACTTCAAATTATGGCTGGCGGAGAACCACCCGAATGTGAAGCTGTTGTTTGATGAGGCAATTATAATCAATGGGATAAATTTTTTTGGTGGCACCATGTGGACGAATTTTAATCATTCTGATCCGCTAGCCATGATGGCTGCCGGTCAACAGATGAATGATTTTAAGTTGATAAAAAATTCAGATGGTACCATACTCAAACCCTTCGATACAATTCAATTGCATGATAATTTCGTTGCAAAATTAACTGACTGGTTTAATACCGAGTTGATTGGCCCGCGTGTCATTATAAGTCATCACGCACCAGTCGTTAATGCCAATACCCAATATCGAAACAGTCCTCTTATGCCTGCTTTTAATTCTTTAGATATGGTAGAGGTTATAAAAAAATACCAACCGGCATTATGGATATATGGTCATACCCATGAGTGCGATAATCAAATGATTGGTAAAACAAAAATACTATCAAATCAATTAGGGTATCCCATTAAGCATGGATATGAATGTCCTGGCTTTGATATTAGAGGAATGAAAGTAGAAATTAAGCATAAGTGAAATGAATGAGTTAGCTGCACATTCAGTTGTCAAATTACAAAAAAGATATCGCAAATGATATAATCTAAAATTTCATTAGCGGTTACGCGAAGAAAGAGCTATTAAAGAATTTTAAAAGGTAATAGATTTTTTACAT
>JBDSBP010000079.1:0-6536 GCA_039921525.1 Chitinophagaceae bacterium | reverse complement strand
CAACAGGATTTTAAGTCCTGCGTGTCTACCAGTTCCACCACCCGGGTAAACCAAAAAAAAATTCCAAACCTGCGTTTGGAATTTCCCAGAGCGAAAGACCGGGCTCGAACCGGCCACCTCGACCTTGGCAAGGTCGCGCTCTACCAAATGAGCTACTTTCGCAAAATCCTGATTAAAGAACTGTTTTGGGAGTGCAAATCTAAGGAAACTACACTAACCACAAAATTTTTTATCCTATTTATATTTCGGCGTATACAATGTATTACCCGGAACCACCACATCCGGCTTCCCTCTATAATGATGTGTATACAACGCATAACAGCCGCCCAATGTAAATGCTATCACGCAAAACACCTGGAGATAAAATAAGAATACAGAGGAATTTACCCAGTTGTACGCAAAATCTTTGTCTTTAGGATTCGAATGTTCCAGTTCTTCAGTATGTTCCATAATGTTAGTTTACGGCACAAAAATAGAGGTTCACATCTAAAAATCAATATTTGTCTTCAACAATTTCTGAGAAAGTGTTTTTGCGGAAAATAAAATGTTTCCACACTATGCTTTTGGTATACCATCCTTTCAAAACCCGGTTCTTGGGTTGCCTAGAAGGACGGTTATTAGTCGTCAGTAACCATTTCATAAACCCCGCATGCGCTTCGAGTACCGCGATAAAATAAGTTGCTTCGCCACCAAACAGCGACTTCCAGGCTGATATGATGTCCAGCATAATGCGGAAAGGTATTTTCCAGGCTCTCTGGCTGAGGGGCAGGTTTTTCGCCAGCATGATAAGGTTATTCCGGAAATTTAAAAACACTTTGCGTTCGTTACCCTTTGGCAAAGTCCCACCTCCTACATGATACACCACCGAAGCCGGACAAGCCATCACCGTATATCCTGCCAGTTGAAGGCGCCAGCAAAAGTCGATCTCTTCCTGGTGGGCAAAAAAATATTCATCCATTCCGCCCAGTTGATGATATAACCCGGATCGCACGAACATGGCGGCACCGCTGGCCCAGAAAATCGGTGCATTGGAATCGTACTGACCTTTATCCTGCTCGCAGTAGTCGAATATCCTTCCTCTCGCAAAGGGATAGCCAAATAGATCCAGCCAGCCACCCGCAGCGCCGGCATATTCAAAAACGGCAGGGTCGCCATAGGTAAGCATCTTAGGCTGACAAGCGCCAATCTGCCTATCCGTCTCCATCAATTCAATAACCGGCTCAATCCATCCCGGCACTACCTCTACATCTGAATTAAGTAATATGTAGTATGCAGCATCAACCTGCTTCAAAGCTTTGTTATACCCTCCTGCAAAACCGAAGTTCTGTTCCAATCGTATTATCACAACACCAGGATATTTTTGAGCAACGAAAGCAAGCGAACCATCCGTAGAGGCATTATCTGCCAATACAATTTCATAATTGGCATAGGTGGAAGCCATCACCGAAGGAAGAAATTTTTCCAGGTAGTTGAGTCCATTCCAATTTAATATAACTATAGCAACTTTGGGATTCAATATATAGGGTTCTGAATTAGCAAAAAAATCAATTATTAGGTGGTTAGGCTGATAGCTGATACCTGGCAGCTTTCAAACTTTAGTTTTCAAAAGTAAGGGTTGAAAGGCATACCTTATTTAATTTAGCCGAATGATTTCATCTTTGTTCAACTGGCGAACAGCTTTAGCGCTGGTTGCAATAGCTATTGTAAGCGGTACCATAATCTATTCGCAATACCTGGCAAAAAAGATCATACGCGAAGAAAGGCAAAAGGTAGATCAATGGGTAGCCGCCACCAGGGCTATTGTAGAAAACCCGGGTATCAGCTTCACACTCCCCAATATGATCCGCAATGAGCAGACTTCCATTCCCATTATAGAAACCAATGAAAAAGACAGTATAGTAAGCTTTGTTAACCTGGATTCTACTACTGCTGCCAGCGATTTCAACTACCTTAAAAAAAAACTAAAGGAGTTTCGTTCCTCCAACAGGCCCTTTGTACTCGTGTTGAACGACTCCCCCTACGTAGCAAATAAATATTATTATGGCAATACCAATTTACTGAATGAAGTGCGTTATTTTCCGCTGATCCAGCTTTTTATTGTTGCGTTGTTTATCATTATTACCATTATTTCTATTACCACGCGTAACCAGGCAACGCAGAACCAGGTATGGGCGGGCATGGCCAAGGAGACTGCTCACCAGTTAGGTACTCCTATTTCTTCCCTGGCAGGATGGGTAGAAATGCTGAAAGAAGAAAACGCTCATGAGGGCATCACCAAAGAACTACAAAAAGATATTGATCGTTTAAAACTGGTTTCCGACCGTTTTGGTAAGATAGGCAGCATCCCGCAGCTAGAATCCACCAACCTGGTAGACCAGATTGAACATATGGTAGAATACATTAAAAAAAGAGCGCCCGACAAAGTGATTTTCAGTATCGATACCGGTGCCTCGCGAGTGATATCAGCAAAAATATCCGCCCCGCTTTTCGACTGGGTGATAGAGAACCTGCTCAAAAACGCGCTGGACGCTATGGAAGGCAAAGGTGAAATTTCAGTCACGATAAAAGACCTCCCGGCAGAAATTTATATTGATGTGCGGGATAGCGGGAAGGGCATAGCTTCTAATAATATACGCCATATCTTTAAACCGGGGTTCACCACCAAAAAACGCGGATGGGGACTGGGTTTAAGCCTCTCCAAACGCATCATCGAACAATATCATAAGGGAGAACTTTTTGTAAAGAACTCTGAACCTGGAAAGGGAACCACTTTCAGAATCGTGTTGAAAAAATATCTGGAGAAGGCAAAATCGTGATACATAGGGGAAAATAAATTATCAATAAGTTGTTGTCAACAAACGAACGGGTGGGATCTTTTCTTATAAAAGCGATCAGGTGTGTACGTTATGTATTCCTTTAAAATTCCTAATTATGCCATTAAACTATAACAATAAGATGACACTTCACAACGGGGATGTTCTATTAAGACCTTTAAGGGATGCTGACAAAACCGCCATTGCTATACTTTTAAATAATGAGAATGTATGGAACAATGTAAGAGATATGATACCATTTCCCTATACCGAGACAGATGCACAAATTTTTATTGATCTGAAAAAAGAAGAGAATCCACCTTTTACTTTTGCTATCGAGTATAATGGTGAATTTTGTGGTATTATCGGGTTAGTTCCGCAAAATGATGTTTATAAGTTATCTGCTGAAATAGGCTATTGGATAGGTGAGCGATTTTGGGGAAATGGAATTACCACAAAAGCCGTTCACTTAATAACAACATACGGATTGGAAGAATTGAGCTTCATCAGAATATATGCAGGTGTTTTCGAATTTAATATTCGTTCAATGAGAGTACTGGAAAAAAGTGGCTTTCAGAAAGATGGAATTTTCAGAAAAGCAGTTATTAAGAATGATAAAATCTGGGATGAACACAGGTATTCTATAACCAAATAAAAAATGCATATAAGTACAAAAATCTTTTTGTCCCTCCATGTCTGGTAGCCCAATGCTATAAATTTTTACCACATTCCAAAAAACCTTTTACATTTGCAATGCTCAAAATCGATGCGGAGGTGGCGAAATTGGTAGACGCACTACTTTGAGGTGGTAGCGCCGTAACTGGTGTGGGAGTTCGAATCTCCTCTTCCGCACTAAGGCTGTAAATCAATGATTTACAGCCTTTTTATTTCTTACTTAGCAACTATTCGATATTTATAATTATACAAAACAGACTTTTTATAAAGCGACAGGCCTCCATACGGCCTAAACGTCTTTCGATACAATTCATACCGCTCTATGTGCTTCTCAACCGGTTTCTATTCTTATGAAACTTTTTCAGTATTAAATTCACAACATTAAATAAAATGTAATCATGAGAATATTAAGTTTCCTGTGCCTGGTATTGTTTCTGTGGATATCGTCATGCCATACAAAAGGACCTGACAGCAACTCAAAAGCTTCGATCAGGGTAAATAAATGAAAATACTATCAATAAGCAATCAATGTCGTTAGTTAAGGCATTTTCAATATTAGTTGCCGAATGCTCAAAGTGTTCTGTCGGCTTATTTAAAATGACATTGGGAATATTCGATGCTCAATGATTGATTGGCGAACTGTCGCCCAAAAACCTATAAGGTTTGCGTTTTTAGTGCCAGCACTTCGGCTTCAAACCTTATAGGTTTAAAGTGGGTCTGATCGAAAAATGCCATATTAAGGTTGACTTCCGAAGTCTCTAAGACTTCGAAAGTCTAAATTTGAGATCCCTCGAAGCCGACTTTCGAAGTTTTACAAACTTCGGAAGTCAACCTCAAACAGAAATTTTTTTAACGAAACGACATTGAATAAGGAATGATAAATAACATGAGTAAAGAAATCTTGGTTCACACATCAATAAAACACTCTCTCAACAGTCCAGTAAGCAGCTATCAAAGCAATAATAGCCGATATCGGGTACACTATAAATTTCTTATACCAACTCTGTTTGCCAAAAGGAATAATAATTAACAGGAACACCCCCACAATAACTGCAATCTGCCCTATTTCTACGCCTGCATTGAAAGATAAAATAGACGTGTAAAATTTATTTCTCGGCAGCCCTATCTCATTTAAAGCATTGGCGAAGCCCATGCCGTGAATAAGACCGAACATAAATACCACCAATATCCGCCAGGGTTTCAGTTCATTGAGCAATATATTTTCTATGGCAACAAATAAAATAGATAAGGCAATGATGGGTTCAACCACCTCGCTCGGGGCTACGATAATACTTTTCATGCTTAATGCCAGCGTAATGGAATGAGCTACCGTGAAAGCTGTAGCCTGCCATAAAATAGTTTTTATTTTCGTGCTCAGCAGGCAAAGTCCAATTACAAATAAGATATGATCGCTGCCTGCCGGAATGATATGACTGACACCTAATTTCAGGTAGTACCATATCACATGATTAAGAGGTGCCTTTTCTAATGCATAATTTATGGTGTGCGCAAAAAGTGGCTGTACGGCAAGAGATATGATTAATGTAAGAAGTAAAAATTTTAGCCATCTTCGGCTTTTATTCATATATGTCACTTGAAAATAATTTGTAAATGTGTCTCCTTAATCAGAAAAAAAGCCACGAAGGCACAAAGATACACGAAGAAAATACCTTTGTGTTTCTTTGCGCCTTTGTGGCTGCGTGGCTAATCGATCACAATTCCTTCAACATGCCAGCACTCTCCGACTTTAACGATTCGGAAATGTTGGGATTATTTTTGAGTGCTTCCTGCAGAGTGGTTCTGGCGCCTTCCTTTTGACCGGCTTTAGCGTATATAAGCCCAGCCCTGCAAAGCAATGTGGGATTTTTAGAATGCGTCTTCAGAGCGGTTTTAATATACGACAGCGCCTTTTCATAATCTCCCTTCTGGTAATATACCCAGGCAACCGTTTCATTCACGTCAATGTTCTCGGGACGCCGGTTATATTCCAGTAAAGCATGTTCCAGCGCCTTGTCATAATTTCTGACTTTTAAATAGGCATATGCCAATTCACGATCCGCATAATGACCAATGCTTTCATCTGCTTGTCCCAGTTGGGCATCCTTGCTCATTCCATCAATCACCTGTTTTGACAGGGCATCGGCCATTTCTTTCCTACCCATCAGGCTATATACGTCTACCAGTTCCTCTTTAAAAGAATAATCATTTACCAATGAATCAGCGCGTAAAAAATAAAGTACGGCTTTATTATAATCCTTTGCAGCCATGGCCAGGCGGGCCATTCCGGCGAGCGCATACGCATAATTTGGTCTCTCATCCAGCGCGATGGTATAATGCATTTCGGCGAATTTAAGATCACCTGTATATTCATATAAATGTCCTAGCTGAACTCTTGTCCATTCCGTAGCTTCATCTCCCGGTGCGCCAGCCTGCACCGCCATCTTCATGGCTTCAATGGCACCAGGATAATCTCCGTAAATTTCCCTCAAATAAGAGATCCTGGAATAAGACCGGAGATCAGGACGTATGGACACCATCTTGTCGGAATTCTCCACCGCAGCAGCATAGTTACCCATTTCAACATTACCGTCGACAATTATACCGTAAACGAAAGCGTTATATGGATTTTTTTTCTGTGCTTTTTCGGCGGTTGCCAGTCCATCTGCAAAATGATGCTGCGAGAGATATATCAGTGATTTATAAATCAGCGCGGTAAAATTGCTGGAATCCTTATTCAATACAGTATTGATGTATTTCATTGCGGCCTTGTCGTAATAAACGTGATTACCTGTTATCCGCGCCTCCTGGATGAACAAGGCCGCCATAGCCAGTAACGATTTTTCATCCTCCGGGTTTCTTTTTATAGATTGCTGCAATGAACTTGCGGTGCTTTTCATGGAGGCCCATTCCTGCGAATTACCGGCAGACCCCTTGCGCTCCTGCAATTCGTACGAAGTTGCAGCCTTGCTTTTTTCATCCCTGTTATATTTAAAAATAATCAAGCCAATTAATGCGAAAAAAATAATCAGTGATGTGGTGTATAGGGAA
>JBDSBP010000078.1:0-48725 GCA_039921525.1 Chitinophagaceae bacterium | reverse complement strand
TTTTGAAATGGCCTCTTTTTTTCAACTCAATATCCTATTTCTTTACAGCCCTGGATTAAAACTGTATAAAGATGTTATAATCAGCACCCTTACTGCTAATATCCAGTATTTTGAGGTTTAAGATTAGAGTTGTTGAGCATTTCCTGCACACCAAGCGGGAACAACAGGTGTTTAGCTTGTAAAGGCTGATTAGAGCTTTTATTAATGTGCCCTACAAACTCATCAAATCCGTTAGTGGTTTCGTTATACGCCTTTCTTAAACGAACCATATCAAACCAGGTGATGCCTTCGTAACATAGCTCATGCCACCTTTCTCTCCAAACTGCTACTCTGAAGGAAGCCTGGGTATAGGTACCGAAGGCAGGTGTAACAAGTTTTGCCCTGTCCCTGATTCTTTTGAAGGCGTCATAAGCATCCTGCGTTGCGGTAGCTACTTCATTCTGTGCTTCTGCATAAATTAATAAAACTTCCGCATAGCGGATCTGGGGCACATTAAGATCATTTCTTTTCGAAGGAACCACACCCATGCCACCATTTGATGTAATATTAAAGTGTTTGAAAACATAAGGAGCACCTAAGCTAAAGGGCGCACCGGTACCATTGGTATAGTAGGTGGTATAGAAATAGCCTTCCTGGTCTTTTGCCCTTAGGTCGCCTGGCTCAAATGAGTTATAAAAAGAAGAAGTTGGAACTGAGCTTCCCGTACCGCCCTGGCCGTTATAAGTAACCGCTTTAAAGTTTGGATAATAATTGTCCAATGGATTGGAAGCAACATTAGCATTATACTGCAGTTCGAAAATATGCTCCAGCTTGTTGTTTTGAGCAGGATTATGAATATCGTAATAGGTACTGAAGAGATTTATTACGCCGGGATTCGCGTTGGCATAAGTTATCACTTCCTTTGCCTTGTCAGCCGCTAATTTAAAATAGGCAGCGCCTTTATTAAGTGGCTGTCCCGCCATAGTAAGATAAACTTTGGCGAGCTCCGACTTTATAGCCGCCATTGACACACGGCCGGTCTCATCCATCCAGGGTAAGCCGGCGGCTTCGGCAGCAACCAGGTCGGCTACTATTAATTTGTAAACATCCTCCTGGGTGGCCCTTGCAGGATAAAAATCTTCGGAAGATGCTGTTTGAGGTTTTGTTACTAAAGGAACATCACCCCATAATCTTACTGTATAAAAATACGCCCATGCCCGAAGAAATTGTGCTTCCGCCAATTTTCTCTTTTTCAGGCCATCATCCATGGGAGTAATAGCGGGAATTTTATCTAGAGCAAGATTAGCATTTGCGATAACCCTGTACGCGCCGTTCCATAAATTTACCAGGTGGCCGGTATTGCCATCATAGGATAATGAATAAAGATTGTTCAGATCTGAATTCTGAGCCGTTTCCGTGGTGGACGTTCCTGTTGGAGCTTCGAGAGCCTGCCAGTTGCTGGAAAATATCCCTGCTCCATTTCCGATAAACCGGGTATCCGCATAAATAGCGGCAACTGCGGCTTCAGCGTGCTCGGGGATTGTATAAAAACTTTCCGGTGTTAAGTTAGAGGGATCTTTTTCCTCAAGAAATTTTGAACATCCCGATGCAAACAGAATGGTCGCGCAAAGGAAGAGTTTACATGTATTTTTTAATATACTTCGTTTCATTATGAATATCTTTTAAATAGATGAATTATAAGCTAACATTCAGGCCCACCATATATACGGTTGATTTAGGGTAACTATGCCAAAACATTCCCTGTGAAAACACATTGTTACCATCACCAGCATATCCACCGGTTGGTGTGGTTTCAGGATCAGCATTCAACTCTTTAGAATGAATTAAGAATAAATTCTGCGCTGAAGCATAAATTCTGAACCTGTCGAGTTTTAATCTTTTAGCGGCAGCAGAAGGGAAGGTATAACCCAGCAAAAGATTTCTACCGCGAATAAAAGAGCCGTCCTTTATCCAATGGGAGTCTACGTTTGTTACATAACCAGCCCTCGTATCGCGCAATTCTGCTATAGGAGTGTTTTGATTTGTAGGCGTCCATGCATTTAATACTGTTGCATAACTGTTAGCCAGTGAAACCCTGTCCTCGCTGGAATGCGAAGTCATATCAAGTATATCATTACCATAAGAATATTGAAGTTCAATATTCAGATCAAATGACTTATACTTGAAAGTATTCTGGAAGGAACCCCATGCCTTAGGGCTGCCATTGCCAAGAATCATCCTGTCAGCGTCATTAATTATGTTGTCACCGTTTACATCAAGATATTTGATATCGCCTGGCAGAATTGTGAGGTTATTTCTGTAACTAACAAACTTTCCAGCTTCTGCTACTTCTTTTTCACTCCAGGTACCTAACCGCACCAATCCCCAGAAGGAACCTGCTGCCTCGCCAATACGGATAATGTTTGTTGGATTTGTAAAGTTTGGACCACCAATATTAAAGATGTCAGATGGAGTTGCCAGGGAAAGAATCTTGTTCTTGTTCATGGAAATGTTGAAAGATGAGTTCCATGAGAAGTCCCTTGTTTGGACGTTAACTGTATTTATTCCAAGTTCGAAACCCTTGTTCTCCATAGAACCGATGTTTTTCCTGATTGTTCCGTATCCACTGGTACGTGGAACAGGTGCATCCAGAAGCATGTCGGTTGTTTTGCGATAATAGAAATCAGCTTCCACTGAGATCCGGTTACCAAACAATCCTAATTCTACACCTGCATCATATTGTGCCGTCTTTTCCCACCTGAGATCAGGGTTCGCCAACCTGTTTACTCCTGTACCACCAACTTTGGCACCATTAAGTATTGCAGAATAGTTTGAACTTAGAAGCGATAATGAAGAATAGGCCGGTATTTCTGAGTTACCTGTTAGTCCATAACTGGTACGAATCTTCAGGTTAGAAATTGTATTGCTGTTTTTTAAGAAATCTTCTTCAGAAACTCTCCAGGCTAATGCGGCAGAGGGGAATAACGAATACTTGTTGTTAGCTCCGAACCTGGATGATCCATCGGCACGGGCTGTTATTGTTAACAGGTATTTTTCTTTAAGCCCATAGTTAACCCTGCCAAAATACGAGTTAAATGCAAAGCGTGAGCGGTTGGAACCATAACCTGGACCGGTACTTCCGGCACCGAGGTTATTATACAGGAAGTAGTCACTTGAAAAGCCGCTGATATTGGCTGATTGGCTGAAAAAGTTTGTTTCGTTCGTAGACATACCGAGCAAACCTGTGATAGAATGGATCTCTTTAAATTTCTTGTTATAAGTAAGATAATTTTCCAAAGACCAGAAACTTTCACGCCTGTTACTGGCACTTGCATTTCCGGATCCTCCTATATTCAATGTACGTGTAACCGATACATTATTGCCCTGGGTCAGTACATTGAAACCTAATGTGGTGCGCAGTTCCAGACCGGGTGCGAAAGTGATGTTTGAATAAACACTACCTAAACTCGTTTGTGTATTTAATATAAACTTGGTATCCAATAACCTGTGCACTGAACTCATAGTACCTTCAGCATTAGGGTAATCTCTATTATTAGCAAAAGTACCATCGGCATATCTTACAGGCAGAAACGGAAAATCTTCTACAATCTGCCTTGGAACGGCATCGCTTTGATCTACAATGTTTTCTTCCTGGTTAGTATAACTCATTGTTCCACCCACTTTCATCCAGGGTTTAATCTGGCTGTCGAAGGAGAATCTGCCTGAGTACCGTTTGAGATAGGAAGCCAGTAACAGGCCCTCATCGTCCCGGTAACCAAGGGAAATCGAATAGGTAGTGTTGTCATTGCCGCCGGAAAAACCAAGTTGGTGATTTTGAGAAATTTTATGCTGGGTAGCTGCATCCAGCCAGTCGGTGTCAAATAATGGATTACCCTGGCTGTCAAAAACACGCGGATCAGTTCTTGCCAATGCAGGGTTTCTTGTAATATATTTACCAGCCGCCCATCCTGCCGGATCATATTTCTGCATATTTTTATAGGCAAGATCTTCTACAGCAAGAAACTCCTTGGCATTAAGAACTTCAGGAAAATTGGGGCCAACTGTCGGCACGCTAAAATCTGCGTCATAAGTTATCCTGCCCTCGCCTGCTTTGCCGCGTTTTGTAGTAACGATAATTACACCATTTGCACCTCTTGCTCCATAGATGGCTGTAGAAGAAGCATCTTTTAAAACTTCCACTGAAACAATGTCATTTGGATTTATATAGTCAATTGCCTGGCTCGCCTGTGCCTGATTTGACACCGGAAGCAGAACACCATCAACAACGTATAAAGGGTTATTTGAAGAGTTAATAGAACTAAAACCGCGAACCCTTATGTTGGTGCGGCCACCGGGACGGCCGGAATTTGTATTTACTTGCACTCCAGGCATTCTTCCTGCAAGGGCCTGGTTAAGAGACGCTGCGGGGCGTTCCTGCAATTGTGCAGCTTTTACAGTTCCTACCGCACCGGTAAGGTCAGACTTCTTGCGGGTACCATACCCTACCACTACAAGCTGTTCTAAATCTGACACCGATTTTTCCAGAATAATAGCGATGTCAGTTTGGGTACCAACTTTTACAGATTTAGCGTCAAATCCTACACTGGAGATGGTAAGTATAGCCTTTTCATTAGGAACCGTTATACTAAAACGCCCGTCACTGTTTGTGGTAATTCCTTTCTTGGTACCCGTTATTAATACCGATACTCCTGGTACGGGCGCTCCTTCAGCGTTTACAACTCTACCTTTTATTTCACGGGGAGGTAAAGTAGTTTGGGCGTTTAATTGAAAAGTGCTTAATAGAAATAGCACAAATGTTAGCCTCAATATCCCATCGAGACTAATTTTACGAAGACTGACACGAGTTTTGTCGTGGCACATGCCAGTTAAAGTCGGAATTTTTGTTTTCATTAGATTGAATAGTTGAAATATTAACAAAATAATTTTAGAATTCTTGTTCAGCTTACCGCGGCAAAAGATGGTACCATTGCGATTTTTTAGTATGCTGACTTTTGGTAGTTTTTTTATTTCACAGCAGTTTAAATTTTAGAGTTAAAAATAATATTGGTTTTAGTAAAATTTTACATATAAGGCCTTTCCAGGTAATGACTTTATGTATCTTCAGGATCTTTATAGCATTAAGGAGCGGTGCACATATCGTTTAAAAACCACCTTTTATAATCGATAAGTTTAAAAATGAACTCATTCTTCAAAAATCTTCTTGCGAATATTTCCTGAATTTATTATTCGTAATTGAACCCGAAAAGTCTTTTAAGAGCAGGTTTTCAAATTGGGAAATACAGAACGTTTATCTAGTAGTAAAATGGAATTTTTAAACCTCGGAATTTTGGCAGTTGTGTTTGTCATAGCAGCAGCAGTTTTGGTTAAGAAGTCGTTAAGAATGCAATTTATTAAATAATGATTACATATTGTATTGTTAAAATTACAAATTTTTACTAATAAAAGTTGTAAGGCAGACCGTTATTATTATACGGGGTTATGCGATTAATTCGAAGTGTGGATCTTTTTAAACCCGGATGATGCCTTTTACCTAACGTTCGATCTCCTTCATACCGGAATAAAAAGAGGCCGTCTTCGTCTTTTGAGACAGCTTTTGTTAATTGCTGAACTAATTTAATGTTCAAGATGTCACTATTTGGTAAGCAGAGTGCCAGATGATCCATATAGCGCTGAATATCTGGAATCTGGCTTTATATTCCAAGGCAATCAAAACGGAACTATTCCTCCATAAAGTACGGGGCAAAATTCATATCCATTTTAGACAGATGAGCCACATTTTCCGTAAGCCTCTTCTTAAAATCAGCATAATTTTTTTTACTATCGGGCGTCCAGCTCAATTCTGCCAGGGCGCAAACGCGCGGGAAGGTCATATGGCCTGCTTGTTTTCCGTCGGGTACATATTCTGTCCATAAATTGGCCTGGGCGCCCAAAATATATTTTGCCTGTTGCGGAGTAAAATCAGCAGGAACAGGGTTATAGCTGTAAACTTTTTCAAGCGGCAGAAATCCGCCGATGGCTAAAGGTTCTTTGGCTCTTCCTTCTTTTGTCTGGTAATAATCGATATACAAAAAGGTATTGGGTGTCATCACCACATTATGATTTTGCCGGGCCGCTTCGATGCCACCGTTTTCGCCTCTCCACGACATTACGGTAGCATTGGGAGCCAGCCCGCCTTCGAGGATTTCATCCCAGCCAATGATGGCGCGACCTTTTGAATTCAGGAATTTTTCTATTCTCCTAATAAAATAACTCTGCAGTCCATGTTCATCTTTCAATCCCTTTTCTTTTATCAGCTGCTGGCAGAAAGCGGATGCTTTCCAGCGATCCTTGGGACATTCATCACCGCCAATATGAATATATTTACTTGGAAAGATACTGATCACTTCGGTTAGCACATCTTCCAAAAATTTAAACGTTTCTTCTTTCGGGCAATACACATCCTTATGTACGCCCCAGGAAGTGGACACATTATAAGTGGTATCCAACACACAACCTAATGATGGATAAGCGGCTAGTGCTGCCTGTGAGTGACCCGGCATTTCGATTTCAGGTATAATCGTGATGAACCTGTCCTGTGCAAATTTTACCAGCTCTTTTAATTCGGCCTGCGTATAATAACCACCATGTTTTTTGCCGTCATACTTGCGCGGTGTATCTCGTGCATGGCCCACCGTGGTTTCATTTCTCCATGCAGACACTTCCTGCAACCTGGGATATTTTTTTATCTCGATCCGCCACCCCTGGTCCTCGGTAAGGTGAAGGTGAAATGTATTGATCTTATAAAATGATAAGGCATCAATATATTTTTTAATGAAATCCATAGGGAGGAAGTAACGTCCCACGTCCAACATCAGCCCCCTGTAACCGAAGCGGGGCGCATCTTCAATCTCCACAGCAGGAATCGCAAAGTTCTGTACAGATGCCTTTTTTTCTTCTACTTCGGCAGGCATAAGTTGCCGCAGCGTTTGAATGGCCATAAAAGCACCTGCCGGTGTTTTTGATTTTACGGTGATGGCATCTGGTGCAACCAAAAGCGTATATCCCTCATCGTTTGCAATTTTGCTGTCAATGATAAAAGATATACTGTTTTTTGAACCAGTTTTTGCGTATGCCAGGTTATAACCAGCTGATTGATGGATAAGGTTAACCAGGAAATCTGTAGCGGTTTTCAGGTGAGCATCTGGTGAATTCAGTACGATCTTCGTGGTCTTGCTCAGCTGAAAAGACCCTTCCCTGGGTGTAAGTTTTTCTGGCATTGGAATGAGCGGGTAACGTATATCTCCAGCCGATGCGAATTCTGAAACCAGCATTAGAGCTATACCAATTAAAGTAAATTTTATTTTTTTCATGATAATAATTTAGTTTCTGCTAAAAAATAGGATTAACGCTTACTAAAAAAGGGTTCGACCTTTGAGGTCTTCAAGACCTCCCTGGTCTTGAATGAGGATACAACCTGTATTTCAGACCTTTGAGGTCTTTAAGACCTCACAGGCCGAACCCTTTTTTTATTTTTATTTAAACTTCTATATAATTTCGAAGTTATATACATTTTGACATCGGACAAACTTCGTGACCAAAGCTGATAGCTGATAGCTGACGGCTGATAGCTATACCTCATAAGTTAAAAGCCACTTCATTTCAAATCAAACTTAACATCCGTCATAAACAACAAAACATCTGTATCTTTTGCTCTATCATTTTTAAATACAAAATATACATCGTGGATACCAGAAGCCCCGGCAAGCCTGGCTTTAATTCTTCCACGCCTTCCCTGCTGCCTGGGTGCGCCAGCTTGTCGTGGAACTATCGTGTCCGTTTGTCCTATCAACTTTCCACCGGGAGAATCCAGTCGTATTTCAATTAAACCGCCAATCCCATTACTGTTGCCTGCAAACGCAGTCGCAGCAAATTCTATCGTGTCAATTTTTGTTAAATCTATTTTATTAAAAGCCAGGTACGAACCGTTGCCCCTGGCCGCCCCAACAATTCTGCCGGGACTGAATTCCATACTGTTGAACTTGTCGATGGTAGAAACACGCACCACGGTATTGCGTAGCACCACCAGGTCTTCCGCAGAGAGAGCGGGCGCCAGTTTACTACCTTTATCTGTATAAGCCGCACGGAAGATGAAGGTTCCTTTGTCATTGGCTCCGGCAGGTAGCTGCGTAGCATAGGTGCCCTCAAGCGGCCGGGATACAACAGGCTGTTTTTCGCCCAGGCTCAAAATATATTTTACAATAGTTTGCGCATCATTCGCCGATATAGCCGGGTGAGCTGGCATGGCAGCATCTCCCCAAACACCACTGCCTCCTGCAATAATCTTTTTCGCCAACCTGTCTTGTGCGCCGGTCTCCTTCCTATTTTTTTCCGCAATCCGGGTAAAAGCAGGACCTAATGATTTTGTATTGATATTATGACAGGCTCTGCAATCACTTTTGCCGATCATATTTATGGCGCCTGCAAAACGTAGCGATACATCCACACTTCTTTGGTTAGACGCTATCACCGTCATATCATACCCTTCAGAAAGATAATCGATGCTAACAGCCACTCGTGAAGCTGTTATCTTTTTATTCTCAAGGCTGCCGTCTTCCTTATCACTTACAGAAATCGCGTACTTAATCGTCTGTCCCGGAATGAAAAAAGTTTTATTGGCTCCATTAAAATCAAAGGAAACAAGGGGCGGCTCATTGCCGGCAGTTAGTTGAAGTGACTTGCTGTTACGCGCTCCTTTGGTATCTGTTACCGTTAGTGTTGCCGTATATATTCCTGCCGTGGAAATAGTAACGAGCGGATTCTGCTCTTTAAGGATTTTGGGTGCACTGTTCCTGGATGTTATTGTCCATTCAAACCTGAGTTTATCCTGGTCATAATCAGCCGTGCCAGCAGACGACAACTGAACGGTAAAAGGAAGCGCGCCCCCTTTTTTATCCGACGAAACCTGCACAACGGGTTTACGGTTACCCGCATTGTATTCTATTTTCACCAGTTGCGCTTCCGGATTATCCGTAAAATAACCATTGCCATATTCAAGAATATACAAATCGCCATCCGGGCCAAAATCCATATCAATGGGTCCACGCAATACTTCATTGGGAAGAAACCGTTCCATCGATTTATAAGTTCCATTATCATCGACACTAATTACGTTGATCCATCCCCTGGCCCAATCGGTTACAAACCACTTGCCTTCATAATAAGCGGGGAATGGCCTTTTGGGATTTTTAAAATCAGCCCTGTGATAAAAGGGGCCGCCGGTAGCGCTCCTGCTGCCACTGCCTAACAAGGGAAATTCATCTGACACGATATAAGGATACCAGATCATGGCGGGTACTGCCGGTGGCAGGTCCGTTAAACCGGTATTGTTGGGTGAATGATTTACCGGGTGCTCCGGATTGTATCGTTCACCTGATTTACGGGTAGCAAAATCGTAGTACCAGTATGCCTGGTTATTGCCTTCAATATAAGGCCAGCCATAATTGCCAGCGTGTTTGGCCTGGTTAAATTCATCATACGCTTTAGGACCTCTACCCACTGTATCGTTAGACCCATCAGGACCAACTTCACCCCAGTATAACCAGCCCGTTTTGCTATCAATGGCCAGGCGCCATGGGTTCCTGTTTCCCATGGTATAAATTTCCGGACGTGTTTTGGGAGTACCTTTGGGAAAAAGGTTTCCTGACGGTATCGTATAGGTGCCATTGGGTTCAGGATGAATACGCAGGATCTTGCCCCTTAAATCGTTGGTATTGCCGGAAGATTTCTGCGCATCCCTGGGTGATTCGCCCGGCCGCTCGTCAATAGGCGTGAAGCCGCTGGAGGAACGGGAAAATGTATTGTCGCCGGTGCTTAAAAATAAATTACCAGTCGCGTCAAATTTCATCCCGCCACCCACATGACAACACTCTTCCCGTTGAACAACCACTTCCATCAATATTTTTTTGGAGCGTTCTATTAACGCGTTTCCATTCAATTCGTACCGTACTAAAATATTCCTGGGCTCACCACCCAGTGGAGAGTAATACAAATAGATCCAATGGTTCTGATCAAATTTTGGATCTAGTATCACACCCTGCAGTCCATCTTCCGCTTCGCTTACTGCTCCCTGTTTGCTTACATACTTTGTGCTAACCGGTATCTGTGCAATTATGGTAACCTTGCCAGTTACGGGATTGTACATTTTCAGTTTTCCTTTTCTCTCGGCAAAGATCACCCGCCCATCTTTTAAGAAATCAAACTGCATGGGTTCTTCCAGCTTTTGGGCAAGGACCACTTTGGTGAAACGGTTTTGTTCGGTATCGATCTCAGTATAGGTTCTCCTCGCAGAGGAGATAGCACCTACATTACGGAATGAGAGAAAGAAAATCGTCGCCAGCAAACACATACAAAACACAATACGAAAAAACATTGTTATAGCTGTTATTTAAATAGTAAGTTAATCATTGATAGCGCAATGCCACAAAGGCGCAAAGAAACACAAAAATTATATAATGCCTTTGTGCACCTTCGTGCCTTAGTGCATTCGTGGAAAAAAATCACCAGTCATCCGTACGGAAAGAAGAAGCAGGCAACCCTTCGTTATTATACAGGTCTCCTATCACCCAATCTTTAAATGCATAACGGATAGCAACAGGCTCTTTTACGCTATCGCTTTGAACAGTAATACCAGCATTGGTTATTCTTGCAGTGGCAGGATAAAAAATCTTGTCGGCACCGGCAACTTCAAAATTGGCAAGGTCTTTCCCAAAAGAAGTCAGGCCATTCTCGGCAAAATTGAAATCAATATTTACTCTGCTTGTATCTACTTTCATGGATTTATAAACAGGACCAGAAAATGCGATGCCGTTTTTATGATATGTTTTGGCTAGCGCCAGGTATAACAATCTTTTGCTGATGGTTGTTTTGTCTGGAGGATGGATACCGCGTTGGGTACCTACATCCATTGCTACGGCCATGCCGGCATTTGGTATACTGGTGGATGCTTTCAGTTGCGTTTCCCGAAGAAAGGCTGACCTGCGGGCAGTATCAGCGCCATAAGTATACGGGGCGATCTGTACGTAATAAAAAGACAGGCTGTCATTTTTCCAAAGTTTACGCCATTCGCCTACCATCGATTGCATCATCCTTTCATACGAAGGATAGATGCCCACGTTACTCTCACCCTGGTACCAGAGAAATCCTTTCAAACCAAAACCAATAACCGGCTTTATCATACCATTATACAAGCTGGTGGGCACATTCGGCGTTAAGCGCCCGGTATCAGCAGGCAAGGGAATTTTCATTTCCGGGAATGACTTTAGGCTGCTTTCGTCCATCCATGCCTGGATGGGAGTACCACCCCAGTACGTTCCGATAACGCCTACGGGCACCTTCAGTTTCTCCTGTAACATTTGAGCGAATTGATAACCAACAGCACTGAATTGTTTTGAAGTGGCGCCATCTGATACGGTCCATGATCCTTTGCAGCTATCAAGCGGTATTCTTGAAACTTTCTTTTCTAATATAAACATCCTTATATTCGGATTCTCTGCACTGGCTGCGATATCATTTGAATTAAGGATGGGCTGATTCTTAAATCCCTTAACAGGCATTTCCATATTAGATTGCCCGGAACAAAGCCATACTTCTCCTATCAATATATTTTTTAGTGTACTCAACTGCCCGTCAGAAAACGAAATAGTAAAAGGTCCCCCTGCGGCAGGTGTGCTTACGGATATGTTCCATTTACCATTACTTCCCGCTTTAGTTTTGTATATTTTTTTATTCCAGGAAGTTGTAATGGTGACCATGGCATTATCGGTGGCGGTTCCCCATAAAGGCACATTTGATTGTTGCTGAAGCACCATATTGTCGCCAATGATCGAAGGAAATCCAACTTTACAAAATGCTGTTTGAAAAGAAAAAACAGCAATTAGGAGAAAAATTAATTTTAATCGTTGCATGGGGAAGTTAAAGTTTAAGATTGAAGAAGGCTGTCAGCTATCAGCTATCAGCTTTTTGTTAACAAACATGACAGATTTTAAAAGCATAAATTCCTAAATATAAATATGTGAATCATTTTTTTCTATTTTAGCTTGCGCGACAAATCAACCCGATAGCCAATAGCCGATAGCTCATACCTCATACCTCATACCTCATACCTCAATCCTCAATCCTCAATCCGAATTACTGACAAACGCAATCCGTTTGCCATCGGGTGACCAGGAGGGTGTATTGATAGAACCCTGCCCGCCATACAGATAGGTGATCACAGTTGGTTGTTTTCCATTCACCGGCATTAAACGCAGGTACACATGCTTATACCATGGATGATCATCTGCTTTAATATCCTTTGAAAAAGATAAAAAAACAATCGACTTGCCATCGGGTGATATATGGGGAAACCAGTTATTAAACTCGTCGTTTGTCAATTGTTCCTGGTTGCTTCCATCTGCGCTCATACGCCAGATTTGCATGGTTCCCGAGCGGGTGGAGTTAAAATATATAGATCTGCCGTCCGGGCTATATTCTGATCCGTCATCCAGTCCCGGCGCGGTAGTGAGGCGAACTTCTTCGCCACCACCTGATGGTACCTTATAAATATCAAACTCGTTATTGCGTTGACCTGTGAATAAAAGAAACCTTCCATCGGGTGACCAGCCATGGAGGTAAGACGGACCTGTTGGAGTAACCTGTTTGGGCTTGCCTCCTTTAATAGGAACAGTGAAAACCAGGGACCCATTTTTGGGATCGCCCCCGGTAGCGCTAAGACCAAGCATTTTGCCGTTGAAAGAAATTACGTGATCATTATTATTTTTAACTACCGGTTCAGTATTTACTAATTGCGGAGTTCGTTTAGCAATATCAAAACGATAGATAAGTCCCTTACTGTTATATATGAGCGATTTCCCGTCTTTAGTCCAGTTCGGTGCCTGCAACGATTCAGGCGAGCTATAGATCAACTGGCGGTTGCCGTTGTTTACATCCATTAATTCTATATGACTGCCGATATAATCCCTGTAAGGAACAAAATTTTCTTTTGCAGGAGCAATAATGCGTACATTATCGAAGGAAACTCTTTCCACTACATCCTTATTATGTGAACAAATAAACAAGCCAACATATACATCATCTCCTAAATTAACATCAGTAACGTTTTCAGTAACATAAGTTTCACCAAAATGGGCGACCGACATGATGTATTGATTTCCCTTTCTTTCGAGTTGCAGCACATCAGGTCCTTTCATAGATGACCTTGTTTCTTCTACATCCGTATGTTGTATTTTGCGATATTGCAGGGATGTTAGCCCATCACCATGTACCGTAGCACAAACCATTGCCGAAGTTGAGTCGAGACTGGTGCGTACCATCCACCCAAATTTACGATGTAGTTCGGTACCCTTTCCCAACAAAACACCGCGCGTCTGTAATATAAAGTTTCCTTTCACCTGCTTCCACACATAATTAAGCTCATCATGTTTGAACCAGATGTTTGCGCCAGCACCGGATAATTCATATTGTTGACCATCATTATTATAAGTAACTGTTCCCGCATGCAGAACATCCCCAACATCATTGCGCCCATCAAAGATGCCCGCCTTTTGAGCCAATGTATTGAGCATAAAAATCAAAGGCAATAATGTTAAGATAATTTTTCCATCCAGTTCAGGCAGGGCTTTCATCATAATAAATTATGAAGTTAAAAATAGTGAGTAGCTATCGGCTTTCAGCCATCGGCTATCGGCTTTCAGCTCTTAGTTGTTTATTTGTATTGTATTATTTAGTTAATTATTTTCAAAGTTCGCTAATTTCTATGGTAAGTACTACGTGATAAATAGCCAGGTACTTCGAAAACACAAATAAAATTCTTTCTTTCCAGATGCCAGGCACAGGAAGCCGATAGCCGATAGCTGATAGCCGATAGCTGATAGCTGTCAGCCGATAGCCATCCTCATACATTTCCATGCCAATCCTCCAGCCATTTCAATAATATCTCCGTCCAACTACTCAATGCAGGAATAGTGAGCGCCATCCCCACCCCATGCTTTCCATTCGGATATACGTGAAGAGAAGTGGATACTTTATTACGGACGCAGGCCTCCGCAAAAAAGAAACTGTTCTGTACAGGAACCACTTCATCATCTGCCGTATGAAAAATGAAAGCCGGGGGATTTTCCGTTGTCACCTGCTTCTGGTTAGACAATTGTCGCAACATATCAGGTGGCGGGTTATCTCCCAATAAATTTTTCGCAGATCCCATATGACCATATTCTTCAAAGGATATAACCGGGTAACCCAGCATCACCCGATTCGGGCGGGCAGATACAGCAGATGCCAGGGTATCTTCCGGATCCTTATACAAATCAGGCTGCGTAGCCACTGTTGCCGATAAATGACCGCCGGCGCTAAAACCTATTATACCTATTTTATTCGGGTCGATGTTCAGGCTTTCCGCCTGTGAACGCACCAGTCGCATAGCGCGAACCGCATCCGCAAAAGGCGCCGGGTACCTGTTTGGCGACACGCGGTAATAAAGTACTGCGCTAACAATACCTTTCGCAGCAAACAGTTCCGCGAATGGTACTCCTTCATGCGGAGCAAGACCGCCATAACCGCCACCCGGACAAACTATAATCGCCGCCCGCTTTTTATCCGTTTTTGTTTCAGGGATAAAAAAATCCAGCCGTGGTCTTTTTACCGGATCTTTCCCATTGTTCACCGAAGTATCGGACCACAGATACACTGTTTTCTGTTTGTTTTGAAAGGTTGAAACTGGCCCCGGTGCCGCATTTGCAAGGGTAGTTACCCCCCCTCCACTTATGGCACCTATTAATAGGGAGGAATTTTTTATGAATTCCCGGCGATTATTGACCATTGATGACCATTGATTAATTTGATTAATTTGATTAAGCTAATAGCCGATAGCCGATAGCTGATAGCCGATAGCTGATAGCCCGCTAAATAACGTTGTTCAGCAGTTTATTAAGATATGTCTTACTGATTACGGCACACTCTAAAGGTGTTTTTGCTTTATCGGGCACCCCATCCAGTTCAATAATGGCGTACCCTTTAAAATTTATTTCATCCAGCGCTTTAAAAACTCCGGGAAAATCTACCCTTCCCTGCCCTATTTCTACAAACTGGTAGCCCCGGGCGTTTGTAGGAGTTGGATTGTTACGCACATCCTTTATATGCAACGCCTTCAACCTGGACTTGTATTTTTTTATAGCAGTTACCGGGTCGCCACCTCCCTGTTGATAATGTGCAGTGTCTAATTCAAAACTGACGAATGCCGGATCGGTAGTTTTTAGAATTGTTTCCACTTCTTCTGGCGTCTGGCCTAATTGACCCATATGATTATGATATGTTGTCTCCACACCCACCGCCTTTGTTTGCTTGCCTATAGCAGTCAACAAATTTCCATAAGTGACGAGTTCTTCTTCAGACGGAGCCCTGTCTTTAGGCCGGGAGCCATTGGTGACCTGGATAAAATTACCCCCTAATGACTTAACAAATTTTGCATGTGTTACATGCTGGGCGATAGTCTGCTCATCTTTACCGGTATTGATATCGGCGTTGCCACTGGAGAACATTACCAGTTCCAGTTTGGCATCACTTAAAAGCTTCTTTAACTCGTCCACCTTCTGGCCAAACGTTGTATAGGCATTTGCCCGTAGCTGGATGCCTTTGAATCCGAGCGAAGCTATATCTTTGATGGCGGCCGGATCGTTCCCACCCCAGGTGATGGCGGAATAGCCAAATTTAATATCGCCTTTCTTTATGAATTCACTCATGAAATCAGTTGATCGTGCCAATAAGGGGAAACCGATGGAAACGATACCCAACTGTGAAAGAAAATGACGACGAGTAGAAGTATTTTTCATTTGCAATTGTTTATAACGAATGTAGATTTTAGTATGTCAAACATAACTAATTTTAGGGAGAATGAAATGAAGGGTTTGGTGGAATAGATTTACTGGTTTATGAATATCCCTTTACAATTTTTATAACTTCATCCATGCGAAATTACCTGTTAGTGTTTTCAATTGTTTTAATGCCATTAACATTTTACGCCCAAAGTAAAAAGCCTTCCCAGATACCGGTGCTGATAATAGATGGTTTCAGCAACCACGATTGGAGGCAGACTACTAAAATGATCAAGGGCATACTGGAAGAAAGTACACTTTTTAAGGTAGACGTCAGCACCATTCCATCCACACCGGATAGTATTCAAATGGGTACCTGGCACCCTGAGTTCTCCCACTACCCCGTAATTATACAAAACACCAATAACATACAAAACACCGCTTTAAAATGGCCTGCGGAGATGGAAAAACAACTGGAAAATTATGTAAGTTCCGGGGGGGGATTGTATGTGTTGCATTCCGCCAATAATGCCTTCCCGCATTGGAAGGAATATGATCGGATCATTGGACTGGGATGGCGGCCAAAGGAAACAGGTTTTGCTATCGAAATTGATAGCGCAAAGAATTTAATTCGGATACCACCGGGTGAGGGGAAAGGAACCAACCATGGCCCAAGGACAAATGCCCGGATTCATACATTAAATACACATCCTGTTAACAAAGGCTTTCCTGCGGAATGGATAACACCTTCTATGGAAATATATAATTATGCGAGAGGGCCAGCGGAAAACCTGACGATATTATCTTATGCCTTTGATACAGCTACCCGTAAAAACTGGCCGGTGGAATGGGTGGTCAGGTATGGTAAGGGACGGGTGTATGCTTCCAGCATGGGGCATTTGTGGAAAGATGAAATATACCCGATTAGCTATCGTTGCATTGGGTTTCAGACGATCGTGATACGGGCAACGGAATGGCTGGCTACGGGGAAAGTTACGTATGCGGTGCCTACCAATTTTCCGAAGGGGGAAAGTATGAGTGTGAGGGAAGAGAATGACGTGCCCAGAAAATGATGAAGCAGCATTAACTGGATATTCGCCTGAAGCAGCATTCAAAGACTTCCAGAATTCATAGAAAGGGTTATTAAACCGTGTCAATCATTTAACCAGAGTAATCGAAGTCAATATACCTATTCTGTAAATTCACTAATTCTGTGAATGCTGTTTCAGATAAATTCCCTATCAATTCTGGTCTATTGTGGCAATGGATCCGGCAGTGCCGGATGCGCGGGGTCGTATATCGCCACACCCACCCTCGAATCCGCACATCCATAATACATGAACCATTTCTTTTGAAAATAAACGAGGCCCTCTACGAACACTGTTCCGGCAACATACTGACCACTTTTTTCAAATGGCTCCATGGGGCGAAGAAAGGGAACATCAAGCCGGGCTATGGCTTTGGCAGGATCCTTCTTGTCAAATAAAACCTGACCGGCGCAATAACTATTTGGGGTGAATCTTTTATCGCGCCTGTCTCCTGCGGCGTTTTTTCCATTGTATAATAACAGGATGCCCTTATCTGTCATAACCGCTGGCGGGCCGCATTCGGTAAGATCACTGTCAAAAAAACCTGTTCTTGGCGAGATAAATTCTTTAAGATTCTGACTGGCGTCCACTACCGGTTGCCAATTGATGAGATCATCAGAAGCAGCCCCATAAACATGATGTTCCCCCCAATATAAAAAGTATTTACCATTCACTTTGGTGATTACCTGTTTACCTCCTTTTACGCTGGTAACGATGGATGCCGACTTGCTTGCCATGTCGAAAAACTTTCCGTTGAAAGCTTTACGGAAAATGGGACCATGTTTGGTCCAGGTAATTAGATCTTTGGAAGTGGCCAGGCCAAGACGGGGCACTTTTCGGTTCCATTGTGTGTAGATCACCACATAGGTACCATCTTCGGTTACTGCTACCCGTGGATCTTCGCATCCGCCGGGATGTTCAAATTCTTTCTGGCTGTCATCTCCAGGATAGAGAACGGGTTGCGGTCTTCGCTGGAAGGAAAATCCGTCGGCGCTGCTGGCATAACCCAGCCTGGAAGTTCGCTCACCGATTGCTACACCAGATTTATCTTCGGCACGATATAGTACGATAATTTTGCCGTCTTTTAAAACAGCCGCCGGGTTAAACGTATCATTAGACTCCCAGGCAACCGGCATTTTTTTCATCGGGCAATTAAAAATAGTTTTATCGTTAGGCGATATAACCGGGTTCACACCAGGAGGCCTTACAAAACCGCCAAATGCCCAATTGGGCAATGGAGGTTGACTCTTTTGATAAGAGTACAATTTATTCTGCCCCAGGTTTGCAGAAGGAATGATCATAAAACCGGCGCAAACAATGGTTATGAAGGCAAATACAACCGTTCGTACTACCAGGGTATCGGCAAACAGCTTTTGTTTTCTTAATGGCATGGCAAATAGTTTAAAACTGGATTTTAATAGGATAATAATGGATAATATAAGCTTTTATCTTCAATTTCCATTATATCAGCCTTGCCTTTTTCGCCCCGTGCAAAATGCGCCTGTACGATGGCCGTAACCCTGGGAGAGACAACATTATCAGAACGATGGGTATGAAAAACATAGGTAAAACTTCCTTTCTTCCCTTCCAGGAAATCTCCATGTCCTGTTCCATTTCGATGCATGTTTACTTTATTTATGATGGGATTATTTGCATACTTTTCCCAGGGGCCCAAAGGTGTTTTTGACGTTGCATATCCGACAGCGTAGTTGATATTACGGAAATCATTAGCCGAATAAAAAAGATAATACAGTCCGCGATGTTTTAATACTGTGGGGCCTTCGGTGACAGGGGTTCCTGAATGGGTGGTATTTTCCCAGGGCTCCGTACCATGAAGACAGTCCTGGGCGGTCCCGGGAATTATGTCTGATAGATCATCATTCAACTCCGCCACAAATAATTTATTACCTCCACCCAGGCGTACATGGTATAGATATTTTTTACCATCGCTGTCAAAAAATACATAGGGATCTATTTGTTTTCCTGGTCCAGAAATGGCTTTCATGTGCTGCTGCCTGAACGGGCCGAGCGGACTGTCGCTTGCGGCAATGGCAATATTTTCATCGGCTGTATAAGCCATATAAAATTTATTGTTGTATAGAAATACCTGCGGAGCCCAGAATCCCTTCGTTCCATACGTTTCCCCTTTCACCAGCGCATATCCATCACCGGTACCCATGGGACCTTTCCATGTTTTCATATCCCGGGACACATATACAAGGAAACCTTTGTTGGAGTTTCCGCCTGTACCATACAGGTAGTAAGTGCCTTCATGATAGAAAATGGTGGGATCGGCCATGAATAGCGTGTCGTTTGAGATAAGCGGTATGAGGTTTGAGGTATGAGGAGACGCCAGGAAGTTTATGGATAAAATAAAGGATAGTAACATATTAATTTTGGAGGCAATAGTTAGTTTGAATTTATTATTCGTCCTTGTCATTTAATCAAGCCAGACGTTTTGGGTAAAAGCACCATTGGCGGCAGCATCCCAAACTTCAAGCCTTACCCATTTTCTTCCTTTTAGATCGGCATTGAACACAAAATTTTTCTTGCCAAATGCTTCCGTATCCTTCAGATCGATGCGTTGGCGAAATACCTGCTTACCATCTCCTGATATAACCTCCGCGAAATTTAACGGATAGGTCCACGTAATGGAAACATTGATTACTACTTTGCCATCCCCGGCCGGAACTGTTTCGCCTGATTTTTTTCCATTAACCGTGAAAGAAGGAAATAATACTTCACCGGTAGAAACAAAGAATTTTCCTTTTTGCATCGCATCCAGTATTGGTTGCCACCCCTCGTCATAGGATGGAAGTTGGTCGAGCTGCATATAGTTTACATTCATATGAGCATAGAGTTCGAAGTCAGGCTCAATCTGGAACAAGTCTGCTTCAGCAAGTACATGTTTTTTCAAACCCCAGTTTGCCATATCATCCATCAGGTCGAGTACGCGCATGCCCAGTTTTGGTATAGATAAATCGGCCGGCATGGATTTCCAGGCTGCGCCAAAAAAACGATCCGAGGTATAAAATTCTTCTTCTTTATATTTATCGGGAAAGCCCGTAGAGCCTTTGGTGCGGGCGTGGGCAGTCCAGGCTAAACCGTTTTCCAATTGGAGTAATTTTAACATATCGTTCTTATCCGATATACGATACACTTTACCATATTTCGGATCTGTCGACATAAATTGTTCTTCCGGTTTTCTCGACATCATCCAGAATACAGGTTTCGGAAAAAATTCCAGCCAGTGACCACCGAAAAAATTATTGGGTTCTTCGCCTGGCAACAGCAGGAAATCTTTACCCGACTGACTTTTGCAGATATCAAACAATGTTTTGAGTTCTAAAAAACGCTGGTCTTCCGGCCCCTTGGGATGGCCGGGGCCATGAAATTCTGCCAGGTGAATTATATTGAGGCCTGCGTCCTTAAAAACTTTTACAAAATTGGGCGTTTGAGGAAGTGGTTTTCCGGCAAGTACACCGCGTACAGGTTCAATATGAAAATGGCTTCCCATGGTTTTATATCCTGGCAACGGAACATATGCATCACCGTGAGTTAACTGTTTTACATTTTCCAGCACCCTGCCTTCCTTCTCCGTGCTTAGCAAACAAAAGAAATTCATCCGCTGTTTTGTACCGGGGGGTGCATTGAACCAGGGCACATACCGGTTATCTCCATAAAGATCCTGCCTGATGCCAATGCCATATTCCGGAACCATGTTCCTGTAATTACTTCCATACCAGGTAAACTTCAAATTAAAACATTCATCCAGCGGGTAAAAATATTGATGTGGTGCAGGGAACACTGCAAGGCTACCTTCTTTTCCGACTCCAATTATAGCGCGGTATTTTACGGCAAGGTCTGTACTGGGAGACTGCCGTTCCGGTTTGGCATTTTTTAATGATTTTAGCGGATCGGACCATATCAGTTTTTCCCAGTCGAACGTTTTGCTGACTAACCCGGCATCATACACAACAGCGGTAGAATCAACGTTGGTAGACATAACAGCGGCTATATTTAATAAAGGACTTCCGTTATAAAGAGTTATCTGGATGTCTCCTGCAAAACGATCTGCCTTTATCTGAGCTACCGTAATGATCGTTCTGGAGCCTTCTGATGAAACACTCGCGCTTGTTTTATTAATGCTCGCTACAAAAGCCTGGAAAGGCTTTAAAGGCACCCTGTCAAAAAATATATTCCACCCGTTTTGAGAAACAAGGTCTCTTTTACCAATTGTTACTACAAAAGAAGGATCAAGATCTTTGCCTATTTCATGAAACTTTCCCTGGCTGCTCATTTGAATGCTCTGGAACAAAGGTTTTCCGTTTTCCAGGTTGAGTTTTAATAAACCCTTTTCCGTTTTGCTGACTATCCAGCGAACATCTATAATATTGTTAGTGACGGAAACGAGCGCGGTGCTTTTTTTGTTAAATGCAGATAGATCTACGGGAATTTGCGCATTTGCATGCACAATTATTACGATGGCAAATAACATGAGGCATTTTTTCATGTAGCAGTCTTTTTAGAGTTAATAATCGTTGAGTTTGACTGTGTTATCTTCCCCTCCTTATTCAAGGGGAAGATAACGCACGCCATCACCCCGTCCCGTAATAAACATTATAATATCACGTCACTTATTCCACTTCTTATCCAACACCTTAATAAAATATCCTCCCACCACGCTTCTCGCCTGGAAGCCTACCTGCTTGCCAGTGGTTGTTTCATGCCAGTCGCTTATGGGTACCCGTGAGGGTGTTTCGGTGGCGTATTTGTATACCGGGTTTATTAATCCCTCGAAAGCGGCTGGCTTATCCGATAAGGTGGCCGTCCATATAATCCAATCTGATTTGGTATATGTTTTTCGGCTGTCCAACGGTAAGCCGTAACTGTTTTGTTTGGTGAGGTAATAGGCAATCTCTTTATCATACACTTCTTTAGGAAATAAATTCAGGCCCATCATTTTATCCCAGACCAGGTTGTATTTCTGGCTCCAGGAATTTTTGTTATCGAATGTTAAGGCGTAATGATCTCCCGCATCGGCGAGGCCCATCCAACGAGTAGCCATATCTTTTGCAAGCGCTTTGTATTTGGAGGCAGTATCTTTTTCACCTATCATATCCGCGATCATCGCGTAACCGCCCAAACCAACAATAGCCTTCACCGATAGGTTGGCATTTCTTGCCAGGTGACCGGCGAAATCATCGGTACATAACTGGTTAGCCGGGTCAAAACCATCCTTAGCCAGGTAATCGGCCCAACCGGTTAATGTTTTCCAATGTTTTTTTGCATAATCGGCATTACCTTCCGCCCTGGCAATTGCGGCAGTTAATATTACCATATTACCGCATTCTTCCACGGGCATATCTTCGCCATAGGTTTGTCCATTTGCCAGCGGGTACGTCCCAAGATCATGTGCCGCAAAGGGTTTGGTCCATTTGCCACTTTCGCTATAATAAAAAATACCATTCAACATGCCTTTCAACAAATCGGGATTGTAGATTAGAAATAACGGTGCGGAGGGATAGGTGATATCCACGGTATTGATAGAACCGTTGCTGAAATTTTCTTTTGATAAAAACAATAGTTCTCCCTGAGGGCTCTTTACTAATTTATGCGCCGATATAGACTGACGGTAAGCGATCACACAAAGTTTTGCATACGATTCGCCTCCTGCTTTAAGTGCATCGTCATATATGCTTTTATCCACCGTTTCACATTGGCCCATAATTTTTTTATAATCGGTCAGTGCTTTTTTAAATTCATTTTCAATGGTAAATGAATCGTCTTTTTTCCACCAGGGTCGCAGGTTCTCTTTAAAATATTGAACCGAGTAAATATCATCATACCCGAGCATGATCATTTTTTCCTGGGCTTCCGATCCAACCTTTGCCAGTGGGATCACTGTATTCAGCATGAATTGTTTTCCTTCCTGGCTTGCATCGGAAGAACCTGGGGCAGTAAGGGATGCAAGGGCTTTTTCTGCAGGAGTAATACTTTGCACAGCTTTCAAAGATGTGGGCGCAGCTACATAAACATATCCCCAGTCAATCCTGATATCATCCCCTTTTTTGCTTAATACGGGTTGTTCTACCGTTCCAGCTTTTAAGATGGAAAGATCGCCACTTACATACTTTGTGGCCGTTACCTGCTGAATAGGATTATTGACAGCCAGGTTGGAAGAAACACCGAAATACAATTGCGCATCATGCTCTTTGCCATCATTCGATTGAACCTTAAAAGCTACATACGATACTGGTCTTGAAAGAAGATCAAGGTCATTCATAATTAACGGTGAGGTAAAGCTGGCAGACAAATCAACACCTCCGCAGGCAAACTTGTAAATTGTTTGCGTAGCTTTTATTTCCACGCTTTTTTGTACGGCAACAACTACTTCATTTCCTTTCTTTGGTGGTGGCTCATTTAAAAGCCCGGCATCTAAAAAAGCGCCTCCCGCACTATTGGCACAATGGATAGCTAATACATTTTTTCCTCTTTTGAGTTTGCTTGTAACGGCATCGCTCAGTGGAAAATTCTGGTATTTGCTATTCCAGCAATTGCAATGATAGATTAGTTCCCCATTGAGGTATACTTCTACATTATCATCATGGTATAATTTTAAAAACAGCTTATTGTAAGAGACTTTATTTAATTGGAAGGAACGTCTCATCCAGATGTTCTTACTTTTCCATTCCGTTCTTGCCAGTGTTTTGTTGTCGGAAAAAGGCGGCACGCCCTGCTTCCATGGCTTATCATCAAAGTCGATATTCATCCATCCTTCAGGCGGAATTGATTCGGTATATTGTGCATAATAGGGTTTTTCATCTGAAGTGGCTATAACATTGTCCAGCGATCTTTGCTCATCTCCTAGAAATCGATATACCTGGCCATCTACTTTTATCATTCCCAATAATGATTGATCGGCACCTGTCCAATGTTTTGTTGAGGCAGCAGACAATGTATCGTTAAATGACCACACGCTGAAATAAGGGTCGTGGGTGATCAGCGGGTATGCAGGCGCTTTGTTTACCTGTGCATATATAGTACCGGTTAATAGAAATAAGAAAAGAATAAGAAGCGATTTTTTCATAGTGTAATTTGTCTTTAAGTCTTAGAATTCATTATTAATTTTCAGATGCTCAGTTTAAATTGAAGAGCCCTTATTTTAGACTTTCGAAGTTTTGAAACTTAGCAAGTCAGGTGTCTTTTCCTGCTCATACCTCACCCCTCACACCTCAATGTGGTCAGGGCGGGTTCAAAGCCCCTACATCGTAGGATGCGTCTTAGAGATACAAAATATCTGATAGAAAAATAGCTGTTTCGAATTATAAATCTAACGATAGTTTGCCAGCCAAAGCAGCTTAATATGGCGGACCAGGAAAATCCCGGTCCAGCGGCTACTTACCCTTTAGCCTGGCACCCGCTGTTCAAGGCGTGGAAGAAACCTCTGAGGGAATTACCACCGGTATTTTCTCTGCCACCGGCTCGCCAAAATTGGGCAGGCCCTCCTCCGTCCAGCTAAATTTTTGCGCACGTGGTGAACGAAACCGTCCGCATCCCTGGGAAGGTTCGCTGTTGGCATGGTACAATATCCAGTCTTCTTTACCATCAGGCGATTTAAAGAAACAATTGTGCCCGGGTGCAAAAACTTTATTTTGAATTGACTGTGTAAATACCGGCTCCGGGTATTTTATCCAGGAAGCCGGGTTTAAAAGATCGTCGCCGGATTCTTTTAAAAGGCCCAAAGTATAATTATCGGTCCAACAACCACTTGCCGAATAAACCAGGAAAAGTGTATTATTATGAACGAGCACTTCCGGGCCTTCATTTACATAAACGTGCTCAATGTCGTTGCCTCTTTTTATATCGCCATGCCTTTCCCAGTAATAAGAGGGTGATGATATCAAGATCCTTTTACCTTCTACCGTCCAGGGGTTTTTCATTTTCGCGATATAAATATTTTGTTGCCCGTTTACATCACCTTCCCAGCCAGACCAGATGAGGTACATAATATTTTTATATTCAAACACAGACCCATCGATGCTCCATTTATCGCCTGGCGTGGTAAGTTTACCCTTTACTTTCCACTCACCCTTTAAGGGATCAGAAGCATCATTTTCGAGTACCCATAAACGATGGTCATTATTCCTGCCGCTGTCTGCCGCAAAATAAATATACCATTTGCCTTTTAGAAAATGAATTTCGGGAGCCCAGATTTCTTTGGAATAAGGACCAGTAGCAGGTGGCTTCCAAACTGTTTTTCTTTCGGCAGTTGGCAGCGATGCGATGCTTTTTGTTTTCCATACGTCTATCCGGTTTCCGAGCGTATTTGTGTAATAATAATAACCATTTTTAAAAATGCACCAGGGATCTGCACCGGAAGGTAAAATTGGATTGCTAAATGTTTGAGCTTGTGCAGTGGCAAGGTTTTGAAGAAACCCGGTGATAATTATCAAACACAGTAACAACTTAATCCGCACGCTGATTTGTTTTAATTATAAAAAATATGATAATTTTCCAAGACCTAAGATAATAGAGATTCATCCTGCTCATACCTCATACCACATACCTCACCCCTCACACCTCATACCCGATACCCCATACCCCATACCTCATACCTCATACCTCATACCTCACACCTCACACCCCGCTGCGGTCAGGGCGGGGCAAGCCCTGCCCCTACAGCTACCTGGCAGCTGCTGCTTTCTTCTTCACCTGTTTACCGGTTAAAGACCTTATCAGGCTAACTTCTTCGTTACTATAAGCCGTTCCGTCTTTTCTGAAAATATCATGGAACCAAACCTTTGGTTCCTCACCACCTGGCATAGGTGCATCCCAGGCATAGATGGTATTCGTTTTCCCGGAAACAAATCCCCAGTTAAACGCCGCTATATTTTCTTTTTTTAGCAAGGGCATAATATTGGCGAACCGGCTTCCACGGGTGCGTGCCATGTATTCGGTACAGATAAGAGGACGGCCAAATTTCCTCAATGTGTCGATGGCTTCCTGGTGTGCAGTTTCACTAGCATAATCATGATACGTAATAACATCTGAATTTTCTAACTGGTACTTATTTAGCTCAACCAGTTTTTCATTCCATACACCGGCAGATAACGGTTGGCTGGGATTAATTTCCCTTCCCCAGGTAAATATTTTTTGTAATAAAGGGAGGCTCTTGCTGCCATAGTTTGAGTTACCAGGCTCATTATAAAGATCCCATAAAAAAATCCTTTTGTCAGACTTGAAAGTAGTGAGTATATCCTTTACATACTTTTCAAGTTCGGTAGTGATAGAGGGATCATCATATAGCAATTTTCCCGGGTCCCTTACCCAACCTGAATTATGCACACCCACTTTAGGCGCCGGCTGCGGGCCGGCTTTATAGGTTTCATTCCAGCAATCATCAAAAAAAACGAACATGGTGACGATATGATGTTTATCTGCAATCTTAAGATAGTCGCTCATGCGTTGCTTGAAGCCGGCCGGGTCTACTTCCCAGGCCAGATGATGAAGGAATACACGCATACTATTGAACCCAATAGATTCTGCAAAACCCAGTTCACGATCAATAGTGGCAGGATCGAAGGATTCTTTTTGCCACATCTCCAACTGGTTGATGGCGGAACTCGGCTGGAAATTGCTGCCTCTCACCCATCCCCATTTTTTATACCATGTGCCGGCCTGTTCCTTCGACCACACGTTTCGTACCTGCGCAACCGTTAGGTTGGTGGTAATTATCACTACGAATAAAAAAGCGAGTAATTTTTTCATGAAGAATTCTTTTTGGCTATCAGCTATCAGCTTTCAGCTATTTTAATTAATGTTTATTTACCTTATTGCACTTTAAACTTAAAATTTTTAGACTTTGAACTTTGAACCATAACCTTTAAACTACCTCACCACCGGGAATGCAGCTATCCTCAGTCTTGCCGCACCCATCGGGATCAATTCTATAGGTTGTTCTTTCGTGGTAACGGCAACAGGACTTTGTGGTAACACATCACACAAACCATACTTATCTAAAATCCATTCGGGAATAATTTTACCAGTAGCTTTCAGTAAAATAGGGGTTGCATCCGGTGTAAACGGATAATCATTTGCCGGCCAGGCAGTCTTTACAATTTCAAATTGATCTTCCAATGGTTTGCCCGACAGCACTAACCCATAGTTCCACATACTGGCCGGGTAAATTTCAAAGGAAGGCCATTTAGACTGATCCACAGAGGCCTGCCATTTCGAATCACCAATAGCCGACTTTTTGGAATCCATCAGTTTATAAACTTCTTCGATCTTCAAAGAAAAAGTCAGCGGCCCGTAATTAATGCTGACACTATTTTTGTTTGCCTTCCATTCGTCCAGGCGTAATTTCATAGGCAATACCAGTTCTACAATATCGCCCTGCTTCCAGGTTTTTTCTATCCGGGCATAAGATGATTTTTTTATAGTAACCTGCACCGGTGTGCCGTTTATTGATACGCTGGCTTCGTTACACCAGGACGGGATGCGTAAATACAAAGGAAATTTTACCTGCTTTGAAGTACTTACTTCAAATTTGATATGATCCTCAAAAGGATAGTTTGTTATTTCTTTAAATGTTACCGGTTGCCCCTTGCCCACCGTCACCGTTGTTTCACAAGAATTATACAACATTGCCGCTACACCTTTATCATTGGTAGCCATCCATAAATGTTCCGCGTAGTAAGGCCATCCCTGTGCATGATTGTGCTGGCAACAACGGCTGCTGAATGGATTCATCATTAAAAAAGGTCCCTGGTTTTGTAAACCCGGACTATGATTTTTACTATCGCTCACTACCATATTAGGAGCGGTAAGATATCTAAGGCCTTTGAAGTCGTGCATTACTGCGGCAGGATACGTATTAAAAGCCACGTCTTCGCAATTATCGGCCCACATGGGATCTCCTGTAATTCCTGATAAGATTTCATCTGATGCCATTTGTTCTACCATGCCGCATACTTCTACGGCCTGCCGCGGATCATCATAACCCGTGCGGGCATTTTCATCGGCACCAAACATTCCGCCAGGCACTTGTCCATATATATTTCTCACAAGAAAAAAATCGCGGTAAGTGGCGTTCAGGTAACCCGTATCTTTTGCCTGCATGTAATAAGTAGCCGGCTCGCGAAAGCATTGGGCGATGTTTACATTGTGCCAGTTGGGTAATTTATTATCCTGGCTCCAGTTAGCGGTATTTTTATGAATTTTGTTCGCGAGATCGAGTAACCATTTTTCGCCGGTGCGATTGTATAGCCAGTAGATGCTATACAGGTTATCGCCGCCCCTGCTGTTCTCCCAATAAATCTTCAGTAACTTTTCATCTGGCACCGTAGATTGCCATTTGAAATATTTTGTCATGAAAGGAATTACACGGGCATCTTTAGAATATTCATAATACGATTGCATGCACCAGAGCATGATCATGTTGGGCCAGAGATCTGGGCTCTTGCCTTTATTATCCTGGTGTTCGTTTTCAATAATGCGCGGCCCGAAGTAACCATCCGGCTGCTGGCTTAAGAAAACCTTATTGAGCCAGGATTTCGTTTCGTTGATAATCTTTTCATCTTTCAAAATATATCCCAGGTTACCATAACCTTTGAGCCAATATGGCACTTCCTCCCAGCCGTGGTCACCTTGCCCATTGCCACTAAACCAGGCATTATTTTTTTTATCGAGCCACGCGCTTATTTCACCTAAATTACCGGTTAGGCCATCCCGTTGTAGCTCCAGATATTTCAGTATCCAACCTTTAGGTTGAATAGTCCCTACAGGAATTTTAAGGAAATACAACTGTTCTAATGGCGCCCGGTTACCGGTATAAAATGAATTGCTGCCTGTATTTAAAGGTTTATCAATATTAGTGACAACTACATCTTGTTGGGCCATACAAGTACTCATCAAACCAATCGCCACAAATATTCCTGCAATTATTTTTTTCATATGGTGAAGTTGTTGGGATAGCTAACAGTAATCAGCTCATCTCAAATAATTATTAATTCAAAATCTATTTAAGCCAACAGCAAATCTACTTTTAATTCCACTTACATTTTGTTGGGCCTTTAAATGTTTTAAAAGCGGATAGCTGATAGTTACTCCTTTATAACTGGATAACCCGGTTTAAGCACCGGTCGGGTAAAAAGAAGGCTCGATCTGTGAGGGCTTCGAGACCTCACAGATCTTGAATGAGAAACTTACCCGTATTCAGACCTGTGGGGCTTTAAAAACCAGTGAGCTTTGATAAAGCTCGCCAGGTCGAACTCTCTTTTTAGTTTTTGGTCATAGCCGATACGAATATAGAAAAAGCTACGTTTCGATTCGTGAACCCCGTAAGGGGTTTTACCAAAATGCTAGACATCCTTCTCACTGATGTTATTTTATTGAAACACCGGTTGTCCGATATGCAATCCGATAACTATTTGCTATTCCTACAGCAAAGGCCCTACAACGTCATCACCTGACTTTAAAACGTCACTTTTGTTACCGGAGAAAAAATCATATCTTCCACGCCAGCTACTTTAACGCCGATACGTGCATATACATAATTTTGTGCAGGCACAATAGCAGGGACTGTTACGCTCAATTTTATATTATTCATGTCAGTGATAGCACTGCCGGCCATGTCGATTACGGCATTATTATCAGCCTTTGAAACAAACATTGTTTTATTTGTATAAAGCGATACTCTCTCAACATCCTTTGCATTAACATCCGTAACGATCTTTTCCAGTTTAAAGGTGCCGGTTACTACTCTTCCGCTAACGGCCATTGCAGGTGTTCTCACCATGTAGTATGGGGTAACTTCCAGGTCGAGTGTCTGGTTTCCTCTTAATGAAACGAGCACTGTATCAGCCTTGCCCCCTGTTTGTTTCCAGATAAAAGGCCCTTGTCCCGGGCGCACCACAATTTTATAATCGCCATCGAATAACAGCAATGAGTAAGTGCCTTCTGGCGCAAAAAAAGTAGATGCCTGGTTGTTACCGGAACCGATTGGACCTACCTTACCAAAGCCGGGCTGATAAACTTCAAACGGAACCTGGTTATATTCCAGCTGGATGGCTTCTCCTTTGTATACGATCTTACCGTTTAATAAGGAGCTGGGAGCATCATAGTTATCTTTTTTACAAGAGGTCAATACTGCAACAAAAGCAATTATTATAATATAATGAATATTGATTTTCATAATTTTTAATTTATTAAGTTATCCTATTGATTGGGCTGCCTTACAATTTTTGGATTGTTAGCGCGGATATTATCATCGATGAACGAATAATAATTTCCCATTTGAAACCTGTTGGCTCCTGTTACCGCGCCAAGGAGTACCACCTTGTAAACCCACTTTAAATGATTCGGGCCCGTTGGATCATAAAACTTATAAGGCCATAGACTGTAGGGCTGTGTATTTCTTTTAGTGGATTCTTTTCCAATATTGCTAAGCAGGTCTGTTACGGGCATTTTTGTTCCATCCCATATAACATGTGCTATCCTCCAACGTTTCATATCAAATAAAGTGTGCCCTTCAAATGCAAGTTCTACCCGGCGTTCATGAATAATCCGGTCGAATGTAATTTGTCCGGCAGTTAATGGCACAACTAGTCCTGCCCGTGCCCGAACCTGGTTCATGTACCCGGCTGCAACTGCAGGCTGGCCCAGTTCAAATGCCGCTTCTGCTGCATTCAATAATACTTCGGCATAACGATACCTTATCCATGGAACCTCACTTCCTGTGCCTCTTGAACCACCACCTGGCGCAGGATCAATGAACTTCCTTAAATAAAACCCGGATTGAGCAGTAAATTCTTTACCATTTACCGGTCCATCCAAACCTACCACCTGTACCAGCGGAGTTGTGGTTCCGGGAAGCGGTCTTTGTGCACCTCTGTCATCGCCTGTAAGAATGCTGCCATCTTTTAATTGATACCCTGCCCATATATCAAGATTTCTGTTTCTGCCATAGGCTCCCGGCAGAAAAACGGTACCCCCCAGCCGGGCATCTCTGCCGGCAAAAATATCAATCTGATTTTTATAAAATATAAAATTCCCGGAAGCATCGGTGGTTGCCATGGGAGCAAATGTGTTATCCAGCTTTTCAAAAGACTGAACAAGATTTAAGGAAGGATTGAGACGGCCGCCTTCTTCTTCCTCCGCACCATAACGGGGTTGATTATTCGTAGTAAATCCATGCGTTCTGAATCTTATTTTATAATCCTCGAAAAAAATGGGTTCCGGATTAACGGCCGACTTTTCCAGGAAGATGGAAGCAAAGTTATCAGAAAGATCCGGCTTCCCTTTGTACAGGCCGAATGCCCCTGCGGAACCACTGATTATTTCCTGCGCTGCCTTTAAAGCTATTTCATAATATTTCTGCGATTGACTTGCAGGAATGCCCACTTCCCCACCTGGTAGCGAAACCGTTGGAGTATTGACGCCATATTTGGCGATTGAAGCAGCGTAAAGTGCAGCCTTTGTTTCCATAGCGAGTGCGGCCCCTTTTGTTGCCCTTGACCTGTCAACAAGATTGGCTGGTAATAAAACTTTTACTGCTTCTGCTTCGCTTATCACAAAATCATATACCTCTGCTTCCTTTGCCCTTGGTTGTTGCAAATATGTGGGATCACCACTGTAGTCGTATAAAAGAGGTTTAAGAATCAATGGCACACCACCCATCCTTTTAACCAGTTCAAAATAGTAATTGGCACGAAGAAAGCGGGCCTCAGAAATGTAACTGGTTCGGGCAACTTCAGAAATAGTTGTTGCTGCCGTTACGCGTTCTATAAAAAGATTAAGATCGCGTATATATGCGTAATCCCATGTTGCCCATGAATTAGTTGCCCATTCGTTTCTTTGAACGATAGCAGCCTGCCCTGTTTGAGATGGAAAACTTTCACTAAAATCGGCCATAGACGTCCAGGTATTTCGAAAAGAGCTGAAATCAACCTGGCGAATATATAAATCAACTACGATAGCTGCAACCTGTGCACTGTCTGTAAAAGCCTGAACATTGGTAAGCAGAGAGGTAGATATGACGTCTAAAAACTCTTTGTCTTTTTTACAACCTCCCAAACCAAACATTAAAGCTGCGATCGTTATTATAAAAATATTTTTCATTGAAATAATTTATAGGATGTATTAATTAAAGCGATAAATTAATACCTGCGTTGATAAATTTGTTTTGGGGGAACTGGTACCCATTGGTTGTGGTAACTTCCGGATCAATATTAAGAGCATGTATATTATCTATGGAGAATAAATTATACGCGTTTAAATAAATGCGTACTTTTTGAATTTTTACTCTGTCCAGAATGGAAGGTGGAACAGAATAACCAACCTCCAAGGTTCTTGCCCTGAGGTATTTCACATTATGCCCCCAGAAAGTTGATTGCTGAAAATTGTTACTATTATCCTGGTTAAACCTGTTCGCAGGATATTTGCCCGGGATCCAGGTGCTGTTGAGATCATACATGTCTGCCCGATGCCACCTGTCTAAAAATATGGTGTTTAAATTACCATCATTCTGAAAGGGCCTCCTTGTCTCATTTTCCTGGTACCATGAAAAACCAGCGCCACCAGAGAAATCAGCATGGAAATCAAAACCCTTGTAACCAAGGCCAAAATTTAATCCGTAATTAATATTAGGCTGCGTACCCGAACCGTAGCCAATCGGGCGGTTATCGTTATTATCAATTTTACCGTCATTATTTATATCGCGGATAATCAGATCACCCGGAAGTAAGGTCCTGTTGCCCTGGCCGTCTATATTAACAGGCCAGCTATTAATTTGATCAAAGGAACTGAACTGCCCATCTACAATTTTCCCCCAGTCAACATTACCATATCGCTGGTCGATAGCGTTCCGGAATTTGTCAATAGAATTAAAGAATATCGGTTTATAAGTCTGCAAAGTTTTGGCACGTGAATAAGAAGCATTAACACCTACACTATAACTCACTGCACCCGCTTTGTCGTTATAATTCAATGACCCTTCTTCCCCGTACTGGGCATCGCTGTTTACATTTTCCTGGGGTAACGTATACCCTACTTCACTGGGAACCAATACATCATATTTGGCAGCCAGTAAACCCGTGCGTTTGCGATAAAAATAGTCGAATGTACCGGTTAACTTACCTTTCAGGAGTGAAAAATCAAGACCAATGTCGGTGATCTTACTTTTAAACCAGGTTACGTTTCTCACTGGCAAACCCCTGTCCCTGGAACCCACAACAGCATTGCCTCCCAGGATGCCTGTACCCGTGTTATAATTATATCCTTCAAGATAAGAAAATGGTGCAATTACAGGATTTCCATTTGCAAGCCTGTCATCTCCCAACAAACCATAGGATGCTCTTAGTTTCAGGTCGGTAAATATTTTACCAAGCTGGTTTTCGAGGAACTTCTCATTTGTTAGTCTCCAGCCGCCAGACACAGCAGGGAAATAACCAACGCGCTTATCAGGTGCAAATAAATAAGAAGCGTCCCTTCTTGCAGAAATCTCCAGGTAATACCTGTTAGAGAAACTATAGTTTACCCGGCCAATGTATCCTATTCTTGCTTCCCGGTCGTCACTGTCTTCATAAATGTCTGCCCTATTAAAATAAATGAGCGGTAAAACATTGGTACTTGGTACAGAATGTATCCTGTTACGAAGATTCTGGTTGGATATTCTTTCTGCTACAAATGTGGCTCCTACCGTATGGTTGCCAAAGGTATTGTTGTATACACCCTGCAACTGTGCCGCCTTGTTAATAACTTTTCTTTGTACACGTTCCCTAAAGGGATTTGTACTTCCGCCTGTTGGCTGGTATTTGTTATCTGCAGGATTATAAGTATAGGTTACATACGTGTATTCATGATTGTTATACAATTCATCAGCCAGGTAATAGGAATAAACTCCTTTTACCGACAATCCCTCAATGCCTGGAATTCGGTATTCCGCATTAAAATTGGTTTGTAATACACGCCAGTCATCTTTGTATTTTCCACCGTACGTTGTATTTAGATAAGCCCAGTTTGTTTCGTTGTGTTTGATGTCGTTGAGGTACGTAGGATTATCATTGGCGTAAGGTCTTTCCAAAGGAGTATTTCTAAGTATAGCAAACCTTGCCAGGTTATAATCGTCACCACCGGGTACTCCCGGATTTTGCCTGGTTTCTATACGGCCATTAATAGCAACACCTACTTTAATGCGATCCGAAATTTGTGCATTCAGGTTGGATTGAATATTGGTACGGTTAAATTTATATTCACGACCCAACACAGAATTCTGGAATAAATTAGTAGCCGATAAATAATAATTTATTTTATCACTTCCACCTGTTGCGTTAATATTGACGGAATTCTGTGGGGCATTTTTTTTAATGATAAAATCTCTCCAGTCAAAACTTTTATAACCAGCTTCAGTACCCGCTTTATATTTTTCTAATTCGGCAGGCGTAATGGCAGTGGCGCGCGCCGTACCATTCATTTCACCTTCGGCTCTCATAGTCATGTACGTATAGGAATCATTCAACACTTCTGCAAACCTAGTCCAGTTTTGCATTCCCGCATAGGCATCCACGTTAACACTATTTTTCCCTCCCACTTTGCCTTTTTTAGTAGTAACCACCACAACACCATTCGCTGCTCTTACTCCATAAATTGCGGCGGAAGCGTCTTTTAAAACAGTTATGCTTTCAATGTCATTAGGAGCCAGGTTATTGAACTGTACGGCATCTTGCTGAATACCATCTATAACATACAAAGGGTTACCCATATTTCGGATCTGTATAGTGGCACTCGCACCGGGACGACCATCAGGCATACGAAAAGAAACGCCGGGCAACTTACCTGCCAGACCACTACTTACGGTAGATCCGCCGTGTACGCGATCGAGGTCCTTAGCAGTAACTGTTGAAATGGCGCCGGTTAACGACTCTTTCTTTTGAGCGCTATAACCAGTCACTACCACTTCACTTAAAGCGTTGTTTTTCTGATCCAATACCGCATCAATGTTAGAACTGGTAACTTTAACTTCCCTGTCTTCAAAGCCTACAGAAGTAATTAGCAGTGTACTTCCCACCGGGGCATCCAGTGAAAAATTTCCATTCACATCAGTTACTACTGTTTTCTTTGTTCCTTTTACGGTAATGGTTGCGCCGGGGAGCGGCTCTTTAGAAGGAGAACGTAATGTACCTTTAATAGTTGACTGGCCAAATACACTCATACTCAAGATAAGTGCGGCCATAGTGCACATGAGAATTGTGCCCTTTCGTTTTTTAATTTTCATTTTAAGCAGCGTTTAGTTAGTAATTCATGAAATGATTCTGTATATATAAAAAAAAATTACAAAAGGATTATTTCACAAAACCGGTGTCAGTTTCGATAGAATAATGCTACACAAAACTGTGTGTTATTTATATCGGGAGGATAACGGTCCTTTAAAAGGGAGGATGCAGCCGTAGATGCTGGGAATGTTTTTTTGAAAACATTATAAACTGTTGGTTCATAATTCGTTTCTCTCATACAGGCAGTAGTATTTGTGCAACCGTTTACATGAAAAAAATTAATGCATTGGTAATGAGCAAAAATATTTTGGTGAACAAGAATAAATATCGGTTTTAAAAAATTCGAAAGTCAGGCGGCTAATGTACCCTGTGCTGACATTAGTCTCAATGACGATCAGCGCGGGGTCGAGCCACACCCATGCAATAACTATAACGAGCTTAAACATTCAGATCTTGCTGCAAAAAAGCAAGTCGAGCCACACCCATGCAATATCTATAACAGGCGGTGAAGCCGCCTAACAATAACCATGATAAATTTGAACAATCTATTTTACCACTTTCATAATCCCGGCCATGATTCTCCAGTGACCCGGGAACGTACATATGTATGGATAATCTCCCACTTGTGCCGGTGCTATAAATTGCAGGCTAATCTCCTCCTGCGGCGTAAGCAATTTAGTGGAAAACAATACTTCCGGTAATTTAGGTACATAGTTTTGTTGCGCCCCTTTGGGATCGCTGGCCAGCAAATCAGCCGCTGCGCCTACCTTTTCCTTAGATCCCGGTTTTAAAATTACAAGGTTATGCTGCATGAAATCAGGATTCTCAAAATTGATGATAACTTTCTGACCGGCTTTTACTGTAAACACTTTTTTATCGTATTGCATCACATTCTGCACCACTTTAAGCGAGATAGTGATGGCCTTCTGTTCTTTAGCAATGGTGGCACCCTGTTTTGCCGTTGCAGTTGGTTTAGCCGTGGTTGATTTGGTGGGCAACTGCATATCTTTACCTGGTTTCTTCAGTTCCAGGGTGGCATTCTGAATATTTCCTACCAACGCAAAAATGCCTTCATATGCGGCTATTTTATCGGCCGAATTCACGTCCTGTGATACACGCACGCCTTGCCTTAACGGCTGTTTAAATAATGATCCCGCTTTAGCGTTTGCCACTTCGGCACCATCTATCTCAATGCTCATAACTCCATTATTGGAAACCCTTGCCGTTACATCGAATTTTTCCGGCAAAAGTTGTTCGGAGGTTGCCTTGTACGTAATGCCGGCCTGGTTAACCACCATATTTATTTTGCCATCCTGGATGTATAAACCATACCCATTATCCATTCCACCCTGGGCCATAATGACCCCCTGTAATGCACGCTGACCTTTATTGATCGTTCCTTTAATGATAATTTCTTTACCCGTTACATCCGGGGAATATAATAAAGTTCCTCTCCTGGGTAAAGTATAGATCTCCTGGCTGATAGCTTTATTTATTCGGTCACTTAAACTGGCTTCGGGGGAGGCTGCACTCATCGCAGTCTTTTTCCCTGAAGCAGCAAGAAAACCTTCTTCATGTGTTATAGCCGCTGCCAGCAAGGCTTTAGGGATCCATTCATCTTTGGCATTCTCGGCATTTTGTGTGGCTGCATATATCAATTCACCTATTTTTACCGAGGGAGGCATAGCTGCCATAGCCATTATCGCAGACATCCTTACATTTAAATTGGGATCATTAAGAAGGTTACCGGCTTCAATAGCATCAGCTCCCTGCTGGTTTGCGGACATCACCTGCACGGCTGCCTTTCGCACCGCCGCGGCAGGATGCTTTAAAGCCTGGATAACAACCTGCATGGCTTCTGCATTGGAACCGTTTAAGGCTCCTAATCCCTGCAACGTCCATAATGCATGAACCGCCGGACTGTTCAATCCTATTTCATCTACTTTATTGTTGCTTATTATTTTAAACAATCCCGGGATGGCTGCCTGGTTTTTTGATTCTACCAACAAACGTTGAGCGGTCATGCGCCAGAACATATTGTCGTTTTCCAATCCCGCCAATAAACCCGGCAAATCATCTTTTGACAATTTCAGGGGTGAATATGTTTTGCCCTTTTTATACACTACGCGGTAAACGCGTCCGAAATTGATATCACGCAAGGGGCTGATAAAGGCATTTCCCTGTCCGCGTGGCTGTTCTTTAAATGGCAACACCATCAGCGAGGGAGCCTGCTGTTCTACAAAAACGTTGTGTTGAATAATAAAGTTGTACCAATCGGCCACCCACAACGCTCCGTCGGGTCCTACTTCGGCATGTACCGGTCCAAACCATTCATCAGAGCTGGCCATCATGTTCCAGTTGTCCTTTTCAGCAAACCCTGATCCTTTGGGTTCTATTATTGCATTATGAAGCACTCGTACGGTAGGCTCACAAACAAAAGCCATGCGGTTCCAGTATTCTTTCGGAAAGTTTCTCGCGGTGTACATATGATGCCCCGCGGCAGCGGTGAATCCCCCAACCACATCCACCTGCCTTAAATTAGGCGTCATGGAGTGAACATCATAATGACCGTCAATCTTCTGCACAGGAAGCACCGCAGACTGGGCGTCCATGGTTTCTGGATTAGCCCTTGGCAATGCACGCTGGGTGAACCTTGCAGGCATTGAATAATATGCGCTGTGTGTGTTGTTTGCCGTTGAGATGAAGACATTGTTTTCCTCCGAAAATCCGAGGCCCCAGGTATTGTTACTGGTGTTTGCCAGGAATTCAAAATCGGTACCATCGGGATTAACATGATAAACGCCGGTGCGGAAATTCAGGTTCTTGCCATCCTTTGTAGTGCCGGTAAAACCTGAACCCACCACCCCCCAAATTTTATTGTCAAAGCCATACTGCAGGTTGGATGGCCCGAAATGGGTATCACCCTTATCCCAGCCGTTCATGATATTTTCGCGTATATCAGCCTTGTCATCTCCATCCGTATCTTTTAGAAAAACAAAATAAGGAGCCATGGATACTACAATTCCCCCATTGGCAAATACGATGCTGGTAGGAATGTTTAATTTATCAGCAAAGATGGTAAACTTATCTGCCTTACCATCCCCGTTAGTGTCTTCACAGATCTTGATCCGGTCATTTGCCGCACCATCCGTTTCGAGAAATGTATTGGGATAATCCACTGATTCAACGATCCATAAGCGGCCCTTTTCATCCCATGACATAGCTATGGGATTGGTTATATCCGGCTCTGAAGCAAATAACTTCACCTCGAAATCAACAGGCACCTGGATTAATTTTTCAGATTTCTCCGGGCTTAATGCTTCCTGCATTTTGGGCACCAGGTGACGCCTGGTAAAATCAGATTCTATTTCTGGCGAGTATATTTCTACGTTGGGCCGGTTAAGCCGGGTTATCTGGCTGCTTACCTCATCACCCAGCGCCCAAAGCACTCCATTATCCATCAACTTCATAAAACCAGCTTTCTTCCAGGTGCTGTCGTTATGCCCGTATGCAGTGTAAAAGACGCGACCCTTGCCCTGTTTACGCACCCATGTATAGGGCTCGTGGGTGGTGCCATCTGTGCGTTCCATCAAAACAGTCATATCCGGGTTTATATTCTGATGCACATATGTCTCATCCCAGGTGTCAAATTCATTCAGCCCTTTCATTACGGGATGCATTTTGTTAAGGATGGTGCCGGTAAAGGTACCTACGCCATGCGATTTGAACTGTCCCCCGATGGTTTTCAGATACCAGGCTGAATTTTTGAAACAGCCGGATGCTGAATGCAGCGGGATAAGCCCCTTGCCGCCTTCCACGAATTCTTTTAATGCCTGCTCCTGGGAGGCGCTGAGGCTGTCGTAATTAGCATAGATGATCAGGCCGTCATATTTGCCAAGGTTTTCGGTGTTGAGATCGTTGAGGTCTATAGTATAGGTGATATTTATTCCCTGTCGAAATAATGATATAGCCAGCCAGGGGGCATATTTACCTGAATCGTGGTGTTTACTCAGGTTCCCCAGGAATAAAACCTCCCCACGTCTTGGAGCCGGTAAACTGGTCGCACTTTTATTGGTGTAATCGTTTGCGTTATTTTGGTTATTGGGGGCATTTTCTGCGGGAATGCTTTTGGAAGTACGCATTTTATTGGTACACCCGTGAAATAGCCAGCCGCTGGCAATTAATAAAAAAATTAATTTCCTCATATGGTTTACATTTTGGCGAAGATGAGACATTGATAGTTAACAGTTAAAGATCAAATTATTTTAAAAGATTGAAGGATATAAGCTGATGGTTACTAAAATCTAACAATAAATTTAATTAGAAATATTATAAAGAACTTTCTTTAATTTTTTGAAATATTCTCCTGGGAAAGAGCAAAACCATAAAGGACACAAAAGACGAAAGGCAAGGAGCGCAAAGAGAAGCACAAGCATAAATCGATGTACTACTAATAATTTAAGGTTTCCTTAGCGACCCTTTGTATTTCCTCCTTTGCCTCCTTTTCAGTTCTACTTCTCTTACGTGCAAAAGTTTGTCACACCCCGTTAAACATTCTAAAAAGCTCCCTCTTCAAAATCGGGTATGCTTACCCGTTTGCCTCCATTCATGGCAGACTCATGGGCGCATATACCTGCACAGGTGTAGTTCGCGGCCACATCTGCATCCACCGCAGAATTCCTGTTTTCCATAATAGCCGCTATAAATTCCTGCACCAAATGCGGATGAGAGCCACCATGCCCCGCACCCTGGAGAAACGATACATGATTGGGATCATCGATTTTTTCCCGTTTTGTAAAATGCGCTATCTGTTCTATCAATAAAGCGTCCGTGTCAGGAATTTCAATGCGGCGGGCACTTTCCCCCCCTTCAAATAATGCATGCTCTTCATCCTGCAACTGTTCCCATTCAAAAGACATTTTGGTTCCATATACATCATAGCTCTCCCGGTATTGACGTACCACTTCAAACATGGATCGGGTAGCTTCTGCGATCACATCAGAATTTTTCAATGTAAAAGTTGCCGTCTCCACGGCAAATGGAGAACCATATCTTTTGGCCAGGCTTTCATCGAGGTGGCCCGAACCATGACAAACAACGCTAGCAGCCTTGGTATTATTTATCCGTAATAGCGGTGATATCGCATGGGTACCATTAAGCATCGGTGGAAATCCTTTCCAGTATTCTCCCCAGCCTTCCATATTCATATCCTGAATATGAGAGCCCCGCACAAATTGAATGCGTCCTAACTGGCCGGTCTCCGCCAGGTTCAACCCAAATAAAAACTCCCGTGTGTATAAAGCCGTTTCCATCATCATATACACTTTCTTTGCTTTTCTCTTTGCTGCTACAATAGCTGTACACTCTTCCACCGTCATTGCCATCGGAATGGTGCAGGCAGTATGTTTATTGGCGTTAAGAGAAGCCAGTTCCATTCTCGCGTGATCCGGAACGGGTGTCACAATATGTATGGCATCCACATCATCTCTGCCCGGCACGTCTTCAAAATTTGTAAAACAAAGATTTTTATCAAGATTAAATTTTGCCGCCAGTTCATCCAGTGTATTTTGATTACGTGTGCAAATACCCACGGCTTTAATATCCGGATGACGCTGGTATATGGGAATGAACTCTTTTCCAAAACCCATTCCTACAATAACTACAGTAATTTTTTTACTCATGATTTAAATTTGTTTTTTATGGAATGTTTACGGTAATGAGGCATATATCAAACTCAAATCGCCATGGGCCAACTAACAAGAGGGTTCGACCGATTTAATGAAAAATCTACCTTTATTTAGTTTTTTGTCAACTCCCTACAAAGCCTCCGCCCTCAAAACAGATACCTCAAACCTCATACCTCATAGCTCATGCCTATCTTCTAGCCACCCACTGCACCGCGTTCCTTAACAATGTTTGATATTCGGGTATATTATGAGATTCAGCATCATGACCTAAAGCGATACCAACAATCCTGGCTTTGGAATTCTTTACAACAAATACAGAAGATGACATTCTATCAGAACCAGCTACATTGGCAGTTGCCAATACTTCAATACCAGGACCTTTAGGATCTAATTCATACCGATACAATTCGTCTTTCAAAGTGAATTTTTTCTGGACACCTTTGGTTACAGGATGCGATTCATTTACAATATTAACCTCGAAACTTCCGTAACGGTCATGCCCACGCGTACCACCACTTACCACCTCTATATTGTATTCAGGCCAGTCTTTCCAGTTATACCATAAGGCTGCATGTCCTAAAACTAACCCTTTACCGGCGGCTATAAAATCAAGTATTGCCTTGCGCGACACAGGATTATTAATTGGCTGGTTGAAACATAAATAAAGCACATCAGTTGCCGGTAAGAAGTACATCATGGAATCAGGATTGCTGATGTAGGTAACTGTTGCAAACCCATCCCTGGAAAGTGTTTCGGCATCAGCTTGTTTGTACCAACGGTTAAAGTCATGCGAAGACCCACCACCGACGATCAGAGTACGGATAGGTTTAGATCCGCCTTTGGAAACGGATGAATGAACCTTACATCGGCTCAATGAAAGACCCACCATTAAAAATATAAATAAGCATAGTTTTCGAATAGTAAATGGAGAAACAAAGGCAGTCGTACGCATAAAATTATAATTATAGTTTTTATATGGTTTTAGTATGATTGAAAAAAACTACTCACTTAACCCCAACACTCCCTTAAAGATTTCGGAAATATATAAAATTTTGTACAAATCCCAATGTAATCGTTTACACCAAGGAATTCAATTGCTCCATGGAGTCATTTCTCAAAGACGACTTACGGAAAATATGCACCGGCTCTAACACTATTTTCTGTTGAACAATCTTACTTTTATCTATTTTTTTATCAATCAGTTGCATTATTAATTTAAATGATTTTTTTCCCATGAGCACGGTTTGCTGATCAATGGTAGACAAGGTAGGTGTAATATGCTCACCAAATAACTCGTTGGCAAACCCTATCACCCCAAACTCCTGCGGGATCTTACGTTTTTTTTCTTTCAATTCCTTAATGGCACCCAGTGCAGTGAAATCCTCCACCGCAAAAACAGCATCCGGTGGATGCGTCATCGCTAAAAAATGACGTATGGCCTCTCTGCCCGCTTCAATAGACACGTTCCCATAATATATGGAATCATACGATACATCTAAATTGTTGGCTTGCAGGGCAGACAAATAACCTTTTAGCCGGTCGTTAAAGACCTTTATATGCTGGGGGCCGGAAATATGGGCGATCTTTTTATAACCCTGTTCTATTAAATGTTGTGTAGCGATATAGGCGCCTTTGAAATCATCTATCACTACTTAATGAATGCCTATTTCCGTGTTGGCACGATCAAAGAAAACAATGGGAACACCGGATTCCTTTACCTCGAGAAAATGAGAATAGTCCAGGGTATCTTTCGCAATAGATACTAATATTCCATCCACCCTGGCAAATAGAAATGTTTTGATTCCCTGGATCTCAAATTTCTGCGATTCATACGATTGATAGATTAATATATTGTACCCATTTTTATTGGCAACGCTCTCAATACCATGTAAAACCGAACCAAAAAAATTTATTTCCGCACTGGGCACTATTACTCCGACAATAGAATTCTTTCCTAAACGAAGGGAAGATGCAATAGTATTTCTTTTATAATCCAGGCTAATAGATGCTTCCAGTACCTTGGTCTTCGTTTTATCGCTGATGGAAGGATGGTTGTTCAATGCTCTTGACACCGTTGCAGGAGTGGTATTCAGGAACTTTGCTATGTGAATTATTGTAGTCTTTATGCCTAACCCGTAATCGTTTACATTGCAATATAGGAATTTGCTTTAAGCTTTTTTCTACAATTAATAATAAAGGCATCGGGATACATTAATTATAATTAAGTATACCTTTTGTGTTTAATTTATAAGGTAAGGGATGAAACCGTTCCGTCCATCGCGCAGGCGAAACAAGTTTAGATGATTAAATGGATTTCACAATATCAAAAGCCACCAGCCGATAGCTGATAGCTGATTGCTGATTGCCGATCTCTGTTCTCCGATCTCCGAAAGATTTTTTCCTGTTTGCTAAAAAGGTTAATTTCAAGCAAACGATTGTTACATGTTTTCTACCGCCGACGAGGAAAATTCAATTGCCAAAATAACGATACACGATATCGCCCGTAAACTAAATATTACTGCATCCACCGTTTCACGTGCATTAAATGGGCATCCTGGCATTAGCGATGCAACCAAAAAGATTGTAGAACAAACTGCAAAAAATTTAAACTATCAGCGTAACAACATCGCCTCCTCCCTGCGGCTTGGCAAATCAAAAATTATCGGCGTCATCATCCCCAGTCTCGAAATTAATTTCTTTAGCTCCGTCCTCCATGGAATTGAAAAAATAAGCAGGGAAAATGATTTTACCGTTATCATTTATCAATCCAATGAATTCGCTGAATTTGAAAAGAAAGGAGTGGAAACTTTTTTGCGTTCCCGCGTAGACTGCGTATTGGCCTCTTTTTCAAAAGAAACCATCGATACCGACCATTACCGGGAAATTAAAAAAAGAGGAATACCGCTTGTATTATTCGATCGTACAAATGATGATCTGCGGGTGCCTTCCGTTGTTGTAGACGATTACCGGGGAGCTTTCAATGCCACCCAGCATTTGATAAGACAGGGATGTAAACGTATAGCCCATATAGCTGGCCAGCCACATGTAGTTATTTTTAATCAACGCCTCAGAGGTTATATCGATGCGCTAAAAGCAAACAATCTACCTGTTGAGGATGACCTGATAATTTATGGCAAAGTAACTATTGAATCAGGCAGAGCCTGCATGAATAACCTGCTCGCACTGGCACAAATTCCTGACGCTATTTTTACGGTGGAAGATTTTACGGCCCTGGGCGCCATGCAGGCTTTAAAAGAAGCCGGCAAAATGATACCAGATGATGTTGCAGTGATTGGCTTCGCCAATGAACCATTCGGTAAATATTTAACCCCCTCTTTATCAACCGTAGATCAACAGGCCACCAAAATGGGCGAGGAAGCTGCAAAGTTATTTTTTGATCTAGCCGGGAAAAATAGTTTTTACATGCAAGCGCCTCCCAAGATTATTTTGGAGCCGGCGCTTATTTTCAGAAGCTCAAGTTTGAAGCATTCCTCATAAAAAGACTTTGAATTTGGCAGCGAGAAAAAGGAGAGGAACAAAAACCCGCCCCGCTCTTCCTTAATAATTCTATTGACTTTTTACTTCAATATTCATTCTCAAAATCACCACATCTCATTTCAAATGTATCTTCTGCGGTTGTGTATACAACATCTCACCAATCCCCGAAGTCTTCACTCCTATCCTCCCATACACATAATCCCGTGCTGCCAATGCCGCCGATAGGGTCATATTAAACGTAATAGGCTGAGAGAGGTTACCCAAAGCAACACCCGTTTGATTGGCAACGGCGTTGTTATTGGTAGCATCCACAATAGTTGTTGTTCCAATATAGAGCGATACTCGTTCTATAGCATTAGTAGATACCTTCGTTATTTTGCCTGAAGCCGCAATGGCAGTCCCGTTTTTTTGAATTGTTTCATTGGAGATGGTGTAATAAGGCGTTACAGGAACATCGATCGTTGCTGAACCATTTACATGAACGTCTATGGAATCTGCTTTATCTACCCAAGGACCATTGCCTTTGAGCAGAACAAGTTTATAGTCGCCATTAAATAAAGAAGCCGAGAATGTCCCATCCTGTGCTATAAACACAGGAATTTTACTATACACCTGGTAACCATGCTGCCAGAGCTCCAATTGCACGCCATTGGATCGTACCCCAACGGCCTTACCCTGGTAACTAACCTGTCCGGTTAAAGTAGCGGAGGGCTGAGTATAATTATCTTTTGCACATCCTGCAAACACAAAAACAACGGCAGTAAGTGCAAATAATATTCTTGCGCTTTTCATATTTTTAATTTTAATGGAACGGATTCCGTACAATTTTGGGATTATTATTTAATACTACCTGGTCGATGGATGAATAGTAATTTACTTTATATAATGAATAGAAGCCGCTATTAATGATCTCTTTGGAGGCAGTCAATGATTTCTGGTAATAGTCCGATGCACAGGATGCAGGAATGCCTACTTCGCCGCCTGGGGTGGTGATGGGATTTGCCAACAGGCTATTATACTTGGCAAGAGACCCTGCATAAAGCATGGCACGGCTCTTTAGTGCCAGGGCAGTATATTTATTTGCGCGGGTATTGCTTGCCGTTGAAGTGATGGTGTTGCTATTTCCCAACTGGCCTTTTATAGCATCCATTTCACTGGCGATGAAATCGTACACTTCGGCTTCTTTGGCGCGGGGATCTTGCAGGGATGATGCCCCACCGCTGTAATCATACAACAATTGTTTTGTAATAAGCGACACGCCAGCCATCCTCTTTACCAGTTCAAAATAATCCAATGCGCGAAGAAAACGTAACTCGGCGGAAAATTGTGTCTTCTGCGTGGCAGACAGCGTGGTGCCATATTTTTCGATGTTTTCCAGCGCCAGGTTTATATCCCTGACCAAGCCATAGTTCCAAACTCTCCAGCGATCAAAACCCTATATGCGTAAAAATTAGAGTACCTGTGTTATCGGGGATGTTGATAGTGTAATCACCATTCTCATTTGTTGTAGTGCCGGTCTTGCTATTTTTTAAGTTAACGCTTACTGCTGACAGTGGTTCGTTTATGCCATTCGTAACTTTTCTCGTGATGGCTCTGAATGAAGGAATTTTATCAGGTGGAATAAAGAGATCCCCTGTGTTATTCTTTTGCTATTAATTTCACCCGCCTGTATCGCATTGATACAAGTGATGCTGGTAATGATGAATACAAGACAAGCTTGTAATAAACCTGGAAAATAACGCGAAACGCGATTTAATGGAGAACGGGCGTTCACCAAAGTTGGCAAGCAATCTTTCATGGCAGTTTGTTTTACAGTTTACATTAAAAACCGATTTAGATCAAACGAAATAAATTTTTCTAAAGTTTTATAGACCCGACTTAACAGGATCTATTTAGTGAATTTTAGGTGAATTGATTTTGTTTACGAATAAATAATTTACTTAAGTTGTTTAAATAAAGAAGTCTTTCTTTAAAAGATTATAAAGTAAAAATTTAAATTAAACCTGAAACACAGTTATAATAAATGAAGATTAAACGTTAAGCATCTGCCGCTTCTGTTTAAAAATATTTATTTAAGAAATTATCATTGTATTACGCAAAAATCATAGAGTGGAAAAAAATTACCTGGATGTGTTAATCTGCGAGTTTAGTTTTCTATGGTACTTCTTCGTGCAACGAATTTCGTATTATTCGGTTAAAAAATCTTTTAGTATTTTATCAACTACTGACTGAATTATATCATAAATTATTTATAAATTCACGATATCAGATAATAACTAATAATGAAAACTGCATTTCACAAGTCCAGCATACCGTTTACACAAATTTTTTTCGCCAGGGATTTACGGGAAAAGCACTTTGATCCCATATGGCATTCGCATTCAGAATTTCAACTTTTCGTTGTTTTAGAAGGCACTGGTACTCGTTTCATCGGCGACAGTATAAAGCGGTTTCATCCGGGTGAGCTTATATTAACCGGGCCTCACCTGCCTCATCTATGGCGAAGCGACGAAGCATATTTTGAAAAGAACAGCAACCTGAAAACAAGAGGCATCGTAGTATACCTGAATGAACATTTTCTCGGCGAACATTTATTAGAAAAAGAAGAGATGCTAAGCATCAAAAAGCTTTTTCATAAATCTATGATGGGACTGGATTTTTATGGTGATAAGAAAATACAGGTCATTACCATGCTCCATGAACTTGTTCTGTTGACGGGATTGGAAAGCGTGATTCTATTATTGAAGATTCTCCAAATACTGTCAGAATCGAAACAATATCATTTCATCTCGCATACTTCCTACGAAGATCCTTTTAAGCAAAGTGAAACGGACCGCATCAATACCGTGTTTGATTATGTGATGAAAAATTTTCGTAAAAAAATTTTACTGGAAGAAATTGCCGAACTGGTTCATATGACACCCACCTCTTTCAGTCGTTATTTCACCATGAAAAATAATAAAACTTTTTCAGCGTTCATTTCAGAGATCAGGATCAAACATGCATGCAAATTGTTAACCGAAACGGAGCACCAGATCTCAGATATTTGTTATGATTGTGGTTTTAATACGTTGAGTAATTTCAATAAGCAATTTAAAGAGGTGATGTTCAAGATACCTTCGGCTTACAGGAAGGAGTTTTTAACGATCTGATCTTACAACGTAATCTTATTCGCGCATGCAATCCTTTGCGGGCTTTAAGAAGTTTTTGCTACAGTGAAATCCGGTAAATTTATTTGTTTCCCTCCCTGCATGGCAGAATCATGTGCAAGTATTCCTACACAGGTTATATTAGCGGATTGTCTTGCATTGGGGAATGGATCTTTTTCTTCTATCAATGCACTCACAAAAGCATGAACAAGATGCGGATGCGAACCGCCATGTCCGGCACCCTGGATGAACGAAAGGTGCTGATGACTATCGGCATCATATACACCTCCGGTTGTGAATGATTGTATCTCCTCAGGTAACAAATGTGCGAAGTCAGGAATTTTTACTTTCGTGGGTGTTTCACCGGTATGGATAACAGATTCTTCCCCTTCTATGAGGGTCCATTCAAACGTTTTTTTAGAACCATATACATCGAAACTTTCGCGGTACTGTCTTGCTGTATTAAATAAGGAACGGGTAACTTCAGCAGCCAGATCAGAGTCTTTAAATTTAATGTGACAGCTTTCGATAGCAAAGGGCGAGTTATATTTAGATATGAGTTCCGCGTCGATGCGCCCGGAACCATAACACGAAACATATGCAGCATCAGCCCTGGCGAGAGCCACTACCGGCGCTACACAATGCGTGGCGTAATGCATGGGTGGCAATCCTTCCCAATAGCCGGGCCAGCCGGCCATCTCCTGCTGATGCGAGGCACGTAAAAATTGCAGGTTGCCCATCTCTCCTTTTTCATACATTTCCTTTACAAAAAGAAACTCGCGGCTATATACAACTGTTTCCATCATCATATAAGTAAGGCCGGTTTCATTAACCGCTTCCACTATCAGCCTGCATTCTTCTATGGTAGTAGCCATTGGAACCGTACAGGCAACATGTTTCCCCGCCCTCAACGCTTTTAAAGATTGTTCTGCATGACTTTGAATGGGCGTGTTAATATGAACCGCATCAATAGCAGGGTCTTTCAACAATTCATCATAATCAGTAAACCTTTTTTCAATACCAAACGCATCACCCACTTCATTTAATTTATCTACATTGCGCTGGCAAATCGCATACATGTTCGCGTTAGGATGCTTCTGGTAGATGGGAATAAACTCCGCTCCGAAACCCAATCCGATTATAGCGATGTTAATTTTTTTATTTTCCATAGACAGAAATTATA
>JBDSBP010000077.1:0-3072 GCA_039921525.1 Chitinophagaceae bacterium | reverse complement strand
GAATTGCTGTAATGTGTTTTGTTTTAAAGTTCATGTCAGTCGGGTTTTTTGTAGTAGGGGAGAAATAAATAATTTTATTAACCATGCAGAAAAAAAACATAAATTGCTTTAAATCAACCATCCTAATTAATAAATGACTTGTATTAAAAACTTTGATAGCTCAGTAATTCACTTACACTGATATTAGAGAGAACTTATACATTAATTCTTTATTCATGTCAATGAATTTTTATACCATACTTACCTTTTTGATTGTTCTTACGGCAGCCTTCAGTTATATCAATTTTCGATTTATTAAGCTACCTGCCTCTATTGGTGTTATGCTGATTTCTTTAATTTGCTCGGCGTTTATTATATGGATCGGCAAGTTTTATCCTGCTGTAGTAAAATCACCCAAATTAATTATTGATTCGCTGGATTTTGAAACTTTATTAATGCGGATCATGCTAAGCTTCCTGTTGTTTGCAGGGGCCATTCATATTGATTTTAATAAACTTAAAAAAGACATAGTTCCTATAGCAACCTATGCTACGCTGGGTGTGATAATATCAACTGCCGTAGTTGGCACGACCATGTACTTTATATTTCAAGCCTTTGAGCTTTCCATCCCATTTATATATTGCCTGTTATTTGGTGCGCTGATTTCACCTACAGATCCCATTGCCGTTTTAGGAATACTAAGAGAGGCTAAAATTCCACCTTCTATCGAATGCAAAATTTCAGGCGAATCACTTTTTAATGATGGAGTTGGGGTAGTTGTTTTTATAAGCTTGCTAGAAATTGCTCTAATGGGAACTGAAAGTCTTTCTGTATTACAAATAGTGGGCTTGTTTATAAAAGAAGCAGGAGGTGGAATTGTATGGGGTCTTATTTTAGGTTATTCAGGATATCGTTTAATGCGTTCTATTGATAACTACCAGGTGGAAGTGTTAATCACGATAGCCATTGTAATGGGAGGATATTTACTTGCGAGCCATTTACATATTTCGGGACCCTTGGCCATGGTAGTGGCTGGAATTATTATTGGCAATAAGGCCAAAAGGGAAGCTATGTCCGACTTAACGAAAGATTATGTTAACAAATTCTGGGAATTGATTGACGAAATTTTAAATGCTTTGCTTTTCCTGCTTATCGGGTTTGAAATGATAATACTTTCTTTTGGTCAAACCACCATATTGATTGGTGTGATTGCAATTGTAGTTGTTTTATTAGCCAGGTTCATTTCTGTTTATTTACCTACGGTCGTGTTGTCATTCCGCCGATCCTTTGAAAAAAATATGATCCCGATCCTTACCTGGGGCGGATTGAGAGGCGGTATTTCTGTTGCACTGGCCTTGTCCCTTCCACGCAATGAATATAGAGATATCATCATATCCATCACTTATATCATTGTTGTATTTAGCATTGTTGTGCAGGGATTGAGTATAGGCAAGCTTGCCAAAAAACTAACCGCCCCTAATAAAAAAGAATGAAAGAGATTATCGCGGCCGTCAAAAAATTTTTTGCAGAACGTTTTAGTCTGAATGAAGATAGAGCAGAAGAACATCAGATCGTAGAGGCTATCAAACGTGATGTGAATTTCAAAGGGACAAATCTATGGACGCTCATCTTTGCTATTTTGATTGCATCCATCGGGCTGAATGTAAATTCAACGGCAGTAATTATAGGTGCTATGCTGATATCCCCTTTAATGGGACCGATTATGGGAGTTGGACTCGCAGTTGCTACAAATGATTTTGATTTATTGAAAAGAGGTATAACGAACGTAGCCATAGCATCAATTATCAGCATTCTTACTTCTGCTTTATATTTTTCTATAAGTCCCATTCATAATGCCAATTCCGAATTGCTGGCGCGAACAAATCCTTCTTTATGGGATGTCTTTATTGCATTTTTTGGTGGATTGGCCGGCATTGTTGCGGGAACCAGGAAGGCTAAAAGCAATGTAATACCCGGGGTTGCCATTGCAACCGCTTTAATGCCGCCATTGTGTACGGCAGGATTTGGACTGGCTACCGGCAAATTGTACTATCTTTTGGGCGCACTGTATCTTTTTTTTATTAATAGTCTTTTCATTTGCCTGGCTACTTTTCTTATCGTTAAACAACTTCGTTTTCACAAAAAAGAATTCCAGACAAAATCCATCGAAAAAAGAGTAAGCCGATATATCTGGATTATAGTAATTGTCACCGTCGCTCCTAGTGTGTATCTGGCCTACATGATAGTGCAGCGAACTATCTTTGAAGATAACGCTAAAAATTTTGTACAAAAGGAATTTCATTTTTCCAAAACCCAGGTTATCAATCGAAGCTTTAAGATTCAAGACAAAAAAAAAGACATAGAATTATTGCTTATGGGTGAGGAACTATCTCCATACATGATCGATTCACTGCAAAAAAAATTAACCTTATATGGGCTGGATAGCACCAAACTTGTTATTCGACAGGGGTTGGACGCAAAACAGGAAATCGATCTTGCCCAAATTAAGGCAAGTATTTTAGAAGATGTATTTAAGGATCAGAAACAAAAGGACACGGTACAGGCCAAACAAAATAAACTGGATCTGCCCATCCCTGATCTTCGTTCCGAATTAAAAAGCTTGTATCCTGATATGAGAAGTTATACGCTATTCCAAACCATTGTTAATAACCTCGATTCAACTAAACAAGATACGATTAGCTTATTCACAACAAGATTTAATAAACGTATACCGCGAACTGAACGTACCAAATTACAAAATTGGGTAAAACAGCGAATAAAAACCGATTCAGTTAAACTGCTTATTGAGTAAGGGTGAAAAGATAAACTACTTATTCTTTTTAAGAAGCATATTTGAAGCACCGGCTATCAGCAATCGGCAATCGGCTATCGGCTATCAGCAATCGGCTTTCACCTTTATTCTAAATTCATGGCGTGAACATTTCTTTCATTAATTATCTTAGAACTTAACCCACATTGCAGCTAACCAGAGGAAAATAGAGCAATGACGGGACTTTCAATTTTTTTAATTTCCGGCGGGGGGACTACAGATTTTTTACGGGTGAAGGGTTGAAGTTTATAATTTAAGGCCTC
>JBDSBP010000076.1:0-2644 GCA_039921525.1 Chitinophagaceae bacterium | reverse complement strand
CAGGACTCAATGGGCAATCACCGCGCTGTTATTGAGTTTAGCGGGAAGGGCAATATCGCAAAAGTGGTCATACCCTGGCGAAGAGCAGATAAAGATCCGCAACTAAAACGAATAATTATCCAGGATGGCAGTTCGCAGCAAAAAATATTAAACACTCAAACAGGCGAAATCAATAACGAACGCGGCACCATATATTTCGAACCTACTTCAGGCAAAGGAAAATATTTTGCTTACTATATGCCTTATAAGAATGAAGGCAGGTCTAATTACCCAAAGGGAGTGTACCTACCGGTACAACATACGGCTTCCCCTGGCTGGTCACAATCTGTGCATGCAAATATGCCACCTAATGCCACAGTAAAAGAAATTCAATCTATAGATGAGTTTAACAGCTTTTACCCAATGGAAGTAATTGCCACGTCAAAGGAAACTGCCGCCCTCATCGCCAGGAGGAAGAATCCTGCATATCTTGTTTTTCCGGAGGACAGGTTATATCCCATAAAATTGAAAAGCCATATTCCCTACCGATGGATAAAAAAAGGAATGAATCTTTCTTTTACCGGAACGGCTGATAAAGGAGAATATTATGCCTTCCAGTTAGGCATATACGCTTTGAAGTTTCTGGAGAATGTTATCGTTCGGTTCAGTGATCTGAAAGCTGCCGGTGGCGCAACTATAGCGGCATCGAATATTTCCTGCCTCAATAGTAATGGAATAGATTATACCGGGGCTCCCTTCTTCAAACAAATTGCTATACCGCAACAACAGGTGCAGGCTTTATGGTGCGGTATTGATGTTCCTATTAATGCACAGGCAGGTGTTTATAAAGCCAGTGCTACAATAACAGCAAAAGGAGTTGCGCAAACTACAGTTACTATTTCCTTAACTGTTACTTCCAATTCATTGAATGATGCCGGCATCAGCGAACCATGGAAACAAACGCGGCTTAAATGGCTTAACTCTACGATGGCCCAGGATAACACGGTGATCGCTCCCTATACTGCACTGGAAATAAACAATACTACCATTAGTCTGCTGGGTAGAAAGGTGGAATTAAATACCGACGGCTTCCCAAAACAAATACAGACTTTCTTCACCCCTGAAATGACAGGTCTTTCCAATCAACCAAATGACCTGGTAACCGAGCCTATTCATTTTCACTTTACCAGGATGAATGATGGAAAAGACATGAAATTAAAAAGTAACGGACTGGTGTTTACAAAGCGTGAAGCAGGCACCGTACAATGGAAGGCTACCAGCAGCAACGATATCTTGAAGATGGAAGTTTCGGCCTCGCTCGAATTTGATGGTTTTATATCTTACACCGTTAAACTTACGGCCAAACAGGATGTTGAGTTGAAAGACATCACCATGCATATCCCGTTTAAAAAAGAAGTGGCTAAATATATGATGGGGTTAGGGCAGAAAGGCGGTTACCGTCCTGAAAATGTTGAATGGAAATGGGATGTGACCAGCAAAAACCAGGATGGTGCATGGATTGGCAATGTTAATGCGGGGCTTCAGTATTCGTTACGCGATGAAAAATATATCCGTCCCCTTAATACCAATTTTTATTTGCAGAAACCGCTGCTGCTTCCTACATCCTGGGGCAACGAGGGTAAGGGCGGTATCACCGTTGGAATAAAAGGCAGTTCCATGCTTGCCAATAATTTTTCAGGCACCAGGAAATTAAACAAAGGCGATTCGCTCTATTTTAATTTTACCTTGTTAATCACACCTTTTCATCCTATCAATACGGACTTCCAGTGGAGTAACCGTTTCTATCATAGCTATAATACTATTGATAGTATTAAGGAAACCGGTGCTACCATTGTAAACATCCATCATGCAACACCGATAAATCCTTATATCAATTATCCTTTTATTGAATACAAAAAAATGAAAGCTTATATTGATGAAGCGCATAACAAAGGTTTAAAAGTAAAAATCTATAATACGGTCCGCGAGCTGTCAAACAAGGCATATGAAACATTTCCCATGCGTAGTCTTGGACATGAGATCTATTCTACCGGTAAAGGCGGGGGCTTCAGCTGGCTGCAGGAACATCTGACAGACGATTATATTGCTGCCTGGTTTGTGCCTGAAATAAAAGATGCGGCTATTGTTAACAGTGGTATGAGCCGATGGCACAACTATTATGTAGAAGGAATGAACTGGCTCACACAGCAGGTAGGCATTGACGGTATATACCTGGACGATGTAGCGTTTGACCGCATAACCATGAAACGGATAAAACGCGTATTAACAAAAGATGGCCACCCGGGGATTATTGACCTGCATTCCGCCAATCAATTTAATAAGAATGATGGGTTTAACAACAGTGCTAATTTATACATGGAACATTTTCCTTACCTCAATCGCTTGTGGTTTGGTGAATATTTTGATTATGAAAAAAACAATCCTGATTTCTTTCTCACCGAAGTCAGTGGTATTCCTTTCGGATTGATGGGAGAAATGTTACAGGGTGGTGGCAACGCATGGAGAGGTATGATCTATGGCATGACCAACCGCATGCCCTGGAGCGACAACGCCGATCCACGGCCCATTTGGAAGGCTTGGGATGATTTTGGCATAAAGGGTTCGGCTATGATTGGGTATTGGAGTGAAAACTGCCCTGTTAAAA
>JBDSBP010000075.1:0-3226 GCA_039921525.1 Chitinophagaceae bacterium | reverse complement strand
AGTAATCCTTTCGATAGATATGTTATCGGCATTTAGGTTAACCAGCGCTTTATCTATGTCGATAAGATTGGAGAATCTTTTATTAAATTCGCTTATCTGTCTTTCTATTAATATTAATTAACATCGTCTTTTTTATATTGCATGTAGGAAAAACTTTAACAAAGGTTCTGAGGTAGTGCCGGTTGTTACCTCTCTTACCTCAGTTTATCGGGACGTGTTATAGACAGTTACAGAAGTCGGTCCTGTTAAAGGATATATTTCTGGTACCTTTATATGGACTTATTATGCAATTGTATAAATTATTATAGTAAAATGCCGGCGGATTTCAGGGTCAAGCGTATTAAATGATCTCCTAATATCGTATCTTACTTATCAACCCTTTCACTCAATGCTAAAAATATTAATCTGGCCAGGATTTATTCTACTATTGCTCGCTCAATGGTTTGTACCCCTTCAAATGATATGGAGTAAAAATAAGATCCTCTCCCAGGGAAAATCGTATAAGTTCGAAACAGCGCCGGTAGATCCCAGCGATCCTTTCATGGGAAAATATATTGTGCTGAATTTTAAAGAAAGTTCTTTAATGACAACCGATGCAAAAAAATTTTCCTACAACGGCAAAGTATATGTCCGCTTTTTAACCGGGAATGATGGTTTCGCTAAAGTAGGATCAATCAATGTAACAACTCCTCAAACTGACGACTATCTAGAGACAACCATTAGTTATATAAGCGAGATGAAAGATAGTTCAGTCGTTTTTCTTACTTATCCTTTTACCAGGTATTACATGGAAGAATACAAAGCACCGAAAGCAGAATCTATTTACCGGGATAGAATAAAAGACAGCACACTGAAAACATACGCATTGGTTAATATTTATAAAGGCGACGCTGTTATTAAGGATGTTTATATTAATGACACATTGATCAATGACGTTATCAAAACAAGAGATGCCGTCAGGTAAATGAAGATTGTAAATCTTTAATAACAACTTCCGCTTTTTGCAGACTTTGTTCCATGTCTGAGGCTGTATGTACCGGTGTGTACAGGGCAATTTCACATTCGTTTAGCAATGCCTGTAAACGGTGAACCAATCCTATATCTGCCCCCTTATTTTGAAGTTGAGTAACCACGTTGAATTTATTAAGTTCCGTGGAAGGAATATTTATCTTTTCAGATATTACTTTCCAGACAGATTGATTTATCTCATTATAAAATTCCTGGCTTTTGCCTTGACGTAAGTGCCATCGGGCACCTTCTAACAGATCTTTTGGTAAGCGAACCATTTCCCTTTCCACTGCAGGTTTTTGCATAATCCCAGGGGTTATCGTCTCTTGCTTTTTGCGGCTTTTTTTCCATTGATAAATTACCAGGCATGCAACAATCAGTACGGCAAGCATCCATAACACTCCATTAATGAAAAAGGCATCTGTCCATTTATATTCTCCTGCCACATTACCGGGAACGTTATTTGAACGTAAATGAATTTTTTTCCTGACTGCAGGGGTGATGCGAATATCTATTGAATCAGACCTTATCGTTTTATAGGAGTTCTCTGCGGGATTAAAATAAGAAAAAACAACTGCAGGCATTTTATAAATGCCGGTATCCCGTGCAACAAAGGTGTAAGTAAACGTTTTGGAACCATTGAGTGGGTAAGTAGACTTATCAATCTTTTCTTTCGTTACCGGGTCAAAACCTTCAATTCCATCAGGAAGATTAATTGTTGGAGGATTAATCACTGTTAAATTTCCGGCTCCGTTAATTACTACCTGTAGAGATATTTGTTCTCCTGCTGATACAGTTCTATTCTTCCATGTAGCCTTCATAGTAAACTTACCTACCGCCCCATTAAAGCTCGCAGGCTTGTTGGCAATTGGTAACGGTTTTACCGTGATAGTAACCGGTTTGCTGGCTAAAGTAAAAGTATGTTCTTCCACTTCTCCGCGTATGCCTTCATTCATAAATTCTTCGAGCAATTGCTGCATCCGGTTTCCCGGATTTTTACTCCTGCTGCCTTGTTTTAAAAATTTCACTTTGTTGTCCAACTCTACGGGGTCAATTGTAAAGGTGCCTGATTGCAGGGGGATCAGTTGCGTTTGACGAATGATATGAACATTGAAAGGTCTTCCATTTATGTTTTGCACACTGGGCCTGTTCGCCTCAGGCTCAATCATATCATACACGCTAAAGCCATTTAAGGAAGGGCGTTTTAAAACTCTTGATTCGGATTTCAGGCGCGAACACAATTTAAACGTAGCCATAATCGGTTCGCCCTCGTAACAACTGGTTTTATTTACATCTGTTTTTACAAACAAATTCTTCTTAATCTTTTCTGTCGCACTTTCACCACCTCTTAAAATATATTCTTCATCTACTTGCGGTTCTTCATCCGGGAACAAAGGGGAGATACCCGGAAACAGGCTACTGCCTCTGTTTCGATTGTTGTTGCCTTTAGTAGAACCTTCTTTTTTGACTTCTATCGTTACTGCCTCCGATCGAATATTCTTCCCATCTGCTATGGCCATGGCTCCCGGAATCACTAATCTTCCTTTGACAGCAGGTTGCAAAATAAAAGAGATCGACTTATATTGGGATGTTACTCCATTTATATAACTCATGCCACTGGATTGCATGGGCCCCTGGATCAATCGGAAATCCTTGAAAAGGGGTGGATCTATTTTCTCCACTGATTTTGCATTCTCAATGGTATATTCTACCTGGATGTAATCATTAATACCAGGTTGCCGTTCATTCACAATAGTAGAAAACTTTACCTGCGCAACAGTTATACCACCGAAGGTTAAAGCTATTACAGTCGCTAATAAGTAGAGTAGATTTTTTTCGATTGCTTTGAATTTTACATACATAGTCACTTCCAATAATTACCTCGGATACAAATATAGAATATGCAATCTTTTATAACGCTTAAATGTCAGTTAAATATGACTTCCTGCCTGATTAGATAACAGCGTTTTCGTGCGCTTTTAAACCGATATCACTTTAGACACTTCAAGATTCATGTCACAACCTCATACCACACACCTTTTATATAACATCCGCCAACAAACAAAATTATGATCCAATGCCTGACTAAAATGTAGGGGCGTTTGTAGGGGCGGGGCTTGCCCCCGCCCTGACTGCATCTGAAACTGGCAGTATATTTTATGGGAGACGTCGACAAAATACCACACGTATCCGGTGTAACCGGGCGGGGGCAAGCCCT
>JBDSBP010000074.1:0-2753 GCA_039921525.1 Chitinophagaceae bacterium | reverse complement strand
TGTTATTTACACGGGTGATATCGGCGCCGCTGATCGTAGACTCATACCTCATACCTCATACCTCACACCTTTTCTCTACCTTTGTACATAAAATATTATAGTTGATAGAAAAAAAGAATAATATCCCGCAGGAAGTAAGAGCTGTTTTAGTAGGAGTGATTTTAAAAGAACAGACGGATGAGCAGATGCAGGAATATCTCGATGAATTAGCCTTCCTGGCGGAAACTGCGGGGGCTGTAGCAGTAAAGCGATTCACACAGCGGCTGGCACATGCTGATAGTAAAACATTTGTAGGCAAAGGAAAACTGGAGGAAATAAAAAATTATATAGCAGAAAGAAATATAGGATTGATCATTTTCGATGATGAGCTGACGGGATCCCAGATCAGCAACATTGAAAAAGTATTGGAAACTACTACCATTGACCGGTCTGACCTTATACTTGACATATTCGCCCGGAGGGCCAAAACGGCCCAGGCAAAAACCCAGGTGGAACTGGCCCAGTATCAATACCTGTTGCCAAGATTAAAAGGAATGTGGAAACACCTTGAACGGCAAGGGGGCGGTATCGGGACAAGGGGACCTGGAGAAACAGAAATTGAAACCGACCGGCGTATTGTTAAAGATAAAATCTCGCTATTAAGAAAACGCCTTTTAGAAATAGACAAACAATCTTTTACCCAGAGGAAAGACAGGGGGGAATTTATCCGCGTGGCGTTGGTGGGTTATACCAACGTAGGCAAATCTACCATAATGAACCTGCTGAGTAAAAGTGACGTATTCGCCGAAAACAAATTATTCGCAACACTTGACACCACTACCCGTAAGGTTGTTTTTGAGAATACTCCCTTCCTCCTTAGCGATACTGTAGGATTTATCCGCAAATTGCCCCATCACCTCGTGGAAAGCTTTAAAAGCACCCTGGATGAAGTCAGAGAGGCAGACATTCTCATACATGTAGTAGACATTTCTCATCTTCAATACGAAGAGCAGCTAGGTGTCGTAAACAAAACCCTTCAGGACATCAAAGCTTTCGACAAACCGGTGATCACCGTGTTTAACAAAATGGACCTCTACGAACTAAATACCTTTGACCCCTGGCTGGAAGAATCTGTTAAGCAGGACATTTTGAGTGAGCTGAAAGAAAGATGGGAGGGAGAGACTCATGGAAACTGTGTTTTTATTTCCGCTATCGAAAAACGAAATATGGAGGAATTGAGGAATACTATTCTCCAAAAAGTAAAACAGCTTTACCAGGTACGTTATCCCTATAGGGATGTTTATTTTCAATAACTGGTATGTTATAACACCCCAATTAACACTGTAGCTGATTCCTGAATAAATAATAATAGTGGAGAAAAAATATACATGGTATAAAATCGCCGGAGGGCAAGAGGAAATTCATTTCCAAATGAATAACATGGCCGTGATGGAGGTGAACGGGAAAACAATCTCACTGGCCAGGCACCAGGATGAGTTGTTTGCGTTTGCTCATAAATGCCCGCATGCAGGCAGTATTTTAGCCGAAGGCTCGATAGATTCCAAAGGCAACGTAGTTTGCCCAATGCATGGCTATCGCTTCAATGTAATAAACGGCAGAAATGTTACCGGGGAAGGCTATACCCTCATGCATTGGCCGGTTGAACGGAGAGAGAACGGTATTTTTGTGGGGATGGAAGAGGGGTTGTTAAGCCGGTAACATTTGTTTCATCCATGCCAACTTTGACTTGAGGAGTTGTTGAGTTCAACACGCATAGAATTAAAACCTCTCGCTTATTTATTTATTAAACTGTTGTCATCTGATTCTTCTCCTTTTCCACGCCAGGGTTTAATCCTTACCTTCTTCTTCAATTTTTTTCAAAACAACTTCCGCATCTTTTCGCTGCTGAACATCCTTTGCAACGCATTGAAAGTAGGTAATTTTATCATTTTACTCATTCTACTATATAATTTCCAAGTTATTTACATTTTGACATCGGACCAACCTGGTGCCCAAAGGTGATGGCTATAATCTTACACTAAAACACTGTCTTGTTCTAACTATTTTTCGCTGCCGCCTTTTATAATAATTGGATATTCGAAAGAGACTTCCGATATATTGTTTACAATTGATTTTTGTAATGATTTCTAAATTCATCCATAATCCAGAGACATCAATAAGATATTTATAACATCCGTGTCTGTGAAACCTGTAAGTGATTCGAATTTATGATTTACAGATGAAAATCATCGTTTATGCCAGTGGTAAACATCACTACCCCTGCATCATCAATTAGGCGGCGGTACTTTATTGCACTGTTTAAAAAAAGCTTTCTACGGGAAAACTTAGGTTGAAAGAACAAATAATAAAAAAGGCTTTGTACAAAAGGTAAATTCCTTATTTTTGCGTCCCGAATAAGGATACTCCTCCTTAGCTCAGTTGGTTAGAGCATCTGACTGTTAATCAGAGGGTCTCTGGTTCAAGTCCAGAAGGGGGAGCTGATAATCAACCACTTAGAGGGTCGCCGCTTGGCGACTCTTCTTTTTTGCCAGTAATTTGCCAGCAAAGTTTAAACATTGAAGGAAAGAGCTGATTGTGATGCAAAGATATTTTTTTGTTTATAAAAAGGCACATTGTTCTCAGTTATTCACTCAAAACCGCCTTTTGCAACAACATCTGGCTATTTGCATAAAACGGAGCATCTGTTTTACCTAAAATGCTTGAAGGCAATGTTGTCATTTCGCCTAAGTTGTCCATTGGTACTAATACGGTCT
>JBDSBP010000073.1:0-8089 GCA_039921525.1 Chitinophagaceae bacterium | reverse complement strand
TTCTTGTTGATGGAGTGCAGTCAAGGCTGGATGATATTAACATGAATGATATAGCATCCATGCAGGTGTTAAAAGATGCAGGCGCCGCATCTATTTATGGAGTACGGGGTTCAAATGGTGTTATCATTATTACCACAAAGAAAGGGAAGTCTGGCGAATTACGAACAACCTATGACGCGTATTATGGTGTGACTACGGTAAAAAAAGGAAACGTATACAACCTTTTAAACTCGGCGGATTATGCGAGGCTTACAAAAGAAGTAAACCCCGGCACCATACTGTTTCAAAACGGGTTACCTGATTTTTTGTATGCCAGCAGTGCGGGAAATGGTACAGCCATGGCGGGTGATCCAAGGGTCGATCCTGCTAAATACAACTTTGATTTTAACAACACAAAAAATAATTACCTCATCCAGCAGGTGAATAAGGCAGGAACGGACTGGTATCATGAAGTATCCAAAAACGCACCGATCCAGAGTCACAACCTGTCTCTAACCGGTGGATCGGAAAAGTCGACATTTCTGTTTTCCCTGGGATACATGAACCAGGAGGGAACTATCCTGGAAACCTATTTAAAGAGATATTCGGTTAGGTTAAATTCGCAACACGCAGTTAGTAAAAATATCAGGATCGGGGAAAATATGTATGCATATTATAAGCGAAGCCCCGGGTTTAATAATTCCGCTGAAGGTAATTCACTATCGTTAAGTTTCAGGAACATGCCTATTATTCCCGCCTACGATATAATGGGTAACTATGGGGGTACCTGGCTTGGTCCGGAATTGGGTACTACGCAGAATCCGGTGGCACAACAGGAACGTACTAAAGATAACAGGAGCCATAACTGGAATATCTCAGGCAACGTGTTTGCTGAAGTTGATTTTTTAAATAAACACTTCACAGCACGAACAAGCTTCGGAGGAACCGTTTTGAATTTTTACAACTACAGTTCGGGATTTGTGGGGTACAACGACAGGGAGGGTTTCGATGGAAGAAATTCTTTTAATGAAAGCGCATCTTATTCCAGCAGTTATACCTGGACCAACACTTTAAATTATAGTAATTCAATCGGCAGGCATACCGTTAATATATTAGCCGGCTCAGAAGCAATTAGTAACTATGGAAGAAATGTAGGAGGATCATCGATGAGTTATTTTTCGATGGATCCAAACTACCTTAATTTATTAAACGGCACATCAAATATAACCAATACCAGCGGTGCTTCTAAAAGCGCCTTATATTCCCTCTTCAGCAGGTTAGATTACAGCTATGACTCTAAATACCTGTTGGGTGTAACAGTCCGCCGGGACGGATCTTCTGTTTTCGGTTCTAAAAAAAGGTATGGTGTCTTCCCTTCTTTTTCGGTGGGATGGAGAATTACCGGTGAAGAGTTTATGAAGGAGGGGTCTTTCCTGAACGATCTTAAATTAAGAGCCAGTTATGGTGTTTTAGGTTCGCAGGCCAATATCAGTACTACCAATGCGTATACTTTATTTAATTCAGGATTTGGATCTTCTTATTATCTGATTACCGGCGCAGGAAATGCCACTACACAGGGATTTTATCAGTCAGGTAACGGTAATCAAAATACGGGATGGGAGGAGAACGTGGTTACTAATATTGGTGTCGATGCTGTATTGCTGAATAATAAATTAAGTGCCTCTGTTGAATGGTATAAAAAATCAATAAATGGCTTGTTGTTCCCTCAACCACTACCAGCAACCGCGGGTGGCGCTTCATCTCCTGTCATTAATATTGGAGACATCCAGAATAAAGGTTGGGATTTCTCACTTACCTATCGTGAAAGTTTAAACAACGATTTCCAGTTTAGCACAACGGCAAATTTATCGGCTTATAAGAATACAGTGGTGAAAATTCCCGGTGGATATTTTGATGTTAAAAGTTCGAGGATCGGTAATCTTGTTCGCATCCAGGAAGGTCAGCCTATAGGATCATTTTTTGGATATGATATTGTGGGGATATTCAGGGATGATGCAGAAGCAGCAGCTGCCCCGGCACAAACCGCCGCCGCTGCCGGGCGGTTCAGGTACAGGGATTTGGATGGCGATAAACAGATCACTTCAGCGGATCGAACTTTCTTTGGCAATCCCAATCCTGATTTAACCTATGGAATAAATCTAACGGTTACCTATAAGGGATTTGACTTTGCCGCAGACTTTTATGGTTCGCAGGGTAATGATGCGTTGAATTTTGTACGATATTATACGGATTTCATGAGTGTTTCTGAAGGCAAGGGCAGGAGCAATGTTTTATTAAATGCATGGACGCCGCAAAATACCAATTCTACCGTGGCAAAATTAGAATATGCTCCTAATTTCAGCACCAACTCGGTACCTAATTCATATTACCTGGAGGATGGATCATTCTTTAAATGCAGGTCATTGATAATCGGGTATACATTAAAACCTGTCTTACTTAAAAAATTAAGCCTGAATAATTTCAGGTTCTATCTTCAGGCTGCGAATTTATTTACCATTACCAAATACTCCGGCCTCGATCCCGAGCTAAGCAGTACGTTAACAGGAGCCAATGCCAGTACCTCTTTCGGCATAGATATGGGCAACTATCCTAACAATCAAAAGCAATTATTATTCGGTCTGAAACTTACCTTTTAATTTTATAAAATCTACAGTATATGAAAGTTTATTTATTACTATCACGAAAACTGATAAGCCTGTTACTGGCAGTGTTATTATTCAATTCCTGCAAGAAGGATTTCCTGGAAATAGCGCCTTTAGGGTTGCTAACAGAAACGACACTGGCCAACAAGGCAGGAGTGACCGGCTTATTGATCGGCGCTTATTCGCTTCTCGATGGCCATCCTGGTGGTACCGACATGGCCCAGTCTATAAGCAATTGGCAGTTCGGCGGGGTAGCTTCTGATGATGCACATAAAGGGTCAGAATATGGAGACCAGACTGATCTGGAGTTTATCGAAAATTACTCCGCTCTCGCTGTTAATCCTTATTTCAATAGCAAATGGAAAGCACTTTATGATGGTATTCAGCGTGCTAATGTGGTACTTCGTACCCTTGCCTTAGTGAAGCCGGGGGCTATCTCTGATGCTGAAACCAAGCAGATAAAAGCCGAATCAATGTTCCTGCGTGCCGTTTTTCATTTTGAAGCTGCCAAAATGTGGAAGAATGTTCCTTACATAGATGAAAGTATAAGTTTCGCTAACGGCAATTATGTTGTGTCCAATACCGAAAAACCAATATGGCCGCTGATAGAAGCAGACTTTAAATTCGCCGTAGATAATCTTACCCCAACTAAGACGGAAGCGGCAAGGGCAAACAGTTGGGCCGCAAAAGCATTTCTAGCGAAGGTTTATATGTTTCAGCAAAAATTTGCGCAGGCAAAATTGTTGCTGGATGATCTCATCAATAATGGTGTGACCGCCAGCGGCACTAAGTATGCCTTATTGCCAAACTTCGCGGACAATTTCAACGCGCTCACAAAAAACCGGTCAGAAAGTGTATTCGCTGCTCAGATGTCGGTGTATGATAATTCAAGCGGACAAAATGGTAACTCGGGTGAGTTGTACAGTTGGAACGGTGGGCCCACTCTTTGTTGCGGATTTTATGTGCCCTCATTCAGTTTGGTAAATTCATATAAGGTCGATGATATTACAGGATTACCTCAATTAGATACCTGGAATAATTCAGATTTAAAAAATGATATGGGACTGGCTTCAGCAGATCCCTTCAAGCCTGCTACAGATCCTGTGGATCCACGGCTGGATTTCACCGCGGGAAGAAGAGGCTTGCCTTTCCAGGACTGGGGCCTGATGCCTGGGGCATCCTGGCTTGTGGTACAAGCTGCACAGGGACCATATAATAACAAAAAGAATGTCACCTGGCAAAAAGATGGAGCCACAACGTATGAGAACAGGCGCACTTCCATCAATTACAATATGATTCGTTTTGCAGATGTGTTGTTATGGGCCGCGGAAGTTGAAGTGGAAATTGGCAGCCTGGCGCTTGCGGAGGATTATGTAAACAGGATCAGGAACCGTGCAAAGAATCCGGCATTTTGGATAAAGGAATACATCAATCCTGCAACACCCCTGGCAGGCTTTACGAGTACTAACGCGGCAAACTATAAGATTAATCTTTACAGTGGTCAGTTCCAGGCGCAGGGGAAAGAATATGCACGCAAGGCGGTGCGGTTTGAAAGAAAGTTAGAGCTGGCCATGGAAGGTCATCGGTTTTTTGATCTGCAACGTTGGGATACCGGTACGGGTTATATGGCAGATTTGTTGAACGCTTATGTTGCTCATGAAAATAATAGTTTTGATTATTTGATATTGAAAGGAGCAAAATTTACAAAAAATAAAAATGAGATTTATCCGATACCCCAGGTTCAGATTGATATAAGCATGAAAGATGGGGCTGCTACTCTAAAGCAGAATCCGAATTATTAATGTGCCTGCTTTTGCAGGGGCGGGGCCTGTCCCCGCCCTGACTACATACGAAATTGAAAGAATATTATAGGGAATGTTCACAAAATACCACATGTATCCAGTGTAACAGGGCGGGGGCAAGCCCTGCCCCTACCAACGCCCTGACTTTTTAGTCAGCCTTACGGTTAAATGTCAATCACTTCTCCTTAAACGCCTTCGGCGTAACGCCAAATTTTGATTTAAACACCGTAGAGAAATAAGCAGGGGAAGAAAATCCAACCTTATAAGCAATCTCACTAATAGAAAACTCCTCATGCTGCAGAAAATATTTAGCTTTCTGAAGCCGGCTGTCAACCAGGTAATCATTCACATTAACATTAAGCAAGGCTTTCACTTTCCTGTATAACTGCACCTTCGATACACCCATAAGCTTACAAATAGTATCCACATTGAATTCATCGTTTGATATATTGCTTTCTATCAAAGCGGTAAATTCCGTGATGAATTTTTTATCCAGCTTACCAAATGTTTGTGTTTTTAAACTGGAAGAAATATCACCCGTAAAATGTTCCTTTAATCTTGCCCTGTTAGCCAGCAGGCTCTTCAGGTTTTGCTCCAGGAACTGTATATTGAAAGGTTTGGTGATATAGGCATCGGCCATATTTCTCATTCCTTCTATCTGTTGATCGATACTTGTTTTGGCAGTAAGCAGAACAATGGGGATATGAGAAGTGCGAATATCATTTTTAAGAATATTCGTTAAGGCCATACCATCCTTTCCGGGAATCACTACATCACTGATAATTAAATCAGGAATCGTATCGAAGGCTTGTTGCAAAGCCGATTGCCCGTTATCGGCTTCCAGGATGTTATAAACAGCGGTTAATTTATTCGCCAGGAAATTTCTTAACTCAGGGTTGTCTTCCACTATTAAAATAGAGTGCTCCTTTGACCCACCTGATATTTCTTTCTTAATTGTTTGCTCCCCTTCCAGGTCAGAAGTGTATATTTTTTCATGTTCGTATAAAACAGCAGGAGTGGTATCACTTTCAACCAACTCTTCATGGGTAAAATGAGCACTCCCCGTCAACAAGCGAATTTCAAAAGTTGTTCCTTTCCATTTTTCACTGCGTACTGTGATAGCACCTTTATGTAACTGAACCAGTTCTTTCGATAACGCAAGACCCAGACCTGATCCTTTATAGTTTTCGTATTCTCCCTGGTAAAAGGCATCAAAAGCATGTTCAATGCCATCTTTTGCCATGCCTACGCCATTATCTTCCACTTTAATGGATACCTCTTTTCCATCTTCCGTTTTATTTACATAAACATGTATAAAGCCGCCGTCTTTTGTAAATTTAAATGCATTAGACAAAAGGTTGAAGATCACTTTATCTATCATACTGGAGTCGAACCACACATTAACCTGCCCCTCTTTTGTAATTAAGCGGAGGTCGATATCTCGTTTTAATGAAATGGTTTTATATGATGAAACGATCTCGGCGATAAATGAGACAATGTCATTTTCGGCCGGCCTCACTTTCATTTTCTCCACATCTATTTTTCTAAAATCCATCAGTTGATTCACCAGTCTTAATAACCGGATCACATTTTTTTGAATTAAGACAAGGCTATTGCTAAACAACGAACTTTTAGGGTTGGCCAGCAATTCTTCCAGCGGTGCGAGAATTAACGTAAGCGGGGTTCTGAATTCATGCGAAATGTTCGTAAAGAAACTGACCTTGGCTTCGTTGGCAGCTTTGGCTTTGGCGGATATCTCTTCTATTCTTTTTTTCTGTTCAGAAATTTCCAGGTTTTGTAATTCCAGCCGCCGGTTAATTTTCCGGTTCTCGCGTAAAGAATGAAAAGCCAACCCTCCTAAAATAATCACGAGCACCAATGCTGAAACCAGGAAATATAATAACGTCCGCTGGTTATTGTACATTCTTTTCTGTTCGCGAAGTTTACCGTCCTGCTGTTCGATATCCTGTTGCTGGGTTCCAATTTTTGCCGCCTGTAGTTGCATCACCCGTACATTAGTGGAATCAATGACCGTTGTTTGAAGAATATTTTCCTTTTCAAATTTTTCCCCGTTTAAGATCTTAAATGCGATGATGATGGATTCCTCACCGCCGGTGGGATATAACATGGTGGCGGTTATCTGCTTATTGGTTACGAATTCTATTCCCCTGCCGGGTAAGCCGTCAACTCCGATTATTTTCGGCTTATTGATGATGTGCTTTTCTTCGAACACCTCGCTGGTGCCTAAGGCCATCATTTCATTATGCGCGAATACAAGGTCGATTCCAGGATAATGATCTAAGGCTTTGGTCAGCGCAGCTTTTGCTTTTTCTTTCAACCACTCGCCGTTTAGACTTCCGGCGATAGTGATGTCGGGATTTTTTTTTAAGGCATCATCAAAACCTTTACTTCGTTCAATAGCCGGTGATGATTTTGGCAAACCTGTAATTTCCAAAATCTTACTTCCGGGTTTTAGGAGCTGCAATGCATATTCACCTGCAAGCTTGCCGATTTCATAATTGTTGCCACCAACATAAGCAGTATAAAAAGGAGTGGCAATTTTTCGATCGACCACAATTACGGGAATATGTTTTTTAAAAGTTTCCTCAACTACAGGTGTCAATGGCTCGGCTTCGTTGGGTGAAATAATTAATATATCCAGGTTTTTCTGCAGTAATTCCCTTACCTGGCCTATTTGTGTTTGACTGTTGCCGTCGGCTTGCATGTAAATGAAGTTTACATCAGGATGAAAAGACAATTCTCTTTTCATTTCTTCCAGCATTGTTTTTCTCCATTGATCGGATTCAACGCATTGGGAGAATCCTATGACATATTTTTTTGGAGTGCTCTTGCTGGTACAGGCAGCAAAAAAGGTCAACATTAATATGTGGCAACAAATGAGGTATGTCCTTCTTTTCGGCAAATGGTATTTTTTAACAATCGTATATCTCTACACCCCGCAATTTAGAATTAATACTTCATCGGTTCAATGTTTGTTTCGGTAGTGATGTAGAGAATCAATTTGTATAAGTCAGACCGCATTTAGGAGATTTCAATTGAAGCGCGTAAGAGTTTTTTATTCAACTCCAAACGGCGCTTCGCTGAAATGACAAGACGGGGCGATGGCGAATAATGATTTTATTGGAGATACATTAATTTTTGTTTGTCATTTTAGCCAAAGCGCCTCAGCATCTTCGCATGAATGAATATTGCGGCCCTTTGGGGAAATCTCCCAAAATGCAGGGTGAAATTGTCTATTTGGGCTTTCAAAAAAATGTGTTGCCTAATGGAAGCCTTGAAAGAGAACATTCACCGCTTTACAAATTTGAAAGAAGCTGGTACAAATTTGAAAGCGCTACATTTAGAATAATATCTATATACTTACAAATCAACTTCTTACAATCCAGAATAATATTCCGGGAAATAAATTTTTTTGATACTATTTCGAAATAGTAACTGATCGGTTCGGGGCTACTTTGCTCAAAATTGCTGCCATATGAATGTGAGTAAATACTGCACACCCGGTTATCCCCCAGGTTTATTATCTATACCTCTTCAACTAAACCTTTAGGCGTTTTTACGGAAACGGTCACCCATTTTCCTACCGTTTTTTCTTCAAACAAAATTTTCAATATTTCTAAATTA
>JBDSBP010000072.1:0-11691 GCA_039921525.1 Chitinophagaceae bacterium | reverse complement strand
AGCCGATAGCCGAAAGCCATAGACTAGTATCATGTCAAACATAAACTGTCGGTTATTTTGGCTATCAGCCTTCAGCAGTCAGCTATCAGGAAAACAATGCTACAATTAGTTTCCTCCTGATAGCTGAAGGCTGATAGCCAAAGCGTCATTTTAGAGTTGACATAACACTAGTATATTTATCCCTTACCGGGCTTACCCACAATTTCAATTATCTTTAACCCTGGATGACTATGCACAATATAAAATAAGAAGTATCCTAACCGTAGCCTTAAAAGAAAGGGAAGATAGCAGGTCGATCTCCCTGGTTTATATTAAACATGTTTGGTTATCAAATCATTTGAACCGTTACCGCCATGCATCCATCATCTGTAAAATCATTATTGCAAAATAAAACCAGCTATAAAGTTGCAGGTACTCTTTGGATCGAATGCGAGGGCCACCGTTTTTTCGGGCCCGGCCGGGTGGAACTACTGCAAAGAATAGAAGAAACGGGCTCCATTAACAAGGCTGCCAAAACTATGGGCATGTCGTATAAAAAAGCGTGGGAAATGATTAATGCCCTGAATACCCAGTCCTCCAAACCACTTGTTATTACTCAAACAGGTGGTGAAAAGGGAGGAGGTTCGGTAATTACACCTGAAGCAAGGCAACTTATTGTATACCATCAGCAACTTCGACAGCGATTCCTAACATTCCTGGAAAACGAATCCACACAATTGAACTCCATCTAAATTTCCTATATTTTAATTGATAAAAGAAGTATTTTTTACGCAAACCGTTATATCTTTAAAAAAATAACGAACCTACTGCAATGCTTTTGAAACACCTTTTAAGTAGTTTTTGCTGCTGCGCATTTTCGATGTTAATATATGCTCAACAATCTTCGGTAGCGAAAGACAGCCAGGCTGTTTTTACATTGGGTGAAGTGGTGATAAGAGCGCAGAAGTCAAAAGAAATCAATTCCTATATTAGTGCTTTGAGGCTACAACAGTTCGCGAAAAACGACGTATCCAAAGCGCTGAACCTTTTACCCGGCGTACACCTCTCTGCTGTGGGGCCGCGCAACGAAGCCATGGTGTACATAAGAGGTTTTGATTTACGGCAGGTGCCATTACTAATTGATGGAATTCCTGTTTATATCCCTTACGATGGTTATGTAGACCTCGCCCGGTTTACCACCTTTGACCTGGCAGAAGTGAATGTTTCCAAAGGGTATACGTCGGTAATATATGGCCCCAATGCGCTCGGTGGCGCCATTAATCTTGTCAGCAGGAAACCGGAAAAGAAATTCGAACTTAATGGAGCCAGCGGATGGCTGTCTGGAGGCTATAGAACCAATGTTAATGTTGGCAGCAATCTCGGCAAGTTTTACATCCAGGCAGGTTTTTCTAAACTTGCCAGGGATTCTTTTCCGCTTTCCGATAAGCTTACTCCAACTAAAAATGAGTCGGGGGGCAGTCGTAACAATTCAATGAGCAGGGATGAAAAGTATAATATCAAAGTGGCTTATACGCCCAACAACAGAGCTGAATATGCATTAAGTTATATTTATCAGCTTGGCAAAAAAGGTACGCCGGTATATGCCGGCAGCGATCCATTAAACAGCCTGTTGAAAGCCCCGCGTTACTGGCAATGGCCCGCCTGGGATAAACAGAGTTTGTACTTTATATCAAACATAGCAATTGACAGCAGCCAGTATCTAAAAGCCAGGATCTACTACGACAAGTTTAAAAACCTGCTCAACTCATACGATGATGCCAGTTATACAACCATATCCAAACCGTACGCTTTCAAGAGTCACTACAATGATTATACGATCGGTGGAATATTGGAGTACGGTAAGATAATATCATCGAAAGATAACCTGAAATCCACGTTGCAATACAAGCAGGATGTACATCGGGAACATAATGAGGGAGAACCCATACGCACATTGTCTGACAACACTTTTACTGCGGGTGTAGAAAATGAATTCAAAATTACTCCTGACTTCTTATTGCTCACAGGTATCAGTTTTAATAACAGAACGAGCGTAAAAGCCCAGGAATACAACAGCACTACCAAACAGATAAACAATTTCCCATCTAATAGCAATAATGCTTTTAATGTGCAGGGCGGATTGGAATACAGGCCCGATGCAGATAATAGTTTTCAATTTTCCGTAGCGCGTAAAACAAGATTCGCCACTACCAAGGACCGCTATTCGTATCGAATGGGTACCGCTATCCCTAACCCTGACCTGCATGCTGAATATGCCGTAAATTATGAACTGGCGTACAGGGGTTCTGTTGATAACAGGTTTACCGTACAGGCAGCATTATTTTATAGTAAAATAAATAATACGATATTGATGGTATCCAATGTTAAATATGATTCTGCACGTAAAGTTTGGCAGAGCCAATTGCAAAACGTCGGCAAGTCGGAATACCTTGGTACCGAAATTGGCGCCGAGTATCAAATCGCACCTACTCTTAAAACCGGTGTTAATTATACTTATATCAAACGTAATAATCTTACCAATCCCAACCTTTATTTTATTGACGTGCCACGAAATAAAGTCTTTGGATTTGTTCAATACCAGCTCAAAGAAAGATTTTCGCTGCAGGTTAATACCGAATATAATTCAAAACGGTACAGCACAACCTATGGCACGGCCTCAGGCGCGTTTACCATTTTAAACGCCAATGCTACCGTTCATATCTGGCGAGTGTTTTCCGTTGAAACAGGAATTAATAATATAGCTGACAGGAATTATACACTGGTAGAAGGTTATCCCGAACCTGGAAGAAATTACTTTGCCAATATAATATATCGTTTGTAATTGTACGATGAAGCGAATGTTTAAAATATTTTATTTTGTGATGGCCATTCTTTGTTTGTCAGCCCGGGGGTTTCATCTACCTTGCAGCGTTACACCATTGAAAATAAACTACCCTGAATATTTCGGTAACAAGATCGTAATACCGGAAGATAACCCAACAACTGAGCAGGGTGTTAAATTAGGAAGGATGTTATTTTATGAAACGGCTTTATCTGCCAACAATCTTTTTTCCTGCGCCACCTGCCATCAGCAATCATTGGCATTTACTGATGGAAAACAGTTCAGTACCGGCATTGATGGAACGGCTCAGCCGCGCAACACCATGTCGCTGGCCAACCTGTTATGGGTGCGGCGTTTTTTTTGGGACGGTAGGGCAGAGGGCCTGGAAAAACAAGTTGAAACACCGATGACAGGTGAACACGAAATGGGTCAGCCATTAGTTATTACCGCCAAAAAACTACACAACAAAAGCATCTATGCATCGCTTTTCAAAGATGCATTTGGCACAGACAGTATCACAGGGGAACGAATTATGAAAGCATTGAGCCAGTTTGAACGCACGCTTGTTTCTGCTAATTCTTCTTATGATAAATATCTTCGCGGGGAATATAAACCAACGCCATCGGAGCGTAATGGGATGGCTCTCTTCTTCGCTAGCCCCAATCCGGCCAATAGAATTCGCGGTGCCGCCTGCGGGCATTGCCATGCCGGGCCAAAAACATTCAGTGAACTTTTTCATAATAATGGTCTTGATAGTTTTCCGAAAGATCCCGGCCTGGAAAAAATTACCGGGCAGGAATATGACCGGGGAAGATTTAGAGTAGTAACATTACGGAATATAGCACTCACTGCTCCATATATGCATGATGGCCGCTTTAAAACCCTGGAAGAAGTAGTGGAGCATTACAATGAGCATTTAATCCAGAGCAGTACGTTAAGTATTTTTTTACAGAATAATTCGAATAAAGAGAATGACAAATTACTCAACCTTACAGCGCAAGAGAAAACTGACCTGGTGTTTTTTTTGAAGATGCTTACTGACTCTACTTTTATTACCGCTAAACGTTTCTCAAATCCTTTTAAATAGTAACTATGAACCTGCATCGTTTATGCCTGTCCGTAATTCTTCTGTGCTGCTCTTATTTTATTTCCAATGCCCAGGAAAAGGCTTCGAAGCCTTCCGTGAAAGTGAGCGGCGAAGTAACAAAACCACTTATCTTAACCATGGATGACCTCGTAAAAATGAAACCTGTCAGCACAAGTATGAAAGACCGGGCTGGCACCGATCATAATTACAAAGGCGTTGCCATGCAGGAACTACTGGATATGGCAGGTGTTACCATGGATAAACAATTACGTGGTGAAAATCTCGGTAAGTATCTTCTCGTAAAATGTGCGGATGGTTATGAGGTCGTGTTTTCCCTGGCAGAGCTCGACAGCAGTTTTACTGACAGGGTAGTAACACTTGTTTACGAATCAGATGGTAAGCCATTACCAGCTAATGTGGGTCCATTCAGACTGGTAGTGCCGGGCGAAAAGAAACCTGCACGCAGTAGCTTCCAGGTAGTGGCGCTTTTAATAAAGTTCGCCAAAGAATAAGGGAGACGACATTCATTTTCAGTGTATCTCCCGGTGTATAAGAAGCTGGACTTTAGAGAATCTTTTAACACTCCGTGATTAATTTTTTTCACCTTCAGAAGTGAGCGTATATTCTTCAGAAGTCTTGCATTGCTATTGACATTGTCACTTCGGAGTTGTTCCAACGCTAATTTTTTCTTACCTTTTCGTATCGTTTGCATTTTAAAAACATCAACCTGTAAACATGCCAAACAACCGAAGGAGATTTTTAAAACTCGCAGGACTTACCGGCTTAGGTATAGCAGGTGGCAATATGCCTGGAGTTGCAAAGAATATAAGTATCAATAAAGAAACATTTAACACATCAAACCCCACCAAAGCTTTGGAAAACAATGAGCCTAACGAAACGGATATCAGCATCATAGGCCTCTATGGCAAATGGGCAAGTTCACTGAATGATAATTCTATACCGGCCCTTTCTTTTCGAAGGAAAGAATGGAAAAATATCGACATATGGCGACAAACAGCAAGAACACGGTTAACCCAACGTTTGGCCGTTCCCGATATAGGGGGCATGCCCTCTGTAAAAATAAATAAACAATATTCTTACGATGGCTTGCATATAGAAGAACTAACCTGGCAATTGCCCTATGGACGGCCAACAGAAGCGATATTACTCAAACCAGCAAAAAGCACAGGACGATTACCCGCCATACTCGCTTTTCATGATCACGGCGGCAACAAATATTTTGGCACCCGTAAAATCACGAAGACTTCGGATCAGCAACATCCATTAATGAAAGAACACCAGTTGAATTATTATGAAAATTTAGCCTGGGCAAACGAGATAGCAAAACGCGGCTATGTTGTGTTGGTTGCTGACGCATTTACATTTGCAAGCCGGAGAGTTTTGTTACAGGATGTGCCCACCAATTTACGCAAAGGCTTGAACGATGATGAACCGGAAAATCCTAAAAACATAAAAGCGTATAACGACTGGGCGGGTGAACACGAACATGTAATGGCAAAATCGTTGTTTAGCGCGGGAACTACATGGCCAGGCGTTTTTTTTGCCGAAGATCAAAAAGCACTGGATATTTTATGTTCTCGTGAAGATGTTGATGCAACACGAGTTGGTTGCGGTGGCCTTTCCGGTGGCGGAATACGCACCGTTTTCATGGCAGGATTGGAACCACGTATCAAGTGTGCCGTGGATGTGGGTTTCATGACTACCTGGAAAGATTTTGTTTTGAATAAATCTTTTACGCATACATGGATGACCTATGTTCCCTTGCTTCCTAGTGAATTGGATTTTCCCGAGATCCTTGGGTTACGTGTGCCTCTTCCAACACTCGTGTTAAATGATAATGATGATGACCTCTATACATTGCCTGAAATGAAGCGGGCAGAAAAAATTCTGCAGGAAGTATATGCTAACGCCGGGGCAAGTGATCATTTTAAATGTTCCTACTATCCCGGACCGCACAAGTTCGATGCTAAAATGCAGTCCGAGGCTTTTGACTGGTTTGATAAATGGCTGAAAGATTAAAATGACGAATGATGTCACACATAAAATGTGTTGCTTTTTAATAGCAGGATCGGTTATAAATATATTGACAATTTTGGATCAGCGGGAGACAAAATGTTTATTCAACATAGATACTGTATGCAGGGGCTTTCATCTGTCAGGTACCTGCTTTCAGCAATTCAATATCTACAGTTTCCTCCTGATAGTAGAAAGAGGACAGCTGATAGCAATCTCCTTTTATTGCATTTATAATTTACAAAAAAATTATATAACTGCATGCTTGCCTAAATATTAATTCGTTTAAATTACCATGATATTTCCACGAATAAATATCATGATACTGTAATTTAAATGATATCAAAATGACAATCTTTGTTGAAAAATACAGCACCCGGCAAATGGTTCTGAAAAATATTGCTGCAGATTTAAAAGCGCTTAATCGAAGTGCAAAATGCATCTGTTTGCTGATTATATTGTTATCGGGTTTTTCACCATCAATTAATGCTCAATCAAATAATTGGGAAATGCTTCCCGGCTTCGCCAAAGATATCGGTGCAGGCGCTGATGGGTCCATTTGGGCAATTGGTGCAAACCCGGTAGGTAACCGGCGCGACTTTGGAGTTTACAGATGGACCGGAACAAGCTGGCAGGGCGTTGATGGTGGCGGAGTTAGAATTGATGTGGACAGAAGAGGCAATCCCTGGATAGTTAACGCAGCAGGTCAGGTAATCAGGAGGATTAACAACCGTTGGGAATTACTACCGGGAAGTGCCAGGGATATTGGAATTGGGCCTGATGGCTCAGTCTGGTCAATTGGTACGAACCCTGTGAAAGACAATAATTTTGGAATTTACAGGTGGACGCGGAATTTCTGGGAAAGGGTAGACGGTGGTGGAGTGAGAATAGATGTGGACCGAAAGGGAAATCCATGGATTGTTAATGCAGTAGGGCAGGTATTTAGAAGGATTAACAATAATTGGGAAAAACTTCCCGGTTCCGGAAGGGATATTGGAATAGGTTCCGATGGTTCTGTTTGGGTAATTGGCACTAACCCTGCCGGTAATGGGCGCGACTTTGGTGTTTACAAATGGACAGGAAGTTTTTGGCAAGGTGTTGATGGAGGGGGTGTGCAGATAACCGTTGACAGGTTTGGAATGCCCTGGATCGTAAATTCAAATAATAACGTTTTTAAACGGAAATAGCAGCATAAAGTTTTCCTCGGAAGAGCCACATAATAATTTGAAAGTGCTACATTCACCAACGAATTTAAATAATCACAAATGTCTTTGCGTTTCCATCTTTGCGCTCTTTGCGTTTACCTTTTTCGCTTACGGGCATCTCTGAAATAGGTACCCTACCTATAAGGCATTAGATGTGTAATGAATGTATTTAAAACCTTTCCCGCCAAATTCACAAAGGGTGCTGGTATTATTTCAACTCTAAAATGACGCTTTGGCTATCAGCCTTCCCTATCAGCTATCAGGACGAAACTAATTCTAGCATTGTTTTCCTGATAGCTGACTGCTGATAGCTGATAGCCAAAATAACCGACAGTTTATGTTTGACATGACACTAGGCATTTTCGATGACGTTAACCCTTTCAAATACCCCGTTCCTATCTAATTTACCCCATTCTACTATTCTTTCAAAAGTATTATGTAATTTACTGATCAACATAAAGAGTTTATGAAACATTTGCTTTCATGCATCCAACTACTTTTATTGTTTGCATTGCCAGCTGCTTCACAAAGAGTCTTGTCTCTAAAGCTGGATGGCATGATCAATCCGGCTGCGGCCGATTATATTCACCGGGGCATTCAAAGAGCAGTGAGTGATAGTGCAGAATGTTTGCTCATTCATTTAAACACGCCGGGTGGATTACTTACATCAACACGTATCATCGTAAGCGATATTCTCGAATCTCCGGTACCGGTAGTAGTGTACGTTTCCCCGGGAGGAGCACATGCAGGTTCGGCGGGTGTTTTTATTACGATGGCAGCGCATGTGGCGGTGATGGCCCCGGGAACAAATATTGGCGCCGCTCATCCCGTTTCAAGTGGCCAACAGATGGACCCGGTAATGAATGATAAGGTTACCAATGATGCGATGGCTTTTATAAAGTCGATTGCAGAAAAGCGCAAACGCAATGTGGAATGGGCGGTGCAGGCTGTTCGCAACAGTGTTTCTATTACTGAAAACGAGGCATTGAAAATTAAGGTCATAAACTTTATCGCTGCAAATGATCAGCAAATTTTAGACAATATTGATGGCACAAAGTATACTGTGAATTCAGGTTCAAAAACACTGGCAACAAAAGGTGCCAGGATTGAATTGCTGGAAATGCAATGGGTCGAAAAATTTTTAAATATCCTGAGTGATCCAAATGTAACCTATGTATTGTTCCTGCTTGGATTATATGGATTGATGTTTGAGCTGTATAGCCCGGGTGCAATTTTCCCTGGTATAATAGGCGGCATCAGCCTGATTCTTGCGCTTTATGCCATGAATACATTGCCGATTAATTATGCAGGTGTTGCCCTGATCGTTTTCGCAGTAATACTTTTTCTTTTGGAAATAAAAATTGCAAGTCATGGTATGCTGGCAATAGGAGGAACCATATCCATGCTCCTCGGTTCTATGATGCTGATCCGCACCGACGAGGAGTGGGATGTAGCAAACGTGTCTTGGAGCATTATCATTCCCGCCGTGGTAGCTACTTCGCTTTTCTTTTTATTTGTGGTGGGTTTAGGAGTGAAGGCGCAACGTTTAAAATCAACCTCGGGTATGGAGGGCATGGCGGGAAAAATGGGCGAAACCATTACCTCTTTAAATCCAAAGGGCAGCGTACTCGTACATGGGGAGATCTGGAATGCTACCAGCACAAATGATAGATCCATTGAGCAGGGGGAAAAAATACGTGTGGTCTCTATACAAAATTTTATGCTTTTCGTAGAAGCTATTAAACCTGAAAAATTAAGCTAATGCAAACATTTCCAGTATCAACAATGGTGATTATTATTTTGATTTTGTTTTTTCTTTCCAGTGCTATCCGCATCCTCCGGGAATACGAGCGAGGGGTGGTTTTCAGGCTGGGGCGATTGGTGTCGTTAAGAGGACCGGGATTGATTTTATTAGTTCCTGTTATCGACAAGATGGTGAAAGTAAGCTTAAGAACAGTGGTGATGGATGTACCGCCACAGGACGTGATCACGCAGGATAACGTTTCCATCAAAGTAAATGCAGTAGTTTATTTCAGGGTGATAGATCCGCGTAAGGCTGTAGTGGAGGTGGAGAATTTTTTGGTAGCCACTTCCCAGTTTTCACAGACTACGTTACGAAGTGTGCTGGGACAATCGGAGATGGATGACCTGCTGTCCCAACGCGAAAAGATCAACCAAAAACTACAACAGATTATTGACACGCATACAGAGCCCTGGGGCATTAAAGTGTCGAATGTGGAAGTTAAACAAATTGACCTGCCGCAGGAAATGCAACGCGCAATGGCCAAGCAGGCTGAAGCCGAAAGAGAACGCCGCTCAAAAATAATTGCTGCCGAAGGCGAGTACCAGGCATCGCAACGTTTGGCGGATGCCGCAAAAATACTAAGCGATCAGCCAAGCGCACTCACCCTAAGATACCTTCAGACTCTAAGTGAAATTGCTACTGAAAATAATTCCACCACCATCTTCCCCATACCGATTGATTTGATCACGCCTTTTTTGAAAAAGGCCACGAATGAATAATAAAAACGGGGGGGTTGGTTTGGATGTTAAGTCAGGGGCAAATCCTTTACCAGCAGGCCGGGCAACACGGATACGATTTCACATTCTGGCCTTTCTTTTTATAAATGTTGTTATCAACTACATGGACCGAAGTAACCTTTCGGTGGCTGCGACAGGAATAACGGCAGACCTGCAGTTGAGCTCCGTTCAGTTAGGGGTTTTATTTTCCGCTTTTGGCTGGACCTACGCGGCGCTTCAAATACCCGGAGGTATTTTGGTGGACCGTGTCGCACCGCGTATTTTATACTGCATCAGTTTAATTACCTGGTCATTAACAACATTATTACTCGGGCTGGTGAAGGGCTTCGCCGGGCTGTTGAGTCTTCGTTTAGCCGTAGGCGTTTTCGAGGCCCCGGCTTATCCCATCAACAACCGGATTGTTACAAGCTGGTTCCCGGACCAGGAAAGGGCTTCTGCTATTGCGGTATATACATCGGGACAGTTTTTAGGGTTAGCTTTTTTAACACCTGCGCTGGTGGCTATTCAATATTATGTCGGCTGGCGGGGTTTATTTATCATCACTGGCTTAACTGGAATAGTATGGGGGTTATTATGGTATCGTTTATATCGTGATCCTACGAGGCATACACACGTAAATAAAGAAGAACTGGATCATATTGAAAAAGGTGGCGGGTTGATAAACAGGCAGTCTTCCGATACATCCTCATTCAGGCCAAAATTTCAATGGAGCAACTTAAGAAAAGTATTTACGTACCGGAAACTTTGGGGAATCTATATCGGGCAATTCGCCGTTAATACAACACTTTGGTTTTTTCTGACCTGGTTTCCTACTTACCTGGTACAGTATAGGCACGTAGATTTTCTTACTTCAGGCTTCCTTGCTTCGGCACCCTTTCTAGCGGCTTTTGCAGGGTTGATTACATCCGGATTTTTATCTGATTATTTAGTAAGAAAAGGCGTTTCTCTTAATGTTGCCCGTAAGACTCCTGTTATTTTTGGCCTCCTGCTATCGGCTTCCATTATCGGTGCAAACTATGTAACAAGTCCCGGGTTGATTATTTTTTTTATGGCACTGGCTTTTTTTGGAAATGGCTTCGCCACTATAACCTGGGTGTTTGTATCAACATTAGCTCCAAAACATTTGATTGGATTAACCGGTGGCGTATTTAATTTTATAGGAAATTTAGCATCCATAGTAATACCTATTGTTATCGGCTTCCTGGCGCGGAATGGAAATTTTGAACCGGCACTTATTTTTATTGGTATAGTAACGGTGATCGGTGCAAGCTCTTATATTTTTGTTGTAGGAAAAATTGAACGGATTGTGATTGAGTAGGAAGGAATTTTTGAAGCCTAAACACGAAGAGGTGAAATTATCTTCCCCGTTAGTGTTCCACCATACCCTTATCATTAACCGCTGTTTCAATAGCCCTGATGCAGGTATTGCCTACAGCTACAATCCTTCTATGCTGTTTTTTAGCCGCGTTGATGATAGCAGCAGTAACAGGATCGATCTCTATGTATTCGGGAGGGGCCACCCCTCCCTGATCAAATATAAAACATTATAGTGCATTGATAGTCTCTTGTGCATTAGGGCCTGCCCTTGGAACACGTTTTTTTTATTTCACGAAATCTCCAATTCTTGTAATGTTATAAATTGAATAAAGTTCCGGAAGAGTGAAGCCTTGTGATACGATAACACCGGGAAACCCAAGCCTTGTAAGGGCGAAATCATACTTTTTCACTGATATACGGCACTTAGGAAACATTGAAGCAATAATAGTAAAAAACATTTACAGGATTGATGTGATTGATGTTCGTGCAATACGAAAATAAAAACTGATCTTTATTTTCAGGAGGCTATAATTATTATATGGCCTGCAATTTCCAGGTGTTTAATCTACCTTAAAAATCCACCGCCTTTGGCGGTGGTAATGTACTCGGGGCTATGCCGAATGCTTAAATTTGATGCATGAGCAAATATAAGAAGCAATCTCATGTAGTGTATAAATGCGATTACC
>JBDSBP010000071.1:0-37195 GCA_039921525.1 Chitinophagaceae bacterium | reverse complement strand
GCACATTTGTAATAATGTTGGGTATAAATCATTACTTATGACCGGCGTACTATTTAGCACCCCTGCTCTTACCAGCCCTTTACTTTTAATGATCAACGGTTCTCTTATTCCACCTTCGTACAGCCAGCCCTTACCCGCTCTTAGCGGCGCATTGGATGTTGGAGAACCTTCTTTAGTTGACAGTCCGCCATTGTCGGAAAAAAAAACAACAATTGTATTGTCTTCAAGTCCTTCCTCTTTTAATTTCTTCAAAATATTTCCAACAATGTTATCCATTGTTTCTACCATCGCAGCATACACCGGCAAACTTTGGTTGTGACGGATTTTCAATTCGCCATTCATTTCAATATCGTCTTCCAATCCAAGCTTTTTTCTCTTTTCTTTATATTTCTTTATCAAACTATCTTTTGCCTGTAGCGGTGTATGCACTTCATAAAAAGGGAAATATAAAAAGAAGGGCTTGCTTTTATTGGCTTGTAGAAATGATATAGCTTCTTCAGCAAGCCTGTCACCAAGATATTCACCAGGAGGGCCATCAGATAAACGAGGGTTTTTGTACGGAGAAAAATAGCTATCAGGATGTCCTTTGGAATTACCCCCTTTATTTACGGCGAAGCCCTGATGTTCCGGCCAATATTCAGGCGTTTCGCCAAGATGCCACTTTCCCGCCATAAATGTTGCATAACCATTCGATTTAAACGCTTCAGCAATAGTGGTTTCTTCAAGCGGCAAAAACTCGCGATAAGGTGCAGGCAATAGTTTTTTCATATTCCAATAACTGCTTTCTTTAGCTTCTTTTGGTTGTACAGCTCCGAACCAATCGGTAGTTTGCATAGCCGCCGGATATTTACCCGTCATAATACTTGCTCTTGTGGGAGAACAAACTGGACAGGCAGCATAGGCATTTGTAAACTTAATTCCTTCTTTTGCCAGTTTATCAATATTGGGAGTTTCATAAAATGAACTGCCATTAGTACTTACGTCAGCCCAGCCCAAATCATCTACTAAAAAAATCAAGACATTCTTATTTTGCTGTGCCGATGCTACAGTTGATATTACAAATAAAAGCAAAAGACCCAACCATTTACTTTTTATATTCATAATTCTAATTTTATAAACAGCATTAATTACTGTTTTGATTTTTTAAAAATAATTTCTCAATAGTTGCCGATTCAACCTTTGTTACCGGATTAAATTTATTGGACAACATATATTTTTCCAGACTTAACAATAATTGTTTTGCTTCAAGCCTTTTTACGGAATCGGAAACCAGGTCAATGCCGCTTACCAGTAATTTCCCTTTGCCTATTTTACATTCAAAAATTAACCCCAGCGGCTTTGCAGTAAACCAGTCATCTATTACTCTTATAATTGGCTGGATATTTTTTGAAATGGAGTCGAGTACAAAAACATTGCTGTGGCTCATCGCATCCCACCATTGATAGTCGCTATGATATTCCGTAGGAAATTCGGATAGTGCCGGATGTTTGGGATTGCATAAAATACCCAGCGTAAATGGTGCTTGTTTGAAAGAGGTCCATTGTGTATTCCAGAAAATACTGGAAAACCCAACAGGAACATTGCCGCCCATTTCAGGGTTTACACTACCCTTTTTTATTGTGAGTAATAACGACCCTCCATTCTCAACATACGTTTTTGCAGCGTCATCAAATACCTGTACTATTTTGATTGTATTGAAATTATTTTTCGGTTCCGCTTCTACAGGGTATACCCAAATATGCCAATTATTTTTAAATTTTCCTACACTAATTGTTAGAGTAAGTTGGCTTGCTTTTCTAACAAAAGCCAGCGGAGTATTTATATCTCCCAATGATTGCAGGCCTGTTGTAATATTTTTATTGTTTAATTTCCCCTTCGCTAATATTTTTCCATCGCTACCTGCAATAGTCCATTCTGGTATTATATTTTTTATTTCAGCTTCACCAAAATTTGTTATTTCAGCCTTGGCGGTAAATGTTTCATTGTTTTTATAAATCATTTTATCCATACGCAATAACGGAACAGTCACATTACAAAACTGTCTATACTCCTTTGCAGTAACATAAGGCTTTTCATCCCAGAAAGGGTCGAGCACTCCCACTAACGCTGTGCCCTGTCCGGGAAAATCATGTAGGTCTAGTAACTGAAAGCCGGCAAAATTTGGTGTACGCAAAGCGGCTTCGATATCTGCTTTATAGCAAAGCACCTGTAATTTTCCTGAAGCCAGTAAAAAAGAATCAGCAAGGTTTGCCATTCCATGCTCCTTCAATAAGTCCTGAAATATTTCAAAATTCTTTGGTTTTAAAACACCATCGTATTTTGGCATTTCTTTAAAATCAGGATACACACACCATTGCCCAATTTCATGACTTACAGTTGGTTTGTTGCTACTGATGTATTTCGCCCAATCGTAATTAGTAGATGGCGCATTCGCATTAATAGGGCTATTCAAACCCGCTGCCCACCATTGTATTCTTGGCCGGGGCGTACTTGTGTAATCACTGGCCTCTACTTCGGGAAAACCTGAAGCAGAGGTATAAACTCTTCTTCTATCTTTTTGCTGCCAATACTTTACAAATTTTGTAAGGTATTCGTTTACATTTTTACCCCTTGCTTCATTACCATAAGCCAACATACAAAAAGATGGATGATTACCAAATTCCTGAACGATACGGTTACTTTCATCATACACAAACTTATCAATTGGTTTGCCCTCGCCAAGATGGTCGCTCCAGGTTGATGCTTCTACTGAAAGATAGATACCCAATTTATCTGCGGCAATAAAAGCAGCTTCTGGCGGGCACCAGGAGTGGAACCGCACATGATTAAGTCCAAATTCTTTACACTTTTTGTAAATGCGTTCCCATTCTTTTACCGCTACCGTTGGGTAACCCGTTTTTGGAAAAATGGCACATTCTAACGTTCCTCTCAGAAAAATTATTCTATCATTTACGTTGAACTGCTTACCCTTGATTTCAAAATTCTTCATACCAAAATCAACGGACTTTTCATCCCTGCCATTGCCACCTGTTATGGTTGTTTTGAGTGAATAAACGTTTGGATTAAATTCATCCCACAGCAAAAAATTATTTCCCATTGGATAATTTATATCAACTATCGTTGTCTTATTTGTGAGCTCCATTTTTTTATTTAAGGGCTTTATATGCTGTTTACCATTTTTATCAGCTGCTGTTAATCGTATTGAATAGTTAGTATTTTTGTTTGATAAATTGTTGATGGAAATAACAGCCTTCACTAATTTATTTTTAACATCAGGATATAGTTGTATATCACTGATATAAACAGCAGGCCTGTTAATAAGCTGCATTTTACCGACGATTCCATTCCAGTTTGTTTGGGTATTATCACTAATGCTGTGTGCATCTATGCCGGGGTCTATATCTTTTACCCGGTTATCAATACGCAATGTAAGGTTATGCGTACCGGGTGTTAGCATTTCGCTGATATCATAACGATGAGGAGTACCCAATGTGTTTTGCATTCCAATTTCTTTTCCATCTACCCAGAGGGTAGTTTCCCAATGACAGCGTTCTAAAAAGAGTTCTGAATAACCCGTATTCCATCCGGCCGGAATATTTATTTTTTTTTGATACCATGCTACTCCCACATAGTGCCTGAGTGGCTGTAGCCAAAAAGGGTATTTTATATTTCCCGGCTGGCTATATTTTTCAAATGAAGGAGATTTGTACCAGGTACTGTCCCAAATGCCGCCAGTCCATGCTGTGGTAGCAGTTACATCATTTCCTTTTCCATTTGTAAGCATGGAACCGGGTAATTGTATTTTATCAGTTAATGATTTTGTAATCCAATTTTCATTTACTCCTCTATCTGAAGAATCAATTTGAAAATTCCATTGGCCGGATAAATTTATTGTTTTATGGTTGATGTAACTATTTTGTGCATGCAGATGTATTGGAAATAATAATACTACTAATAATTGTATCGTTCTCATTTTAATTCATTTTGAAATGTATCTTATCGAAATAATATCAATACCAATTCATATTCCAGCCATCAAGCCATTGGAATGACAGTTTGTTATTTACTATTTTAAATGGTAACCAAATGTAAGCTGACGTGGTAGGCTGGGTTGGTCGCCACACATCCATCATGGCAATAAACCGATTTGGATCACTTCCTTGTACCTGAATAATAAAAGCAGATTGTCCACCAAATGTTTTTTCTGGGCCAAATCCAGAAAGTGGATTTACACCTACATATGGATTCCCCTGGTTAATCCAGGGGCCATTGATACTTGTGATGGGGAAATCTCTACAGGGATTAGGGTTCCAGCCGGAAGAACCAGAAGCTAATAAATGATACACCCCATTGTAAAAAGTAATTGCAAGGCTTTCTATATTGTCGGTTACTCCTGCACAACGTGCATAAGGAGTAGCGGACGTTAAATAATCTGAAGACATTTTTGCATAAACAAACGGCCTGTTGCCTTCTTTGTTAACGGTGAAATGATACAAATTACCATTAGGTCCTTTCACCAAAGCAAAATCGCCTGCCCCATTTAGGGGAGAGCCCCCTAAAAATTTACTGTGATAGGTATATGGGCCTTTAAGGCTATCGGCGGTGGCGACAATATTATAACCAACTGTTACCCCCAGCCCCTTTAAGAACAATTTAAAAATAGCAACATATTTTTTTGTTGCATTGTTGTACACAATTTTAGGCCATTGAATTCTGCATCCGAAAGCGATATCACTGTTGGCATTGTCGTAATCAACAGGCATTAAAATTCCTGTGTCCTCCCAATTAATAAGATCTTGAGATTTGTAACAATGAATTCCCCCATCTGCCAACGAGGGGCTTTCATTAAAATTTAATTTATGTTCACCAAACCAATAGTAGAACCCGTTTTCGAAAACGATGCCGCCACTGTGAGCATTAATAGTGTTTTGCTGGGTATCCTTCCACACTTTATAAGGGAAAACAGCAGTGGGTTTTAAATTGGTTGAAATAACCGGCGCTGGTGTTACGCCGGTCTTTGAACGATAAGTTAAGGTACTACATGCAACTAAAATAAATATTGGATATATAAAACGGGCATTCATACTTCACTAATATTTCTATTTGAAAAATTTACTTACCTGCTCCTGTGTAAAATTATTTTCGGGTTTAAAACTATTGCTGTTCATGTATTGTAAAAGGCTGTATCTTAATTGTCTTGCCTGTGGCCTCTGATCCATATCATCAATAATATTTATGCTGCAAAAGATTAGTTTCCCTTTTAAAACATTTACTTCAAATAAACTGCTGAGGTTTTCATTGCGTACAAAATTATCAATCGGTCTTACAATGTTCGCTTCGGCTGGCAGATTTCCCACATTTAGTGCTTTACTCTTCACTGTCAAGTCCCACCATTGCCAGTTGCTGTAGTCATCTGTAGGAAAAAATTGCAGTGCTTTATGTTTCGATTTAATCAATAATCCCATTGTTCCGGGCTGATCTGGAAAATGAACGGGACTCCAAAATACAGGAACAAACTTTCCGGTTATTCCATTTATTGTATCTGGTGGTGGACATAACAGCACTTTTTCTCCCTGGCCAAGTGCCAGTATAGCTTCTGTTTGAGAAGTTGTAACGAGCACATCTTTTGTCTCATCAGGTAACTGAGAAGGATATACCCATATATTCCAGTTGTTCAAATAGGATGTACCATTCAGTTTAACAGTAATGGTTAGCTTCTTTGCAATTTTTATTTTTGCTAAATCAATTTTTATTTTTCCAACAGCCATGGAGTTATCTACTGGAAAATCTTTTTTATCAAAGGTTCCGGATTGCAGCACATTACCTTCTTCATCTATTATGCTATAAATAAGCTCCGCCATCGTTAATGGCTTGTAAAAATTAGCCAGTTCCACATCAGCTTTAAATGTTTCATCATTTTTATAAACTGCTTTTTCAAATCTTATCAGCGGCGTTACCTCACTACAATACTGGTGAAATTCAGTAGGTGATACAAACTTTTTACTTTCCCAAAATGCATTGAGTAAACCCACTAACGCTGTGCCTTGTCCCGGAAAGTCCTGTAGTTGCAGTAATTGAAAGCCATCAAAACTTTTTGTTTTTAATGCCCGTTCTATTTCTTCTTTATATAAAATAGTGGCAAACCTGCCCGATGCTGAAAGATATTCCGCAGCCATCGACAGCAACCCTTTTTGCTCCATAGCTTTTTTAATTTCCATAAAATTTACCGGAACAAGGTTACCCTTGTACTTTTCAATTTCACTCAAATCCGGAAATACGGAATATTGACCGATTTCGTGAGAGATAAGTGGCACATTTACACTATCTGCACTTTTTGTATAATCGGTAGAAAAATCCGGAGCCATATCATTAAAAACACCTTGTCCCCTCACCCATCCCTTTTTTGTCCACTGTGTTACAAAATAATCATCTTCCGGTTGCGGTACACCTGTAATTTTTTTCTGAAAAGTAAATGTTGTGGTGCTGTACAAATGCCTGGTATCTGTTTTTTTTAATGCAGCAACCAATTCATTTAATTTATTGAAATCACCTTCCAGTTCATTCCCCATACTAAAAAACATAAAGGAAGGATGATTGCCATAGTTATGCAGTATGCGATAACCTTCCCTGGTTAAGAACCCAAAAGCGGCTGTATCTTCTCCAACTTTTAGATTCCAGTGCGGCAGTTCTACCTGTAGGTAAAAACCAACTTTATCGGCTGCACTAAAAGCCACTTCGGGCGGGCACCAGCTATGAAAACGAAAGCTATTTAAGCCCCACGATTTTGCTTTGGTGTATAACGCTTTCCAATCTTCTTCCAGCATTGGCGGATAACCTGTTAATGGAAAGATGATACACTCCAGGTTGCTACGTATGAAAATGCGGTTACCATTCAGCACCAGGTTATTATTTTTCACCCTTAAATCACGGATACCAAATGAAGTTTTTACAGTGTCTGTTCCTGCTGCTGATTTTAGTATTGTTACGAGCTCATACATCCGAGGCGAAAATTCACTCCACATTTCCTCACCGTCACTGAAAGGGATAGTAGTTTCCATTTCATTATTTAACCTTCCGGTTTTAGAAAAAACAGCAGGCCAGCGTTTACCCGTTTTCATATCTGTGACAAATGCGTAAATTGATTTTGCCGGATTTACTTTTTGTTTCAGGCTGTAATTCACCTGTAGTTTTTTTTGCTTTATATCCGTTTGAATCTCAACATTGGATATTTGAGTTACCGGTCTTGCTTTTAAAGTAAGTTCCCCCAGCACACCATTCCACTTTATTTGAGTATGATTGGTGTATGCATGCATCATTGTTTTGCTTTCTTCCTCCTTGTAATTTTTTCCATCTATATTAATACCGGGATAGATATTTGAATTATCAATACAAATGGTAATAGATTGTTTTTTACCAGGGATAATAAAAGGTGTGATATCAAATTCATGTGCAGTGCTAAGGCTTTCACAATTGCCCGGAATTTCTTTATTATCAATCATCACTGATGATTTCCATAAAACCCTGCCAAGAATTAAGGTTATCTGTTTATTGCGAAATGTAGCCGGCGTTGTAAAAGTGGTGGTGTAAAATGCATTTCCTATGTATTGTACTCTGCGGGAAAGATGTGCAAGCGTGTAAATATTTAAACCTGTGCGGTAATTTACTGGTGTTCCTATACCCGCATCATCCAGCGTGCCCGGCAGATGTACACTGTACTCTTTTACATCAGCCGTTTTTACTTTCCATAAACCATTCAATGAAATCTGCTGACTATAGACCAGTAAACTCATAAACGCAGCAGCAAAAAAGGCAAGTAATTTTTTCATATTCTGGTTTAGTTAAAAAATACCCTGTCACAACAAATTGAAATATCACAATAACCAGGGGTTAGTAATAAACAGCGAAGCAACCCTTTTTTTATGAATGTCAAATTTTACATAAAAAAGTGATTTAAAAAATGGATTTAATCTTTTATATAATAGACATTCTTATTATAATCATTGCTGTCTATTTTAAATACTAATTACCAGCTTGAAGTTAATTAATTTACAGGCCGGCTAATTGAACTGACTCGTTTTTTACTTTGCTGATAGCCGCCAGGTGGACTCGCGCACCTAAATGGGAATTTTCAAGCTTTAGAACATCCTCAAAATTACTTTTCGCTTCCCCGAAATTTTTTAAGCCGAGGTATCCCAGGCCTGATAAGTAAAGACAATGGATATTATTACGGATATTCAAATCGTCATCAAATATGGATAAATCGGGCAATGACACTGCGAAGTAGTCCATCCTAACCTCTCTATCTAAATTTTCCACTGCGTAGCGTATAAGGTTTTTAAATTTTACTTCTGCCGCTGCTTCTTTACCTAACTTTTGCAATGCCAGCCCCTGGTAAAATATTTTATCAGGCTGCTGATCATTATAGAAAATCGCCTGTGTGGGCTCATCTAATCCAATAGAAGCTTTTGACCAATATTCAGTGGCTGTTCTATTATCTTTCACATTATCATATACGCAACCAGTCCAGTAATCTATATCATTTTCCTGGAAGCCATACAACTTACCCTCACCTAAATTTTCAGGATAATGCCTTGCAATATCCAAAAGGAAAAGCGCTTTATCGTATTCCCCTTTCTCTAATGACTGTTTTGCCAGTTCTACATATACATGAATGTGCTGTCCAGATGTTTTTCCTTCGCCACCTTCCCATGGATGAAATTTTCTGTCTGCTAATAATAATTTTGCTTTTTCTGTATTTCCAGATATCGAAAGCAGTAAAACATACTCAATATATAAATCATCTCTTTCTTCTATCAATGATGGATACTTTGATAAAAATGTTAACCGGTCTTGAGGGCTTTTATTAAACCGTTTCTGCAACTGGTCTAATTCAAACAACACCCTTGAATCATTCTCATCACAATGAAATGCTTTTTCAAAAAGACGAAGGGCTTCTTTTTTATTATTGAATTTATTATAGTACGCTATGCCCAGGTTACGATAAGTTGTAGGGAAATCTTTATAAAGGCCAATGGATTGTTGCCAGCAATTTTTTGCATCCTCATAACGGCGCTTTGAATAATAAAAATTTCCCAGATAGTAAAGTGCCTTGTAATCTTTATCATTCGTTTCAATGGCTTTGTTCAATACCACAATATCTTCCAGGCGATTGGGAAATACCCTATCCGGGGAACATAAAAACCCTTTTGCAAAACAATCCACAGCGACTGCGGAGTTACTTTTCAACGATGCATAATAACCAGCATAATAATACAGCAATGCAGATTTTTCTGAATCGCTGATAGTCGAAACTAAATCGAATGCTTCTGCAAATAAACCAGCATTGGCATAATCAATTGCCATTTCAATATAACTGTTACTATTATTCCGCATCATTTTTTTCAATGTATCAATTGTTGCATTTGCTTTTTCGGTTTCGCCTTCAACCTGCAATATTTTATACAATTCATAGCGGCTGCCAAAATCGAAAATATCATTTTCCAATGAAGCCTCTGCCCACGATTGGCTTTTCGCATGTTCATTTAATTTACGTAATACTATTGCTTTTAAATGACGGGCTCTGGGGCTGTAATAATTTCTGGCAATTGACTTATCTATCATCACTAACGCTTCATTCCAGTTTTTATTTATTGCCTGCAATAAAGCAAGCTGAAAAAAAGCGCTATCCTGCAAAGCTGCATTCCAGGTGCTTTTATAAAATGCTTTTAAAGCTGCTTCATTACGTCCTTGAAATGAAAAACATAACCCAAGATTGTAAAGAGGTTCGCCATCATAAGGATTATGGTTATGCTTATTTATTTTTTCAATTGCTTTTTGCAGATATAATTCACTGGCGCTAAACTCACCTCTTCGTAAATGAAGCAACCCCATTGCATTATTACAACGTATATCCGAAGGGTCTCTTTTCAAAGCTTCTTTATAATAATCTGCGGCATTGTATGTGGCATGGCGGTACTGTTCAAGATGTAATCCTGCCAGAAATAACTCTTCCGTTGTTTTAATAGCAACTGGTTCTCCTATTGGTAAGGCAGGATCAGGAATGGCTTCATCAGATTTTAAAACGGGTGTATAATCTACAAGCAGATTTCCATTTTCATCCAACACTTTTATACAACACTGTTGAGGAGTGAGCGATGTAGGCAAACTGATTTCTTTTGCATAAGTTTTTACCGGCGATAAATTAATTGTTTCATCTAATAAGTTCTTACCGTCCCCGATTAATGTAATTTTTACTACTCTTTCTTTTGTTACATATATATTTAGTTTGGCAACATAATCTTCAATTTCAAAATTCACCAATGCTTCTGTTGAAGCATTTTTTACATAGCCAATATCTTTATAAGGCATAAAATATTGCTTAAACTCCCTTACCTCATAGGGCATTATCCAGCTAAAGTCTGGTTGATTGTCTGTAAATACACCACACATTAATTCAAAATACGGGCCATCGGTATCTGTCAACTGCCTGTCCCAGGCCTTACCAAATTCCCCGCAACCCCAGGTCCATTGTTTTTTACCAGGACTCACATTGTTATCAGCTATGTGCAGCATACCCGCTTTCTTTTGATGATGATATCCACCTACAAAATTATATTCACTGTTTACAGCCATGTATGAAGTGGGTACTGGAATATTTGTGTACCTGGAAATATCTGTTCCGGGAGAATAATCCACTTTATAATATGTTCCTTTTGCAATAGGGAAAGTACTAACATCTCTTTTACCATGATCAAATACAGCTTTTACATCAGGCGGAAATACACTTTGATAGTGCTCGTCTACCGCCACAGCCGGATTGGCCCACCACAAAAAAGTTTGCGGAAATGGTGTACGGTTATAGATTTTCGCATGTAGTTCTATGTAAGCTTTGTCAGGATGAAGTGTAAACCCCAAAGCACATTTGGTGCGAAACATAATTTCGTATTCATTTACCCATACCGTTTTGCTACCATCCGAACTCTCCGTTATTAAAAAATCTGTTGGGCTATACGTAGATGGACGATGGTGTTGTGGCCAGTTAAATTCAATTCCACCACTTATCCACGGGCCTGTTAAACCAACCAATGCCGGCTTTATTACTTTATTGTGATAAATAAAATCGTACCCATTTGTTTTATCCTGCGCCATTTGGATACGTCCGCCTAATTCAGGCAGTATCATAATTTTCAGGTAATCATTTTCAAGAAATAGTGCCGTCCATTCTTTATCTTCTTTTTCGTCATACACTTTATCTATTACAGGGTGAGGATATACCACTCCGCTGCTGCCCTGGTAAACTCTTTTTTCTAAAAACATTGGGTTCCTGTCAGGGTCACCCAGTTTATATGTCGGAATTTTAACAGTTTCCTGCCATGCTTTTACGATTCTCATTAATTTGTATCTTTTAAATTTTATTACTGAACAGGGAATTTTGTCTACGTTTTTAACAATTTTAAAATCACTCATTAAATAAATCAACGGTATGACTCTTTTCGTTGTCAATAAACCCGGTTTGTTTTCAAAATAAAGCCGGTGTATTAATAACCCGGATTTCGCTGGTTATTCATAGCCGGGTTTTAAATTATCTTACTAAGAGGAATAGGGTAAATATAATTTTTGTTTGGATTAAAATTCAATTTGACCACAGTGATAATTTGATATGCAAATGTATTGGGACTAGTTTTAATAATCTTCACCTCGTGTATATCACCATTCCCAACAACATCGGCAATCTTCCATCTTAGTATATCCCAAAATCTTTGCTCTTCAAAAGCCATCTCTAGACGTCTTTCGTTATGTATTGCAATTCGAGGTTCATTCTGAGTCATATTGGTTTTTAAATCAAGTTGATAGCCAGTTGTTGTACCTACCGGAATTCCGGCCCATAGCCTTAATGCTTTAAGCTGATTTATTGATTCAGTTTAGTTTGAGCCAGACTGCAAAACCAGAAAAGATTAAGAGGGACGTTAGCAGCAGTTTGATTTTTTTCATTTATTTCAAGTTTAGGTTTGGCGATGGTTGTAAATATGCAATGGATACATTTGTAAATAATAGTACCGGAAGGAATTAGTTCCGGAAAAGCAATCGTTTGAGTGCAAAGAAATTTCATAACCTTTCCGTTAAAATGAATAGACTATTTTATTTATAGATAATCTTTATTTTAAAAACACATTTAAATCATTTTGTTCAAATAATTTGAAACGCTTACACTTTATTGTAAAAACATTTCACCAGCACAATTAGATCTTACCTAAAACAGGCAGCAGTTATTACTGTTTCTGTCACGGGATTTTTAAACAATTGTTATATGAGAAAAATCAATTGTTTATTTTATTTACCGTTTTTTTAACTACTACCAGATTTTAATGTGGTGAAAAAACGTTCTCTAAATCTTCCAGTGTTTTCCCCTTTGTTTCCTTTACCTTTGTTTTAATAAACCAAAACCCCAGTATACAAATACCGGCATAAATATAAAATGGTGTATAAGTACCTAATTTACTTGCCAGGATGGGGAAAGTAAATACAAGCAGTCCGTAAGAAAGCCATAATGACATAACTGCAACTGAAGTTGCAGCCGCCCTGATATGATTGGGAAATATTTCTGAAATTAATACCCATGTTACTGGTCCAAGTGTCATTGCAAACATACCAATGGCAGCCAGCAACGGCCATGCGGCAAGCGGCGATTTTGATTGAAGGAGCAATGCACTGATAATGTATAATAATGCAAGCCCTAATGAACCAATTATCATCAACGGTTTTCTTCCCAGCTTATCTACCTGCCACATGGCAAGCAGTGTAAATAACAGGTTAATGATGCCAATAAAGACTGTTTGTTTTAACTGATCGTCTTTACTAAAACCTATACTTTCAAAAATAGTGGTTGTAAAATTGAACACTACATTAATACCACAAAATTGCTGAAACATTGCCAGGCCAACACCCACTGTAACGGCAGGCAATACCGCTTTTTTAAACACTTCACTATAATTAAATTTTACCTTGCTGCCTTTTAAAGAGTCCTTTATTGATGCCATTGTTTCACCCACATAATTTGCACTCCCGATTTTTGATAACACCAATGAAGCTTGTTGTTCTTTGCCTGCTTTTATCAACCACCGCGGGCTTTCGGGCAGCCATACAACACCCAATAAAAATATTCCCGAAGGCACTGCACCTAAACCAACCATCCAGCGCCAAGCATCGATCCCATAATTACGTAAGGAATAGTTTACCAGGTTAGTTATGAGGATACCAATTACAATGGTTAGCTGATTAATGGCCACCATACGACCTCTTGATTTGGCAGGAGCTATTTCAGCAATATATAATGGTGAAAGCATAGAGGCCATGCCAACACCAATGCCTGCTACAAACCTTGCAGAAATAAACAACCCTTTATTATGCGAAAATGCCATTGCAAACGATGATACAAGGAATAAGAATGCAGCCAGCATTAGACCGGGTTTACGTCCATATTTGTCAGACAATGAACCAGCAATTAAACTTCCAATTATACAACCCAAAGCCAACGAAGCGGTTGCAAAACCTTCCCAATACTCATCAAAAGCAAATTGTTCTTTTAAAAACGGAAGTGCTCCTGCAATTACGGCAAAGTCGAAGCCAAAGAGATAACCACCCAGGGCAGAAATAAATGCAATTTGAAAAATATAACCTTGTTTAAAAGTGGTTTGATTATTTGGCATGTAGCAACACAATTAATTGATACTTCAAAGTTGGGTATTAATATACCAGAATAAAATGGAGAAAAGAAAGAAAATAATGGATAATATTATTATTTCGGCTTTGTAATATCAATAGTTCAATAATTTTTTTAAGCCGCCAATGCTCCTATATCCAAGCATCGGTCATAAAGTCGTTTTATTTTTTTACAATTCAGGTCCAAAGCTAAGTTTGAAAATATTCTTTCGGTGATCATTTTATGTTAATGCATCAGTTTAATGTTTCGCATAAAGAAGGCTTCCCGTTTTTCTTTTGGTAATGAAAGCCATATGGGAGCCTTTGCAACTGACACAGTATTTAATTCCATATTTAAATGAAAATATAATTTATTATCACTTTTTGCCTGGCAGTCTTCAAGCCCACAATGTTGTTTGGCATCCGTGAGTAAAAATTCTATCTGAAACCGGAGCCGATAATACTTTAATATCAGCTCCGGTTTTAGTTTCCTGGTGGTGCAAACAAAAATCTGATACCGCTTTGTTTGTTTGACTTGTAGATATACTATTCTTACTGGACTTTTTTTAATGCTATGCAATATACTATTCCACCGTAATACTATGCATCCTCCTCTTCATCAAATTTTTTTATGTGGCGTTTGTCAACATTGTTGAAATCAACCTTACCATCATATGCTTTGGGCCGTTCCTGTCCGGTTTTCTTAGGTCCACTATAGGGATACCTTAAAATGGCATCAGGCCTCATTTTGGTGATAACATGAAGGCCTTCTTCAAGCAAAGGAACAATGAAATCATGCTTCATTAAGTAGCCAGCTGCCAAAAGGTATTTTACCATTGGTTTGTATGTGGGTATTTGTTTTTTTAGAATGCTCACGTAATGGCTTACCAGATTTTGCTTTTTTAACTCCAATACCTCATTGGATGGTGTTGGCACAGCTTCCAATGACAAGGCTGTTCCCGCTATTGTATCTACTATGGCCAGAGTACTGATCTCCAATCCTTTTAAGGTGCATTGATCTTTTACGCTCCACCATCTGCCTGAGCCAGGAGTTTGTTTGCCACTCTTAAGAATATAAGATGGATGAAAGGCAGCAATTAATTCTTGTCCATAGCTATTTTTATTAATTTGCTATTGAAACCAATAAATCAAAGCGTTTTTCAAAATGAAGACGTATGCTCTTCTCACAATACCACCCCTTCCTTTCAAGATTAAACATTGTATAACGTACCGGAAATCCGAGCCACAGTTCACAGACAGTGGAAAAGTATTTGAAACGGGGTTTGCTTATGTTTTCTAACTTTCGTAGACTTGCATTAACTAGACCACTAATCTTGTTCCTATTGATATGCTAATTTATTTTTCCACTTTTCAACATTTTTAAAGTTACCGAACTATTGAAATATGATAAAATGTAAAATTAAAATTAACAGGTACTATTAAAAAACTAAATTTTCCTGCTATCAAAGAAAAATTACTGACCTATTTTATCCCTTAAAAGAAAGAAAGTTTTTAAATACTTATATTTTTCCTTAGTTTAAAAGAAGCAAGACCAATAAAAAATTCTGTATGAAAATACTCTTAGCCTCGCTGTTTGTCCTTATTGCTAATTTTTTTACAGCAATTGCACAACAAGCCGGTGTATATAATCTAACCTCAAAGTCAGGCGGCTGGAGTGTTACGGTAGATAACCAAGGTGCCATAACGCAACTTAGTATGCAGTTTAATGGTAAGCATGTATCGATTCCCTGGAGACAAGATGAATATGCAGGCCCTGCCTGGTCTGGCGTAACAATGACTAAGGCCAAGGGTAATCAGCTACGTTTTGAGGGGAGTGAAAATAGAATCGGTTATACATTAGAGTACAAAAACGTTCATGGAAAACTTACACTTATTGCTCAATTAATAAATGAAAGCGATGAGCCGTATTTAGTAAATCCTTCGTTGAGTTTAAGGCTTGGTATAGACCATGAAATGAAAGACCCAAAAAAATATTTTAGCTGCTTTTTCCCTACTCTGTTACGTTGTGAAAGTTCTCATTTCTGGGGTTATTTTCAAAATCCTAATGGGCAAATCCTAACGATTGCATCGCCCAACCCAATTGCTTCAAGAAATATTGGGTATATTTCGCATGGGCATCGCATTGCCACCAGCAGCTTAGATTTTCTGCATGTTTTGCCACTACCGCCAAGACACCCGCAAAATTTATTTCAACTTTTGCCCGGAGAAAAAAAAGAATGGAACATCGTTTTACAGCAAGCAAATTCTCTTAAAGAAACATTAGCCATTGTTGCAGCCAACTGTAATGCACCTATGATATCTCTTGACCGTACTACCTCCATTGCAGGAGAACTTATCGACTTTTCCATTTACACAAATTCAAAACACAAACCCACAGTAACGCTATTAAACCCTTTTGGAAAAAAAATAGATTTACCCAAACCTGTACTAATAAAAAATACATGTAACTATACCATTACTGGTCACTCTGAAGTAGGTAACTATAAAATTTTGGTAACTGATAACAACAAGCAAACTGAAGCACTTTTTCATATACGAAAACCCTGGGGATGGTATCTAGGACAAGCCAGAGAAGAAGCTTTTAGAATGCAAATAAAGCCCATGTCGCACAGAGAAGGCTGGCTGGGATTTTTTAGTACTTACTGGGCACAGGTATATTTCCCAGATGAGAAAAAACTGGTTGAGACTGAACGAATATTCCATGATTTTTATGTATTAATGATTGACTCGGCCAAAGTAGATTTTTATATCAACAAACCTACCTGGAATACCCGTCCACAAAATACTTCCTGGATGGTGGGTATGCTGGTTGCAAGATATGCAGCCACCCAAAAAATGGAAGACCTCGAATTAGCTGCTGCATGGGGTGACCGCCTGATTGAAAAATTCCAATTGCCAAATGGAGCATTTAAAGGTTATACTGCACTAACGCTGGGCGCTAAATTTTTACAAGAGCTTGCATTTTATGAAAAACGATTCACGCTGCAGTCCTCTGTTTGGAAAGAACGATATGAAAGGCACCTGCTTTCTATAAAAAAAGCTACAGAAGATATCATGCAGGTAAAAGATTTGGGAGATACTGAAGGTGAAGCCACATATGAAGACACACAGGCTGGAAGTGCCTGGTCTTTGTTGGCGTTGGCAGCGCTAAATATTCAAGAAGATACATTACAAAAAAAAGCTTACCTCAAAGCCAGCATAGCCATGCAACAAAGACATGAATGCCTAACACAAGCATTGATCCCTGATGGCCGAATGCGCAATGCCACGTTACGCTTCTGGGAATCGCAGTATGATGTACTTACACTACCAAACATGATGAACTCCCCGCATGGATGGACCATGAGAAGCCAGTTTGGCGCACTTTATCTCTACCTGTTAACTGGCGATGAATATTATTTGAATGTAATGAACAACGCTATGGGCGCATGTGTGCAAGCGATTGACGAACAAACAGGAATACTTAGATGGGCTTTTATACCAGACCCTTATATTAATGCTTTGCCATTTGTCCCCGATACGCTTCTCCCAGGTTCAGGCACTCGTAAACCATCTGTCATTGGAGAACAGTGGCTTCCTATGATCAGCGATTGGTGGCGTATACCAGACGGTCAAATTGGTAGCCTCGAAAACCATAGGGAAGACGGGCTGCACGGCGTTACCCAAGGCTGGAGTTGCGATAATGATGTACATGAAAGTTTTCGTGTGCTAACGGAAGAATTTATTCCTAATGCATTTGTATTAGAACGTAAAGATGGCAGCTTGCGAACCATGAACTGTCAGGCAAAACGAATAGGTTACAGCATCTACATTTATCCAAATGAAGCGGTGGTTTCAAGAGTTCATCTGAATTTAAAGAAAAAATATAAAGTCGTTATCCAATTTGCTGCCGATAAAGTAGAACGAACCGTAGAAAAAGGAATGCACTGGATAAGCAGTAACACCAAACTAGTAAAAGCCCCTGACTTATATTTAGGGGATGATTAATTAAAAAAATGGATTGCACCATTCGATCCATGCAAAATGCTTTTGCATGCTGCCATGTTGTTCATCCAATGGACTCCAATACTATGGGTTAGAAACCCATTTGTTGAAGGCATGACTTGAAGTCCATTTTGTGGCTTCGCCGATTTTTTTTATTTGCATCGTTGTTAAACGTTTGTAGAAGTTAAAGCCTTGGACTAAAGTCCATAGCTTTAACTACCGTGTTGAGACCAGTAAAAAAAGAAACAAAAAAAATACAACTTTTCATTGTATTCGATTTATTTTTCCTTTACGGCTCTCATAACATGCTTCTTTTGAACAAATATGCTTTGAAGATATGTTAAATAAATTAGTTATTGTACAACGTCCAACAATCTTTTGCGCTTGTGTCACCTAAACCTAAAAATTTACTCTCCAGTTCGATGCCAAGTAAGGTTACTATTGCACTTTATCATGTCCCATCTTGCCTAAGCAAGTTGGTGATAACCTAAATAATGCCCGGGAATATGTTCGCCAGAGAAGCCCGACTTCAGATAATCCGGGGGATGCCGAGGCTTTCAGTAACCTTGAACGGGAACGAAGTTCAGTTTGCCTGATGACTTCCCGGGATTTACGTAGCTGGGAAATCCAGAAAGTAATGCTGTATCATCCCAATGTCAGCAGGCACGGATTCCAGTATCCAGATTTTGACTTTAATGGGGACGATATTATTTTTGTTTCCCGTACTTCTTATGATGATGAGTCTGGTAGAGCAGAAAATCAACATAATGCGAATTAAATAACGTTGCACAGAATTAAAGATTTCAGAAATTTGGTGATGCAGAAATAACCGAATATTATTGTACTATGTTGAAAAAAAGAGAAGGTTTTGAGGGGCAGCGTGCAATCATTTTACCAAGAAAAATACTTGCGAAATATTGCTGTGTTAATCCATTGATTGCAGGTGTATATATTACAGACATAGGGTACTACCCCAAAGCAAAATATCATTACCGGGAGAGACTGCATGGATGCGACCAGGATATATTAATCTATTGCCAGGAAGGAACAGGGTGGGCAAAAATTAACGACGAAGAATATAAAATAGAACAGGGGAATTTTTTCATCATACCGAGCGGGTTACCGCATACATATGCCGCGGATGAACGTTCACCATGGACTATCTATTGGGCGCATTTTAAAGGAACAAATACCAGGTCCATAATTAATAATTTTCTGGAACAAAATGGGAATTATTGTGGTTATGTAGATTACCTTGAAAGCAGGATACGGCTATTTGAAGAAATGTATTCCAACCTTGAGATGGGGTATAGTAATGATAAATTGTGTTATGCAAATATGTGTCTTCCGCATTTCTTATCTTCTTTTATTTTTAAAGAAAATTACAACCTGTCCACCAGGAAGCAGAGCAAAAATCAGATTAACCAATCTATCAATTACATGAAGCAATACATTGATAAAATGCTGTCTCTGCAACAGATGGCGGCATCCGTAAATCTATCGGCATCACACTTCTCTTTTGTTTTTAAAAAAAACACAGGATTTCCTCCGATAGAATATTTTAATCATCTCAAAGTACAGAAGGCTTGCCAGTATTTGTTGTTCACCGATTTAAGAGTGAAAGAAATTGCTAATAATCTCGGTATTGAAGACCCATATTATTTTTCCAGGATGTTTACAAAAGTAATCGGCGTATCGCCGGGAGAGTATAGGGCAAAAGGGATAAGCTGATGGTTGCAAATGGTGATTTAACCTGAAAAGAAATCTTTAAGAAGTGAAGTCACAGAAAGTAGTTCTAAACAAATAACTAAACAAAGGCATAAACCGGGAAGCAATGATACAGATTAAAAGCGTAGGCAACATGGATTTATAAACAATAGAGATGGATTATTTTACCTGATATAGAAAATTAAATGATCGTTTAATTTCAGCAAATTCTTTTTCAGACCTAAAGGCGGTAGATTTTTACAGCTTTATTCTCAATCATGTTATCTCATCTCATACACTTTTAACTCTTGCTGATTGATACCAAACCACCATTCATTTTTGACATTGATAACGCTCCTAACATCGCCCCGCAGCTGAAAGCCTGATTGCTGTTGATTAATATATTTGAAATTACCTTTACCATCCCCTTTTAATAATATTCCAAAATTGGCATCATAATTACCAAAACGTAAACGGGTATGATGTATGTTGCCACAGAGTAAAAGATCTTTTTTGCCATCTTTGTTATAATCTAATGCAGTAATGGTAAACACCGGAGAAAACTGAGTTTCCAATGGAAGTCTTTTTTTATGAAACCTGCCATCGTTGCCATTTTCAAAATAACAAGTTGATAATTCATTTGCCTGAAGATGTTTTGTGCCTTTAAACTGGTCTTCTGTAAAAATATCCTTCAAACCGGCATCAGCATAATCTTTATAATGATAGAATTTTTTTGACATCCCGTTTATCTGAGTTGCCAGTTCATCTTTTGAAAGAAAAGGATAACTTTTTCCCTGTATATAAAAACAAAGAATGGGGTCAATACTGCCATTGCCATCATAGTCTTTATAATACATTTCGGCAGGCTCTTTATCACTTACCCTGCACTGAGAATTTTCTCCAAGATTCCCAATCACCAAATCCATTTTTCCGTCACCATTCATATCTTCCGCCATTATTTTATTCCACCAACCAGTATAATTTTCTTCAAAATAATCTTTGGTCCTATTTGTTAGTTTTCCGTTCTCAATTATGAAGACAGCAATCGGCATCCATTCACCCACCACAATCAAATCTTTGTTGTTGTCGCCATTAAGGTCTGTCCACACAGCATCTGTAACCATTCCGGCATATTGCAATTCAGGCGCTATGGCAGCGGTTAGGTCAGTAAAATGGCCTCTACCATCATTAATAAGGATGTAACTTCTGGGGGACTCAGGATAATTGCCTGGAATTACTCTGCCACCTACAAATAAATCGGGAAATCCATCGCCATTAACATCATTTACACGCACACAACTTTTACTAACGTGCATTACTGGTAATGAATTGGTACTATTTTTGAAATTCGCTTTTCCATCATTTAAATACAGCCTATCCTGCAATAGAGAATCGTTTGCTGTGTAATTATTATAGCCGCCGGTCACTACATAGAGGTCTTCAAAACCATCTCCATTTGCATCGAAAAATATACCATCAGCGTCTATACTCAACTTATCCTTATCAAAATCAGCTTGATCTTTTTTGATAAACGCTCCGTTCTTGTGCTGAATATATAGAGCGCCCGGCTGTCCATACCCGCCTCCTATAAAAATATCATCTGTTTTATCACCATTTACATCTGCTTTCGATATGCACGGGCCGGAAAATGAAAGTGGGCTTATCATCAACGGTTGTCTTTTGAAGTCATTAACAGCTTTTGTGGCATGTGTATAATTAACCGGTGATTTTATTTCCATAAATAAAGAAGAAGGTAAAGGCTCGATGAAATTAATTTCAGTTGCATTGCCTTCATCTAAAGTAATAAATCGGTTTGCTTTTATACTTTCCAGCTTCTGCATTTTGCCACTTTGCCATATAATTTTAATTGAGTCTATCAGGGTATCTTTCTCCAGGCCAAAATGCAATACAGGCGACACTGAAGACTGATAACCTTTCGCAGGCATTTGTTCAAGATATTGCTTTTTGCCTTTTGCATAAATATAAACTTTAGCGCCAACACCTTGTGTATTTTTCCCAAATCCTTTAAGATTTATTTCTAAATAATGATTCTCTTTAATATTGGTTTCATTCCGATAAATAAAAGCCGGTTTATTAATATTGTTTACAACGAGATCAAGATCGCCATCATTATCAAGATCGGCATAGGCTGCCCCATTGCTATTTGAAAAACTGTCAATGCCCCATTGACTGCTCAGGTTACTAAAGGTTAAGTTTCCATTATTTTTAAAGACATAATTTTTAATATTTGAAGATGGCATGTGTTTTAAAATATCGAGCAACTCTTTCCTGAACACTCCTTCATTCTTTTGATTCAACTGGTCACTCATGTAAGCTAAGAAGTCCATGTTGGTATAATCACGCAAATAACCATTTGTTACAACTAGATCTTTCCACCCGTCATTATTATAATCTGCAAACAGGGGAGCCCAACTCCAGTCGGTATTTGAAATGCCCGACAGTTGGCCGATTTCGCTGAATGTTCCATTGCCGTTATTTAGATGAAGCATATTGCGCATATACTGGTAATGAAATCCTGCATTAACTTTAATATCAAAAAGTTCATAATTGTCAGGCGTTGCCAGCATTTTCTGGCGATGGTTATCCTCGGGCAACATATCCAGTGTATATATATCCGGCAGCCCATCGTTATTAATGTCGGAAATATTATTTCCCATTGAGAACTCGGACGTATGGCCTATTTGTTGTTGAATGCTGTTAGTAAAAGTGCCGTTATGATTATTCATGTATAAAAAATCGGGTACTAAGTAGTCGTTTGACACGTATATATCTGGCCAGCCGTCATTATTGATATCACCAATCCCAGCACCAAGGTTATAATTTAATGTGCTATTTAGTATGCCTGACTCTTTGGTGACATCTACAAAATGATTATTATCATTTCTAAACAACCTGGTACCGGCTTGTTTATTCTCCTGATTAAGTAATGAATGAATGGAGGCTTCATTAAGATTGCTGATTCGTTTTGGATTATGATTCAATAAAAGCAAGTCCAGGTCGCCATCTTTATCGTAGTCAAAAAAATAAGCTTGTGTGCTAAAAGAAGAATCTGCCAATCCATATTCAGCGGCTTCATCTTTAAATTGTGGTATGCCCTTGTTGTCGTTACCGAGGTTAATAAATAATTGAGGAGTTCTTTTCGAGCCTGCTATTTTTCCTGAATAACATAAAAAAATATCCGTTTTGCCATCTCCATTTACGTCAGCCATTGTAATGCCGGTTTTCCATGGTCCGGGCCTGCCTGCAACGTTAGCTTTACCGGTAATATCTTCAAATTGAAGATTGCCTTTGTTCAGGTAAAGTTTATTGTCAACCATATTTGCACTAAAGTAAATATCCTGCAGACTGTCCCCGTTTACATCACCAATAGCAACGCCGCCTCCATTATAGAAATATTCATACATTAAAACGTTGGTGTTTAAACCTTCTGTAATTGTGTTACTAAAAACAATATTTGTTTGAGAGGGAGCAAGTAATGTAAAAAGAGGCTGTCCGCTTTGCTTGTTTTCAACAGTACTATTGTTGCGGCACCCCGCAAGCGAGATAACGCCAACCATAACTGCCAGCAATTGTAAAACAGGTTTAAAAAAGCTAGAGCGATAAAGAAAGATCATGCGATACATTTTAAAAAAGAAATTCTTTGTTTGTGAAACAAAGAATTTCAAATTATCAAACACTGTAATATAATGTAATAATTGGTAAGTAAACCCGGATATCACAATCCGAGATTTTGTTAAAACACGGTACCTCCTGAATTTAATTTCAGTTTACTTCTATGAATAAAAACTGGATAACAACTCCCCTTCGCTCCATCCCCATTACAGGAACTTCTTCACTACTACGGAAGTTTCCGCCCCTGTGCCATGCATCGGTACTTTTCTTCTTACAGTGTCTCTGCTTGAATTTTTCCCATCGCATCATGACGACAGGTTCTCACGTTTCATGTAAACGCCTGTATTAAGCTCGCACTGTCTATACGCCGGATGCCGCAGCAACAGTAAATAGGTAACCTTGCTGCTCCTCCCAATATCGATACTTCACGTTGGGTTTGACATCGTCTAATCCTTTCGACGCCTCAGTTGACAGTTCACAATCATTCTCCTTCTTAACACTCACCTGACACCTTTATCGAAGCCTTTTCCTTTGACGCTCACTACCACAACTTTTAATTGCAGCAGCTAAAGGTGGTTTGAAAGCTACTGCTGCAAGTGGCTTCCGATGGGTCTACCATCATCATTTACACAGCATCAACTTTCAATGAAAGAACTGCTTGTTGTTCGTGATACTCAATAACCGGGATTTTGATGCCCTTTTAACTTTGTATTTTTCTCAATTACATTTTGTGGAATAGGGAAAAGATAATTTTTATTAACATAAAACTTTCTATCGCCGCCTCTTGCATTAATAGGAGTATAACTCAACACACCTCCTGTGCCTACTGTTATGGATATTCCCCGCAAGGGCCGGTTAATATTTACTTCTGCAATACGCCAGCGTATCAGATCCCAAAAACGCTTATCTTCAAAAGCAAGCTCTACTCTTCTTTCGCGCCAGATGGCAGTACGCATTTCTGTTTTACTAAGGCCAACCAGTAAATCTGGTAACGCAGACCTTTTCCTTATTCTGTTTACAGCGCTGTACACTGAGGCATCGGGGCCTGCTACTTCATTTTGTGCTTCCGCATAATTCAATAATATTTCTCCAAACCGAAAAAGTATATAATTCTGGTAGCTGGTATATCCATCCCAATTGGCGGATCCAAGCACCAAACTTTTGTCATCAAGACGTTTGCGAAAATAATATCCGGTTTGTCCAGCATCATCCCTGTCAGTAAGGTCAATTTCATTTTTACTGCCAACGCCTATGCGTGTAAATATGGTGTCGTTGTAAAAATAACTGCCATCAAATACGATAGATTTATAGAAGCGTTGTTCTCTGTGTTCATAAGGTTTTAGAGGATTGTAGCCTGAGGTTGGATCGGTAATTATTTTACCGTTATCCATCGCATAATCGTCCACCAAATCCTGGGTTGGGTTCGCACCGCCCCAACTTGTTTCTGCCCCGCCTTTAGTAAATGTAGGCCCGATTACACCATCCATCCTGCCCCCTTTGCCATTGCCGGGAGGGCTGTACTCTCTGTATAAAATAGACTCCTTGCTTTCGCCTCCTTTCTTTAAAAACAGGCTGGCATAATCAGGGTCTAAGTCATATCCTAATTTATCTATTATTTCTTTATTGCTGGCCGCAGCATTTGCATATTTACCTGCAAATAATTCGCACCATCCCTTTATTGCCATAGCTGCACCTTTACCTATTTTTCCGGAGGAAGGTATGATGGGCAAATCAGTGTACACCTCTCCCAGTTCCTTAGTGATAAACTGCAATGTTTCGTCCGAAGTGCTTCGCGGATAGAATAATGAATCGCTTTTCTCATCGGCATTCAATACTTGGGTAATGATGGGAACACCTCCATAACACATCCAAAGAAAGTGATAGAAATACGCTCTAAGCACCCGTGCTTCTGCAATCTTTGCAGTTTTGTAATCGTTAGGAAATGACGATAACGTTATATTCTTAATAAAAACGTTGCATTTTCTTATATTGGTGTATAGCGTTGTCCAGTCTAAAATATTGCTTATGTCGCCGGAAAAGCCTGCATTTACGGGAGATTGAAGACTTAGCTGGATATTCTGCCTGGAATTTGGCCATCCAAAACCGCAAATTGAATTATCTGACCAGTTTTCTAACGGATCATACCAGTTGTTTCCATTAGGCAACCCGGTATAAATATCATTTAGAAAAAGACTTGCAGTCCCAGGATCTGTCCACACATTTACCTCTGTTAAACGATCTCTGGGCAAAACATCAAGCTTTTTATCAGTGCAGGCCTGCAGAACAAGCAATGCAGATAATGAGATGTATATTGATGATCTTAAAATATTATTAATCATATAATAGAAATTTAAAAATTAAAAAGTTACATTAAGTCCAAAAGTCACAACTTTTTGCTGGGGATAAAACGTGCCTCCTTCCTGGCTGGCTTCAGGGTCAAAATCTTTCATATCCTTTGTCCATGTAGCTAAGTTTTGCCCGGATGCATACACCCTTATAGTTTGCAGATGCAACTTTGTCATTACCTGTAACGGAAGCGTATAACCTATATCTGCAGATTTTAAACGTAAATAATTGCTTTTGCGAATCCACCAGTCTGATACCTGTCTTGTATTGGCGCTGGGTTGAGAGAGTACGATAGGATACCGGGCATCTGTCTTTTGCGGGGACCAATAGTTTAAAGTAGCGGCAAGGGCAGAAGCACTGTTTTCAAACGGCCATGCAGCCTGTCCTGATAAATAAAAACTTCCGGCACCAGCTCCCTGGAATAACACATTTATGTCAAATCTTTTGTAGCTGACAGAAGGTGAAAATCCATAAATTAACTGCGGTGTACTTGGATTGCCCATTGCTTTTAAATCGTTTGCATCAATTTTATTGTCCCCGTTTACATCTTCAAATTTAATTTCTCCGGGACGTAGCGGCCCAAATTGTGATATGGGATATTCGTTTGCATCAATTTTATTGTCCCCGTTTTTATCGTCACTTGCCTGGAACAACCCTAGTGCATGGTAACCAAAATAAGTGTTAATGGACCTACCTGTTTGCCTCCTGTTTGGGTTACCAAACGTGGCAGGCAGTTCATATATCTGATCATACTTGTTTTTTGCATAGGTGGCATTCGCGGTAAAGCTGAGACGAAGGTCTTTATTCAAGTTGTAGGTAGAATTTATGGTAAGATCAAAGCCACGGTTGCTTACACCTGCTGAATTAGTTTGCGGCAGGCCAATACCATACTCTGCAGGTACCTGGTTTTGATTTGCGATAAGAATGTCATTTCGTTTTTCAAAGAAATAATCTGCTTCAAGGCTGAATATGCCTTTAAAAATTGACAATTCAAAACCAACATCCGTTTTCTTTGCTTTTTCCCAGGTTATGTTAGGATTAGCAGGTGATGCCTCGCGTACTCCCTGCGAAACAATCCCATTAAATACCGTACTGTTTCCAATTAATGAGTATGCGCTTAGATATTGAAAAGGTGCTAAAACACTTCCAATATATGGAAGTGCACCACTTTCACCATACGAGCCACGTATTTTTAAATTATCCAGCCATGAAATTTTTTGCATAAATTTTTCTTCAGAAACACGCCATCCTGCGGAAACTGCCGGAAATAACTGGTAGCGATTGCCTGGTGCAAATGCGAAATGGCCATCATACCGTCCGGAAGCTTCAATCAAGTACTTGCTGTCAAAAGCATAAGTAACCCTGAAAACAGTACCCCTTTGTTTTGTTTCAGATGATGCGCCATAGTTGGAAATATCATTAGCATTGGAGCTTCCATTATTTAGTTCTGGAATATTTACATTAAAGTTTACCCGTTTTGCGCCGAAATTCGAGAATTTTGAATTTCGTATTTCAAATACCGCCAGTGCACCAATATTGCTTTTGCCAAAGCTTTTATTGTAAGTTAAATAACCTTGAAAAGTAAGTGCCTTAACTTGACTGTTATACACTTCGTATGAGGATTTTTGAGGCCCGTCAGACCCTATCTGGGAAATGGTATATGGGTTGGTTGTTGTATCTGTAACTGCATAGTAAGGTATTGAGGTTAACCATGTTTTTTGTGTGCGTCCATCCGGGTCATTCAAATCATAACTAAATACCGCCTTGGCAATTAAGCCTTTTACAGGCAACTTTTGTTCAAGGCTTATCTGTGTAAGCATAATTTGCCTTTGGTCAGTTGTATAACCACTGTTATAAACATTCCCATAAGCAGTACGGCCGATATATGAACCCCATTTCCCGTTTGAAAATAATATGGGTGCAACTGGAGGGGTGCGGTATAATTGACTAAAGATACTACCGGCAGAAATGCCGGGGAAATTCCTGTCCTCTATTCTTCCGTTTAACCCTATACCCAATTTCGTAGTATTGGTAACCTGGATATCCACATTTGATGTAAGGTTATATCGTTTGAAGTTAGTAGTTCCCCACATGCCGTCCTGTGTCAAGTACCCTAAAGAGCCAAAATATTTTATCTTATCTGACCCACCAGACACAGCAACGTTATGCGACATCATGGGGGCGTTTTTGTTTACAAGGGTTCTAAGCGGATCATTTACAGGATACAAATCAGGATTGGAACCATCTTTAAATCTTTGCAGTGCATAAGCGCTATAAACTGGGCCTTTGCCTTCATTGGCATTCGCCACATTGCGCATAGTAGCATATTCAAACGAGTTTACAAAGCGCGGGAGCTGAGTAGGGTTCTGCCATGCGTAATAACCGCTGTACGTCATTTGTGGCTTGCCATTGTTACCGCGTTTGGTGGTTACCAGTATTACACCGTTTGCACCTGCCACCCCATAAGGTGCAACTGCAGCAGCATCTTTAAGAATAGTCAGATTGGCTACGCTGTTAGGATCAAGTTGTTGAAAACTGCGTGGTACACCATCTACTATAACTAATGGCGCAGTATTGCCGGTAGTGCTAAACCCGCGGATTAAAATAGTAGATCCGTCATACCCGGGTTCGCCACTGCCCTGTTTGAAAATAACGCCTGAAACGCGGCCTCCAATCGCATTGCTGATATTTGCAACCGGAAGGCTGGCGATTTCATCTCCTTTAATACTTGAAATGGCTGCGGTTAATGAGGACTTCTTTTGCGTTCCATAACCAACTACAACCACTTCATCCAGTTTTGAATCGGCTGCAACAAGTGAAATGGAAAAATAAGTTTGTGATCCCAATGCAATTTCCTGGGTTTTAAATCCAATGTAGGAAATAACGAGCATTGAATTAGAATTCGGTACATCTATAGAAAATAGCCCTTGCTCATCAGTAGTTACACCGGCTGAGCTTGCCTTTATATTAACACTTACACCGGAGAGGGGCATATTTTTATCACTTAGTACCTTGCCGGTTACATGAAGCTTACTTTGAGAAAGGGCAATGGGCCCGGAAAACAAAAGTAAAAAGTAAATTGAAAAAAATCGTTTTGAAAAAAGAGAATGGGGCGACAGGTAACCCATGTAATAAAACATCCTAAATTTTTGTGAAGTAGTATTTTTCATAATGCAAGTTTTGATAAAGAAAATCTGATATTTAAGATTAAGAAGAATGATTCATTTTAATCTAAATGCAATTTAGATTTGTACAATACAAGCAGGATGGACAATTTATAGAAATTGATGGATTATCTTGCCTTTCTATCCAATAAATATAAAAAAAAACTGCATCAAAATTCCGGAAATAATGAGGGAACGGTAACACGCCTTTTATGGCCTTATTATTAAGTTCGCCCAATTACCATTTTTGTAAGAATGCAAAAAAATGTTGACATCCTAATTTAGTTTAGTGTTAATGAATCGGACAGGCTGGAATGGAAAATTTGATGATGGCTTGCTTTATTAACTTCAACATTCCAGTCGCCGCTAATACTTCGCCTAATGTGTTGATAAGGTTGTCCGTTTCGAGAATCACATGTTAAAATTAGCCAATTAATTATACTGCCAGTTTATTTATATGCTCTAATTATAGCATAAATACGATATTTTTTTTCCATTCAAATAAAAAATTAATAAAACATACTTACTGAAACATTAATGTAGCGTGTTCTCAATATCAGAAGATAAATTCATACCGCAGTTTTGTGTTTAAAATTTCCGAAAAGACCAATCGAATACCAAGTGTAAAGTAGTGATGGTTTTAATTTGAACATTGCCAGTTCTTTTCTTTTTTGTGTACAATTTTATCATTTTATACCAATCGCTTAATCTTGGGAATTTGTTAGCCAACAGAATTCTACAAACTGATCCCAATTTTTTTTTGAGTAAAGATTTTTTTATATTTAATTAAATGTACTTACATTAATAAGCCTTATAATTCTACATTACTCATGATGATTTTAATCACAGGAAATCTTGCAACAATTCTTTTAGAAAATATAGGGAGAGTGAAAAATATGTTTGATTTGATACAAATAGTGTTCAAGTTTAAAGTTTTGTAGTTAACAAAAGATTTTGCATTATTGATCGTAGCTTCCATAAAATGGATGGAAGGGTATTGCGAGCTTTTTAAGATCACCGAATAGGTTAATTAGTTTAGGTGAAGGGTGTTTCTCATTTAATGGCACAAAAGAAAAATTGCCTTCTATTGATTTTATACTGTCTGCATTATTGAGGTAAGTGGGTTTGGTAAATTTGGTGTACCTGCCAGATACAATGGCATTGTGACTAAGCAATAATCCATCAGGGGATTTTTCAACTGCTACATTTGCATTGTTGCTTTTTATGGCAAAACCATTCCCAACTTTATTAGTCAAAAGCAGCAGTTCAATACCTGACCTGTTGCCCTGGTAATTGATGTCACCACTGTTCATATGGTAAAAACCAAACTCATCAAGGGCCGACTTACCCGGATAAGATGGATATGGGCCATTACCGTTCCAACGCATTTCTGAATATTGTAATGGTACCTGAAATGATATTCCTGCTTCCAGCAAAACCCGGTTGCCTTTACAGGCATAAAATGGTATTTCACATCAATTGCACCTCCTTTGGAAACGGAATATAGCACAGTACCCTCAATAAATTCCCCTTTCATATCGGCCCGTTTAAATTTGTATTTGCACTCTATGGCATTCGACGTAGCAGAGGTTATTTCAACAACAGGGTTTCTCAGGATGACTGGATCTCAATTGGTGGAAACGCCTGTTTTATTTCTGTTTCGATTGTACATAATAGACATAGTGGCTTTTCTGCCTGCACGTGCAAATGGTCCTTCGAGCAGTAGTTGGCCGGTTAATGAATCCTCAATTTTAATTTCACGGGTGGATATTCCGGTGATGGTGGTTCTTCGTCACTTTTGGTGAAAGTATATTAAATAGCTACACTTTAGTTTTAACCACCCCTGTTTTTTATAAAATTCGATTCCAAGACTTCTGAGTAAGTTATATATCTGGGCCCGTTGATATTTAATTCTGTATTTGGTTTCAATCCATCGGCTATTTCTTTTAAGTAACTGTTCAATTTTTAATTAGAGATTCTTGGAAACAGTTTTCCTTGACTTACAGCTTTTGGATCAGTTTTGTACTTATTAATTATTTCAGAAGCCTTTTGTAAAAGAGGAACTTTAACTTGCTCACCACCTTTTTGCCTGGATGTGATCAACCAACCTTCATTATCAATCCCACGATTGATATGAGCCGGTGTCAACTTCATAGTGTCACAATAAGCTAATCCAGTATAACAACTAAACACAAATAAATCTCTTATCCAATTTAATCTCGGTATTTCAAAGGCTTTATTTTCGATCCTCTTCAATTCTTCCTCATTCAAACAGCCTCTTTCGTATTTATAAAATTTTAGACTATACTGTTCAAAAGGATTTTTAAATATCCATTCCATTTTATAAGCCAGACCCATCATTTTACGTAAACGTTCCAGGTGTTTCATTGCGCCGTTGTTTCCTGATTTTTTCTGATGATCTAATGGCTGGTGCCTGCGCAAGAATATTTCAAATTCAGTTATGAACCGGTAATTTATATCCGCTAAAGCTATATCCGGAACCCTGAAGTTTTTTAAAAGGAATTTCTGTACATACTTTGTGGTTGTAAAGTAGTTTTTTAAAGTTCCCGGCTCCAATACAGAGTTCATTGTTTCATTATGAAATTCCATAAGGGTGCATAAGGTCCTTTCATTTCTCTTACCACCCTGGAAAGAAAGTCTTAAATTTTGTGCAGTAATAAGCTTTTTACTCAGAACCATTTCTTGATAATCTGTAACAATAGACGCCCTTATTTGCTCCAAATAGTGGTTAAGAGATTTTACCTCTTCTTTATTCCCTTTTGCAAGACCTTTCGCAGAGTTCCAATTTTTTTCTTCTATTGTGCGCTTAATTGAAAATTCTGCTCGTTGTTTATTAACTGTAATCCTCGCGTAAATTGGCAACTTGCCATTTAATTCCTTGTACTTTTTTATATAAAAGTAAATCCGAAAACTGTTTACACTTTTAGTGTTTTCATTTGATTTGGTTGAGTTTGTTTCGAATTGATTTCTGTAATTCATAGTTCAATTTTTAATCTTACTAAATATTATCAAATTCTATCAAATTTAATTACACATATTACTGATTATCAATACAATATAGTGTAATTAATACCCTTTTTTAGAATAAAGAAATAAGGGCACCTTAAAGGGCACCTGAGTTTTGAGATTCTTTAATATTATTTGATAATACAGCAAACTAAAAAAGCCTGTAAATACTGATATTTACAAGCTTCTAACTCAATTTGTCATCCACGTTCGTCGGGGCGACTGGATTCGAACCAGCGACCACCAGACCCCCAGCCTGGTACGCTACCGGACTGCGCTACGCCCCGAACTTTTACAAACGGCGGTAAATGTAAAGCAAAATCTGAATTTTAAAAAATTCAATGAACAACGCTATCTTCGCGAAATCATTTTCAATGAAGATACTAATCAGACAGGCAACGATTATTGATCCAGGCTCCCCTTTTCATCTCTCCCAGCAGGATATTCTTTTAGATAATGGCGTTATTCAAAATATTCAATCGGCCATCACAGACCCGGCAGATACCATCATTGATCTCCCGGGATTACATGTTTCACCTGGCTGGATAGACGTGTTCGCCAACTTTTGTGATCCGGGGTTTGAATATAAAGAGTCACTCGAATCAGGTGCTGCTGCTGCTGCGGCAGGCGGATATACCACCGTAATGGTGATCCCTAACACCATGCCGGTGGTTGACAATAAAGCACAGGTAGAATATATAGTCCAAAAATCAAAATCGCTGCCGGTTAAAGTCATTCCCATCGGCGCTATCACAAAAAACACCGAAGGCAGGGAGCTGGCGGAGATGTATGATATGTTTAATAGTGGCGCCCTTGCTTTCAGCGATGGATTGAACCCCGTTCAGTCTTCGGGTATGCTGGTGAAAGCATTAGAGTATGTGAAACCTATCGGTGGAACCATCATACAATTACCGGATGACAAAAGCCTGGCTCCGCACGGATTAATGAATGAGGGCATAATATCAACACGCCTGGGGCTGCAGGGTAAGCCCATTATGTCTGAAGAACTGGCGGTAGCAAGGGATATCAAGCTAGCCGGGTATACTAATTCAAGATTACATTTTACAGGAATAACTTCCCCGAAATCTCTGGAATATATACAACGTGCAAAACAGTCGGGCATACAGGTGACCTGTTCCATTACCCCTTATCACTTATTTTTCTGTGATGAGGACCTGGCAGATTACAACACAAATCTGAAAGTAAATCCACCGCTGCGCACGCGAGCAACAATGATGGCTCTGCGTAAAGCCATTGAAGACGGATCCGTAGATTGTATCGCCACTCATCACTCGCCGCATGAGTACGACAGTAAAATTGTGGAATTCGAATATGCAAAGTTCGGCATCACCGGTTTGGAGACCTGCTACGCAGTATTAAAAACAATTATGCCGCATTTGCCGGAACAACGATGGGTGGAATTGCTTTCTATAAATCCAGCTGTTATATTCGGGTTACCCAGGATGGCTATTGCGGTAAATAACCCTGTTCAGCTTACAATGTTCCAGCCGAACAGTACTTTTACTTATCTTGAAAAAAATATCAGGTCGAAATCAAAAAATTCTCCTTTTATCGGCAAGGATCTCTTTGGAAGAGTAGCGGGTATAATCAACGGTGAGAATTTTTACATGAATCATTAAGTTAATTAATTCTATTAAATGAAGACCAGGTCCAAATATTACATTGGTTCAAGATATGGCATTGTCAGCGCAATATTCTATTGCATCTTATTATATGTACGCTTCCATTACTTTGCAACGGATCCTCTTTCCTTTGGTGGATTTGCCGTAATTTCTTACCTTTTTTTCCTGGTGCTTTTTTATTTTACAGGCAGGGCCCGGAGAAAACAGTTGGGAGGTTATGCTGATTTTAAGGAAATCTTCCAGGCTATACTTTTAACAATTATACTCACAGAGCTTGCCTACGCATTGTTTAATTTTGTGTATTTAATGTATATCGAGCCGGGTTTCTTTGAACGGTTTTCAACAACCTCAAAAATTAATTTTCAAAAAGCCGGGTGGACAGATGAACGCATAACGAGCCAGATGGATAAACTGAGAGACACCTATACCCAGCTCAGCCCGGTAAATGCTTTAAAGGGAATGGGGATGTGGATTGTAATAGATTGCATTTTTGGATTGATATTCTCTTTTGCATTAAAAAAGAGCAAACAAGATTTACAAGAAAAAACTTAATATTTCGAATGGATGTTTCTTTAGTTATTCCATTATACAATGAAGAAGAATCGCTGCCCGAACTTTGCGCGTGGATAGAGAAGGTGGTGAACCTGCATCATTATTCGTACGAGATCATTTTAATTGATGATGGCAGCGTGGATGATTCCTGGAATATTATTGAATCGTTACGTTGTACGAATAAGCATATCAAGGGAATTCGTTTGCAACGCAATTATGGTAAATCCGCAGCCCTCAATGAAGGTTTTAAGGCCGCCAACGGCGATGTAATTATTACAATGGATGCGGATATGCAGGACAGTCCTGACGAAATCCCTGAACTGTATAGAATGATCATGGAAGATAAGTTCGACCTGGTAAGCGGGTGGAAGCGAAAAAGACATGACCCTATCAGCAAAACCATTCCTTCTCGTTTTTTCAACTGGTTTACGGCAAAAATAACTCATATCCCACTTCATGATTTTAATTGCGGATTAAAAGCATATCGCAAGAAAGTGATTAAAAGTATTGAAGTATATGGCGAAATGCACCGGTATATCCCCGTTATGGCAAAATGGGCAGGCTTCAAAAAAATTGGCGAGAAATCAGTGGCGCATTATGCCCGCAAATACGGGATATCAAAATTTGGCTGGGAACGCTTTGTGAATGGTTTTCTTGACCTTGCCTCTATCATGTTTGTAAGCAAATATGGAAAACGTCCTATGCATTTCTTTGGACTTTGGGGCACTTTATTTATTATATCCGGACTTGGCATGAGCTCCTATCTAATCATCCTTAAAATAATCGACCCGCTGCAAAGCCTATCCAACAGGCCTCCTTTTTACCTGGCGCTAACCGCTATGATTATCGGAACGCAATTATTTGTTACTGGTTTTGTGGCAGAACTGATCTCCAGGAATTCTCCCGGCAGAAATTTTTATTTGATCGAAAAAAAGATTGGACTTGACTAATCAAATTTCAAGGGCGCGGACAGTTGTTATATTAGGTCCGGCGCATCCGTTCAGGGGTGGAGGCATCACTACTTTCAACGAGCGCCTGGCGAGGGAATTTCAGCAACAGGGGTACAATACGGTTATCTATAATTTTTCGCTGCAGTATCCCGCATTTCTTTTTCCCGGGAAAACCCAATATTCTACGGAGCCTGCACCTGCTGATTTAATTATCCTTTCAAAATTAAATTCTATTAATCCGCTGAACTGGCTATTGGTCGGCAATGAGTTACGAAAACGCAAGCCTGACCTCGTGGTGGTGCGCTTTTGGCTGCCTTTTATGGGAGCTGCACTCGGAACGGTATTGCGATTGATAAAAAAAAATAAGTATACCCGGATAGTAGCAATTACAGATAACGTAATACCTCATGAAAAACGTGCAGGCGACTTGGTTTTAACCCGGTATTTTCTGGGTGCATGTGATGCATTTGTAACAATGAGCGAAAATGTTATGAAAGACCTGCAGCGCCTGGCACCCGGTAAACCCGCCAGGCAGGTATTACATCCGTTGTATGATACATTTGGACAAGCCATTTCAAAAGAGGAAGCCAGGGAAAAATTAGGAATAGTTAAGAGTGATAAATTGTTGTTATTTTTTGGATTTATAAGACGGTATAAAGGGTTGGATATTTTACTGGAAGCGATAAAAATAATAACATCACTCCCCCATCCCATTCCTGGCCTGAAATTACTCATTGCAGGTGAATTTTATGAGGAAGAGAAAGTATACCAGGATAAGATTGACCGCTTAGGTATTCGAAGCAGCCTTATTCTCAAAACAGCTTATATTCCAGAAGCAGAAGTTAAAAATTATTTTTGCGCGGCTGACGTGGTTATTCAGCCTTATCGTGCAGCTTCGCAAAGTGGTGTTACTCCCCTCGCCTACCATTTTGAAAAGCCAATGATCGTTACCAATGTCGGTGGCCTCGCCGATTACGTTCTTCACGAAAAAGCGGGGTTGGTAACAGATCCAAACCCTTCCGCCATCGCCCACGCCATCAGGCACTATTTTGAATTAGGCGAGCAATATTTTATTCCTCATCTTCACAGCGAAAAAAAACACCTGTCATGGAGCAACCTTGTGTGGAACATTGTCGAAGTAGGAAATAGGTATAAGGTTTGATGTGTGAGGTTTGAGCTACCGGTTCAGGGAGATTTTGAAGTTTAACATTCAATAATAAACAGTTGAAACATTCAAATATTTTTTATCACATCATTTGTTTGAAGCATTCTGCCTCATACTTCACACCTCATGCCTCATACCTCAATGATCTACCGTAGTAAAGCGCCGTTGCGCATTGGACTTGCGGGCGGTGGTACGGACGTTAGTCCTTATAGTGATTTGTACGGGGGGGCGATACTCAACGCTACCATTTCCCTTTATGCAAATGCTACTATTATGCCTATTGAGGAGAATGCCATTATCCTGCAGGCACTTGATCAGAAACTGGAATATAGATATGAATGGTCATCTTATTTACCTATAAATGGTGAGCTGAACCTTTTGAAGGGCGTTTACAATCGTATTCAAAAAGACTTTGGATTACCGCTGACAGGTTTCCATTTATCTACTTTTGTTGATGCCCCGGCCGGTTCAGGACTCGGTACATCTTCCACCCTTGTGGTGGCTATAGTAGGTGCTTTTGCAGAGATGTTTCGCCTGCCACTTGGTGAATACGACATAGCTCACCTGGCATATGAAATAGAACGAATCGATCTTCGAATGGCCGGCGGCAGGCAGGATCAATATGCTGCAACATTTGGTGGCGTAAATTATATGGAGTTTTTCGGTGAAGACAAAGTGATCGTAAACCCATTACGTATCAAACAACAATACCTGTTTGAATTGGAGAATAATTTATTATTGTACTTTTCTTCCACCAGCAGGGAATCAGCAAAGATCATCGAAAAGCAAAGCCGGAATGTGACCGACAACCAAGAAAAGCCCATTGAAGCCATGCATCAACTCAGGCAACAGGCCCAAATGATGAAGGAAGCATTGCTGAAAGGAAGATTACATGAAATTGGCGAGATACTTGATTTTGGATTCCAGCAGAAAAGAAGAATGGCTGAAGGTATTTCAAATCCATTAATGGAAGAAATGTATGAAACGGCTAAAAAAGCCGGTGCCATGGGTGGAAAAATATCCGGCGCCGGTGGTGGTGGTTTTATGATTTTCTACTGCCCGGATATCACAAAATTTAAAGTAATGGAATCCATGGCAAAATTTGGCGGTTATTTTAAACGATATCAACTCACTTCGCACGGCCTAACCACCTGGACGATATGAGGAATGAGGTATGAGGTATCAGCTATGAGGTATGAGGTATGAGAATACAGCAATCGTAATTCAATGTCGTTTAGTTACGAGGCTGACCAAAATGTAAGGGCGTTTGTAGGGGCGGGGCTTGCCCCCGCCCTGACTGCATAC
>JBDSBP010000070.1:0-3594 GCA_039921525.1 Chitinophagaceae bacterium | reverse complement strand
TAAAAAGCTTCAGAAAAAGTATAAAGCCCGTTAATCTACTCTATAGAACGACTTGCGAATAGATAATTTTTCAATTACAAGTAACCGTTCCCTTTCGAACATTCTTTAACTCCATGAAATATATTTGTTACACGGAGTTACACGGAGAAGGCACAGAGATACACGGAGGCCCTCCGTGAAACTCTGTGCCTTCTCCGTGTAACTCTGTGTAATATATTTGTTACACAGAGATGCAGCATAATCAACAGAACACTTCATAACTTGTCAAAGTAGAATTAATTGTTAATGGTAAATTGTTAATGGTTAGTGAAAATATTAGTTATAGGCAACTTTTGATTGCACGTCACAGCCCGTATCTTAACCGACGTTGATTACAAAGCCGATAGCCGATAGCCGATAGCTGACGGCCGATAGCTGACGGCCATTGGCCATAATCATTTTTTAAGATGTTTCGTTTTCAATACTTTTGTGGGCATTTCTAAAAAAATATTATTAAACAAGTAAACTAGTCACCGTCTGTGTACGGATTTAACGTATGGAATTAGCATCAAGGTTGTCGTGGTTTAACGAACCCGAAACATTAAAAATGGCAAAACTGGGAAGAGAACTGCGGTTAAAAGGTATTGATATCATTGACCTCAGTTTAGGGGAACCCGATTTTGATACGCCTACGCACATTAAGGAATCAGCTAAAAAGGCAGTAGACGATAATTTCTCTCATTATACTCCTGTGGCGGGTTTCCTGGATCTGCGTGAAGCGATCTGTACCAAACTAAAAAGAGATAACAACCTTGATTATAAGCCGGAAAATATTATTGTATCAACCGGCGCCAAGCAAAGCATTGCCAACCTGGTAATGGCGGTGGTGGATAAAGATGATGAAGTTATCATTCCTACACCGTACTGGGTTACTTATTCAGAGATTGTAAAATTGAATGAAGGCAAACCAGTTATAGTAAATACTTCTTTGGAAAATGGGTATAAGATTACCGCCGAAGAACTGGAAGCCGCCATTACTCCCAAGACCAAACTCTTCATGTTTTCTTCTCCTAACAATCCAACAGGGTGCGTTTATAGCAAAAGCGAGTTGACGGCTTTAGCGGAAGTATTCAAAAAGCATCCTGGCATCTACATAATGTCGGATGAGATATACGAATATATCAATTTTGTAGGGCAACATGAAAGCATTGCTCAATTTGATTTTTTAAAAAACCAGGTGGTAATCATTAACGGACTCAGCAAAGGTTATGCAATGACCGGTTACCGTTTAGGATATATCGCTGCTTCGGTGGAAGTGGTAAAAGCCTGCGAAAAGTTACAGGGACAAATTACCAGTGGTGCCAATGCCGTTACACAACGGGCAGCAATAACCGCACTTACCACCGACCTGTCTCCCACATTGGAAATGGTAAAAGAATTCGAACGAAGGAAGCATCGTGTACTGGAATTAATACAGCGAATTCCTAATATTCAGTGTTCTTCACCTGATGGTGCTTTTTATATTTTTCCTATAGTGAGCCAATATTTTGGAAAGAAGGATGGCGAAGAAGTCATAGCCAACGCGGATGATCTTTGCATGTACCTCTTGAACAAGGCACATGTATCCACTGTAACAGGCAGGGCTTTTGGCGAACCAAACTGTATCCGTATTTCCTTTGCCAATAATATGGAAAAAATCGAAGAGGGATATAAGAGGATCATTGATGCATTGGAAAGACTGAAGTAGGTATGAGGTATGATGTATGAGGTGTGAGGTATGAGGTATGAGTAATCGATTGGCGGGCCAATATCACCATTTAAATAACTTTAAAAATTTGTCATTCATTCATTTTCAAATAAACAAATTTTTAGTTACATAGAAGATGCGGAAAATACGGTTTTAAATAACCCCGGCATTTATGCCGGGGGGTTTAGAAGAATATCTTTTGGGCTTTAGCTCAAGGGCTGACCGCCTTGGGAATCGCTAGGAATGGCGAGAAACTTGGGCTAAAGCCCATAGAAAGCCTGCCTGTAGCCCAAGGCTTCACCCTTGGGTTATTAATAAAGCAATATAGACTGACGTAATATTATCGAACTAAGGTTAGTACTGCAGAATCCTTTTGAAGCTATTTTAAATCGTGATATTGGCTCGCCAATTCAATCCTCACACCTCATAGCTCATACCTCAAACCTCATATCTATATTCTGGCATACTTTTTAACCATAATCAGTTAAAAGCTGGTAAAAAAAGAAGCTAACATTAACAAAGGGACATCGAAAAAATAGCAAGAGATTTACTTAAAGCCGATAGCTAATAATTAATTTCACTGAATCATGAAAACAAAAATTAAGGAGAAGTATATTGACCTGTTTGTGGTGGCACCAGGTGTTTGGGGAATAAGGGACGTTTTCGTGAACCTATATGCAATAAACAATCCGGCTGGAAATAATTGGTGGCTGGTTGATACAGGATTAAGATGGTCTGGTTCCAAAATTAAAAGAATGGGAGAACTCCTATTTGGTTACGGTAGTCAGCCTGCTGCCATCATACTTACTCACGGACACTTTGATCATGTGGGTTCCGTAAAAAAACTGGCCGAAGAATGGGATATTCCGGTATACGCCCATCATCTTGAAATTCCTTACCTCACAGGCCAGTCGGCATATCCACCGGCAGATATTACTGTTGGTGGTGGATTAATGTCGGATCTTTCTTTTCTGTATCCTAAGGGACCGATTGATATTGAGAACAGGGTAGTTTCGTTACCACAAGGTGGAGAGATACCCGGGCTTCCGGAATGGCAATATATACATACGCCCGGTCATGCCCCAGGTCATATCAGCCTTTTCCGCGAATCAGACAGGGTGCTCATTGCCGGTGATGCATTTGTGACCACCAAATCTGAATCTGTACTGGCTACGATAATCCAGTACAAAAAACTTTCTGGGCCGCCTAAATATTTTACAAGCGATTGGTTATCTGCTGCCTCGTCTGTGGAGCAACTGGCCAATCTGGAACCTGAAATTGTCGCCACCGGGCATGGAAGCCCCATGCGGGGTGCAGGCATGCGGAAATCACTCCACAACCTGTCACGGAATTTTGCAAAGTTGGCCATACCATCCACCGGTCGTTATATTCGTCAGCCCGCGCTTATGGATGATTCGGGTGTTGTACACATTCCGCCTAAAAACCGGAATGCTTCCTCTGCACCAACACTTAAAATATTAGGTATCACAGCCGCTATTTTGATAACGGTGCTTTTATTTAAAAAATCAAGGAAAAAAAGAAAGAAGATAAAAGAGTTTACCCGCACGGTAAATAATTATGACGGCAACGGCAACTACAGGGAAAACCCAGAGCCAAAAATACACCATCTTCTATTTAGAGATCGGTTCAACAAATTAAAATATTCAGTCAGGGAAAAATCCGAAAAAGCAACTTCGAAAGTGAAAGAAGGAATCGGGAAAATTAAGGAACCAGCGCTGGAGATGTTTGAACATTTGAAGTTTAAGGGGAAGAATTAAAGTGATTTTATATAGCTGAGTTCACTGCTGAAAGCTGATAGCCGATAGCCGACTGCCTGTTCACTCATAATCAAACACCCATCTCTCCTT
>JBDSBP010000069.1:0-3963 GCA_039921525.1 Chitinophagaceae bacterium | reverse complement strand
AAGATCATCCTGATTATATGGAACTATATAATCTCAGGAAAGATCCAAATGAAACAAACAATCTGGCCTTCAATAAAAAATATAAAACCAAAGTTGAGTTTTACAGGAATAAATGTGATGCCGAAGCAACCAGGTTAATGGCGCAAAGAGTAGTGTCTGAAAAATAGGTGAATAGTAAGATGGTCAGGTTCATGGTTATGAATAGGAGAGGTTGTTTTGATGCTAACTTTATGCCTCAGTCTAACTAAATATACCTAACAAGAGGACATGCTGAATATTTAATTATTTTAAAGTATAAACTATGAAGAGATTCATTTTGCCGTCCTGCATAATATTTCTTACAATTATTAGTTATATAACGCTGGTATCTTATAAAAACGGAACGGACGGTTTTTTTCAACCTGGGAAAAAACAAGGAAATGATAGGCCTAATATAATATTTATTCTTACCGATGATCAAAGATGGGATGCTTTAGGAGCAATGGGTAATACAATCATTCAAACCCCAAACCTGGATAAGTTGGCAAGTTCCGGGATACTCTTTCAAAATGCATATGTTACAACCTCGATATGTTGTGTTAGCAGGGCCAGTATCTTCACCGGGCAATATGAAACCATGCATCATATACATGATTTCCGTACTGATCTGTCTGACGAATCCGTTGGAAATACTTATCCGGCATTATTGAAAGATGCAGGATATAGGATGGGCTTTATTGGTAAGTTTGGAGTGGGAACACACCCACCGCAGCAGCTTTTTGACTTTTGGGTTAATACGGAAGCAGGTGGTCAAATGCAACCCAGGTATATTACCACTGATAAGAATGGGAAAAAGACACATGATACAGATACAATTGGGTATGCAATTCAGAAATTCCTGAACCAGGTTAGTAATAAAGATCCATTTTGCCTGTCCGTTAGTTTTAAGGCTCCGCACGAGCAGGACGGAAACCCGCCCACTTATATAATTCAGCCCAGGTATAAAGATTATTATCAAAACGTTACTATACCAGAACCGGTAACTGCAGATCCCAGGTATTGGAATCAAATGCCGGACTTTTTCCGCACAGATTCCAACTTTGCCAGAGCGCGATGGAAAGGATTGTTTGGTACTCATGAATTATATCAGGAAAATGTAAAAAATTATTATCGTTTGATAACAGGTGTGGATGACGTGGTAGGTGAAATGATGGCGAAACTGAACGAATTGGGTTTAGCGGCTAATACGATTATTATAGTTATGGGAGACAACGGTATGTTTCTGGGCGAACACGGTATGGAAGGAAAATGGTATGGTTATGAAGAATCCATCCGGGTGCCGCTTCTTATTTATCATCCTAAGTTGCCGGATAAAATAAAACAGTATAAAGCTTCTCAAATTGCTTTAAATATTGATATCGCTCCAACAATTCTTGCAATGGCAGGAGTGACTGCGCCAAAAACAATTCAAGGAATCGATTTGATTAGTTTGGTCGAAAATAAAATCCCGGAAAGGAAAGATTTTTTTTACCAATATTATTTTTTAGGCGGCCCCCAGCTTCCCCGTGAGGAGGGAATAGTTACAAAAAACTTTAAGTATATGAATTACTTTGAAGATAATTTTGAAGAGTTGTTTGATATAAAACACGATCCGCATGAAATTGATAACCTGGTAAATAATCCTAAGTACACACACAAGCTGCATGAATTACGGTTACGATATAAGAAATTGAAAAAAGAATATAGTGTGCCTGCAAAAAGCTGGGAAAAAAGCAAACCCGTATTTTAGCTGAATGGTTTAAAAAAACTTCTGATCTATTAATGAAATTCAAAGGGTAAAACCTATGTTTATGATGAAGGCAATATGCAATACTAAAAACTGGAATCCTGCTAAGGTTCTAATGTTGGCTGCACTGTTATTAGCGACAGGCATTGTGAGTGCTCAGCGCAATAAATCTAAAATGAAGCCTTTGGTTGCTGTTAAGCCTCCCAATATCCTCATCATTATGACCGATCAGCAAAGTGCTACCATGCTTTCGTGCACAGGAAATAAATGGTTGCACACACCTGCGCTCGATAATCTTGCTGCTACAGGTGTACGTTTTGAAAAGGCATATGTCACAAACCCGGTATGCTTGCCATCGCGTTTTTCTATACAGACCGGGATGCATCCTTCCGTTGCAGGAATCAGGGAAAACGATATGAAAATTAACCAGTCAAACCGAACCATCATCGAGCATTTATATCCTACTTCGTTGGGAACTACATTCCGAAATGCCGGTTACGATACTTATTATGGTGGAAAATTCCATGTGCCGTTGGAGAATATGAATCCTGCAATCTGGGGATACCAGGTAATTACAAAAGATGACAGGGATGGTCTCGCTAATGATGTTTCGGCATTTTTTAATAAACGGAAGTCCGGCGATAACCCTTTTTTATTGTTTGCTTCGTTTATTAATCCACATGATATTTGCTTCGATGCGATTAGATTTGGATCACCGGAAAGTCAGCTTGCTAAAGCAACACCGCAGGATTTGTTTGATGTTATGAAAATTCCTGATGGGATAAGCAAAAAAGATTTCTTTGATAAATACTGTCCGCCGCTGCCTTTAAACTTCCAGCCCATGTTTGGTGAGTCTTATACTGTTGACAGCCTAATTAGATTGAGGGACTTCAGAAAAGCGGTTCGCGACAAATGGTCGGAAGAAGATTGGCGCCTACACCGATGGGCTTATGCCAGGCTGGTGGAAAAGGTAGATTTACTGATTGGAAAGGTATTAACTGCCCTTGATAATTCGGGATTAAGAGATAATACTATTGTGATATTTACTGCGGACCATGGGGATAATGATGCCTCGCATAAACTGGAACACAAAACGGTGTTTTACGAAGAAGCTGCTCGAATACCATTTATCATTTCTTATCCCCGGTTGCAGGAGAAATCAAGGGTGGATACGCAGCATCTGGTAAGTAATGGGTTAGATATATTACCAACATTATGTGATCTGGCAAAAATTCAACCTCCTCCAGGTCTTTCCGGCAGATCCCTGGCGCCATTACTTGATCATACAAAGGTGAAAAATTGGCGCGATCATATTATCATAGAAAATGAATTGGGATACCTGATTCATACGGGCCGGTATAAATACGAATTGGATGATAAATGTGGCGATAAAGTACGAGAGGTTTTCTCCGATTTACAAATAGACCCGGGAGAAACAAACAATATGATTAATGATTCGAAATATGCTAAAATAATTGCGGGTTTAAGGAATGAATTGCTGGCATACCTGGCGAAGTCTCATATTCCAATTGTTCTTCCCTAGTTACGCATAGAGAATGGGAAATGGAGGTTTCATTTATTGATTTTTACAGGGCTACCGTAGTACGAAAGTGAAAGGTTGGAACCTTTACCTGATATACTCAACAATAAGCTTCATTTTAAGCAATCCATATTGGCTGATGTAAAGTGGTTTTAGATAAAACAAAAATGACTTTATGCAGATAAAAATGATAGGGCATATTCAGTTGCAAAAAATTGGATAGATTTTATGCAGCGTCATGCAAAGAATGGTAAAATAGAAGTAACAATTGGAGATCATGAAAGTATTAATTTCCCTGTAAAGAATAAATCAAATTCTATGATCAAATATTCTAAATCTATTTTTATTTTATGGATGTTTTTACATATTTCCGGATTGGGTTATGCTGATGATTATCCACGTAACTATAACATCGATATCGTCCATTATAAGTTTGAACTCGCCTTATCTGATAAGACCGATGAAATGATGGGCACTGCCTCTATAACTGTTTTATTCAGGAAGAAAAATGTTTATGAATTAAGGCTTGACTTTATAAATAAATCTACCGAAAGAAAAGGCAGGGGAATGGTAGTAGATTCAATATCACTCGATGGCAAATCATTTCAATATACCCATTCAAAGGATGAATTATTTATCCGCTTATCAGAGGGCTCAG
>JBDSBP010000068.1:0-2738 GCA_039921525.1 Chitinophagaceae bacterium | reverse complement strand
GAAAGGCTGCCAGCTTTCGGCTACCAGCTTTCGGCTATCAGCTTTCGGCTATCGGCTTTCAGCAATCGGTTTTCAACTTTAATCATGGTGTTATACAGGTATTTGAAAAATTCTTTGAATATTATACATTAATTTGCTTTCTCAACTGCCGATAGCTGAAAGCCGATAGCCGACAGCTGAAAGCCAATAGCCGATTGCCATTCACTTTCTAACTCAAAAAATATACATCTCAAACAATGGACACGTTACAGGTAAAAAAAACATCTACGGTATATGATGTGGTAGTCATTGGATCCGGCGCCGGTGGTGGTATGGCGGCGCATTATTTGGCAATGGCCGGCATAAAAGTATTAATGCTTGAGGCCGGTCCCTTCTTTGACCCGGCAAAAGATTCTCACCAACTGAAATGGCCCTGGGAATCGCCTCGCAGGGGGGCTTCTACTATTCGGGCTTTTGGTGATTTTGACGCAGCATATGGAGGATGGCAAATTGATGGCGAACCTTACACAAAGAATGGAGGAACTGAATTTGACTGGTTCCGTTCCCGCATGCTGGGAGGTAAAACCAATCATTGGGGAAGGATCTCGTTACGTATGGGCCCTAAGGATTTTCAGTGTACGGATGGTCTAACCGATAACTGGCCTATAACCTATGATGACGTAAAACCTTACTACGATAAAGTGGATCGCCTGATTGGCGTTTATGGAACCAAAGAAGGGTTGGAAAACGAGCCGGACGGTATTTTTTTGACGCCCCCCAAACCGCGCGTGCCTGAATTATTTATCAAAAAAGCAGCTTCTAAAATTGGTGTAAAAGTTATTGCCGGAAGAGGGTCTGTACTTACAGAAGCGTTACCCGGAAATAAAGATCGCGGTCAATGTTTCTATTGCGCGCAATGCAGCCGCAGCTGTAAAGTATATGCTGATTTTTCCGCATCATCCTGCCTGGTTATCCCGGCCATTAAGACCGGCAACCTGGAAGTGATTACCAACGCCATGGTAAGGGAAATTATTACCGATAAATCAGGAGTGGCCACGGGTGTGTCGTATGTTAACAGAGACGACATGCAGGAATACCAGGTAAATGCCAAGACCGTAGTTTTAGGTGCAAGCGCCTGCGAATCGGCTCGCATACTGCTCAATTCAAAATCTACTGCACATCCCAATGGGCTGGCTAATAACAGTGGTGTAGTTGGTAAATACCTGCACGATTCTACGGGCGCCAGTATGGGCGGATTTCTTCCACAGTTATTGGATCGTAAGCGCTTCAATGAAGATGGTGCCGGTAGCGTTCATATATATTCTCCCTGGTGGCTGGATAATAAGAAACTGGACTTCCCACGTGGTTATCATATTGAATATGGGGGTGGAATGAGGATGCCGTCATACGGCGTTGGCGGTGGTATTCAGAATATGAATGGCACCGTTCCAGACAGGAATGGTAATAAAAAGCAAGCTGGCGGATTCGGCGCTTCTCTTAAAGATGATTACCGGCGTTTTTTCGGAACGCAGGTAGGCATGGCGGGACGAGGCACTGCAATAGCGAGAAAAGAAAATTTATGTGAAATAGACCCATCGGTGGTAGATAAATTTGGCATACCCGTTTTACGATTCAATTATACATGGAGCGATGCTGAAGTAAAACAGGCCAAACATATGCAGGAAACCTTCCAGGCTCTCTTACACGAAATGGGCGCTATTGTAACGGGTAAACCTCATGGTCCTGAAGACAGTTATGGCCTCGAGGCCCCGGGAAGGATCATACATGAAGTGGGAACTATTCGCATGGGCGATGATCCCAAAAAATCGGCGCTTAACAAATGGTGCCAGGCGCATGACTGTAAAAATTTATTCGTGGTAGATGCGGCGCCATTTGTTCAACAGGGAGATAAAAATGCTACCTGGACAATCCTCGCATTATCTATGCGTACCGCAGAATATATCCTCGAACAGAGAAAGAAATTAAATGTATAATCCCAGCTAAATAATCATACTATGAATAGGCGTGACTCTCTCAAAGCATTAGGCTTAACCGTTGTTTCTTCCGGCGTTTTACTGGAAGCTTGTAAAACCAAAGACGACAAAACGGAAGTAGGTAAAGTGCCACCTGAAACCGGTGACGAAGCCGGCCGGGAAAAAGCTGAAATTGAACAGAATAAAAAAATAAAAAACAGTCCCAATTTCTTTACCGAGCATGAAATGGCTACCATTACTGTCCTTGCTGATATCATCATTCCCAAAGATGATAAATCAGGTAGTGCATCGGATGCCAAAGTACCGGAGTTTATAGAATTTATAGTGAAAGACATCCCTTCTCACCAGGTGCCCATGCGCGGGGGATTGAGATGGCTTGATATCGAATGTCTGAAGCGGTACACTAAATCATTTAAAGACACAACGAAGGAACAGCAGCTTGAAATGGTTACTGACATTGCTTATCCGCAAAATGTTAAGCCCGGTATGCAACCCGGCGTTAGCTTTTTCAACCGTATGCGCGATCTCACCGCTTCCGGATTTTTTACCACCGAGATGGGTGTAAAAGATATTGGCTATATTGGTAACACACCCAATAAATGGGAAGGTGTACCGCAGGATATTTTGAAACAGTATGGTTTGGAAAATGTGTAAGCATGGGCTATCAGCTATCGGCTGTCAGCTATCAGTTTCAGGTTTAACAAACAGAAATTCAGGGTTTCATAATTATTTTTAATAATATAATGTTTATAAATAACCAGTAAC